>JAGRGD010000225.1 GCA_020445665.1 Rhodocyclaceae bacterium
GTGTCGCCAGCCGCGCACCAGGCCGCCAATGCGCTGGTGGAGCGTGGCCGGGTCGGCGGTGGATTCGAGGACGTGCTGCAGGGCTTCGCGCTTGCGCGCCGCAGTCAGGCCGTGGTGAACACGCTGGTACTCGGCCATCAGGTCGCGAATGGCGGGCCCCCAGGCGAGCGGCTTGTCACTTTCGTTGCCGGCGCACAGTTCAACGATCAGGGCCTCGAAGGCCTCCCAGCTGCCTTTCGCGACGCTCTGCTCGAAGCGGCGCGCCATGCGCGCGCGTTCGGTGGTGTCCTTGGGCAGGCTCGCGGCGAGCGCCTTCAGTTTGCGCGCCGGGTAGGCTTCCTGGGGCGCGGTGCCGGCCACCTCGTGGTAGATCCGCTCGAAATTCGCCGGGGTCGGCGGCACCCGCCGCTGGGCGAGCAGGCGGAAGGTCTCGCGGGCAATCTCGGAGGGGTTGTTTCGATCGATCGCCATGACGATGGAGCAGAGTCGGGACAGATCCCAATCAACGGCGCGACAGGGGACGACTTGAGGCGCGAGTGCGCGGCGACCCGATCACTCGACGAGACCGTGCTTGAGTCCGTAGTGGGTCAGCTCGGCATTGTTGGACAGGCGCATCTTCTCGAGCAGCCGGGCCCGATAGACGCTGACCGTCTTGACGCTGAGGTTCAGCTCCTCGCCGATCTGGGTCAGGGTCTTGCCCGACGCGATCAGGCACAGGGTCTGGTACTCGCGGTCGGACAGGCGCTCGTGGAGCGGGCGGTCGTCGTCGTCGGTGATGGCGTTGGCCAGCTCCTCGGCCAGGGAGGCCGAGACGTACTTCTTGCCGCCGGCCACCTGGCGGATCGCGGTCACCAGCTGGTCCGGCGCACTCTGCTTGTTGAGGTAGCCCGCGGCGCCGGCCTTCAGTGCGCGGATCGCGTACTGCTCTTCCGGATACATGCTGAGCATCAGCACGGGCAGGCGGGGGAACTCCTTGCGGATCAGCTTGAGGGCGTCGATGCCGTTGCGGTCGGGCATCGAGACGTCCATCAGCACCACGTCGTAGCTGGCCTGACGCAACTGCTGCAGGGCCTCGACCCCGTTGCCCGCCTCACCGGCGACGGCGAGATCGTCGGTGTCCGACAGGATCTGTCGTAGCCCCTGCCGGACGATCGAGTGGTCGTCCGCGATCAGGACGCGGATCTGCTTGCTCATCTAGGTCTCCTCGGTCCGGATGTCCATCCCGGCATGAACCGGCAGCCGTGCGATCAGGCGCGCGCCGGCGGGGCGGCTGGTGTCGTGCGCGAAGCTGCCGCCCAGACTGGTGAGCCGCTCCCGGATGCCCCGCAGGCCGAAGGAGCGGGGCTTGTTCAGGTCGTCCGCGGCGATGCCACAGCCGTTGTCCGCGATGTCCAGGATGACGTCGTCGCCTTCCTCGGTGAGCCGCACCTCGACCCGGTCGGCGCCGGCATGCTTACTGATGTTGGTCAGCGCTTCCTGGAAAATCCGGAAGAGGGCGATCGAGGCGGATTCGGCCAGCTCGATGTCGTGGTCCGCGCAGAGGATCTCGCAGGGGATGCCGGTGCGCTGGGTGAAATCCTCGGCCTGGCCCTCGATCGCGGCTGCGAGGCCGAAGTCGCGCAGGATGCCGGGGCGCAGTTCGCGGGTGACGCGTCCGACCGTCTCGATGCCCTCGTCAACCAGCCTGCCCAGGGCGGCAGCCCGCTGCGCCAGTGTCTCGGGTGGGGCGTCGAGCTTGTTGGCGAGCATCGCGATCTCGAACTTCATGGCCACCAGGTGCCCGCCCAGCACATCATGGACATCGCGCGCGATGCGCTCCCGCTCCTCCTCCTTGACGTGCTGGAGGTGGTTGGACAGTTCGGCCAGCTGGCGCTGGGATTCGCGCAATTCGGTCTCCGCCTGCTTGCTCTGGGTGATATTCCACATCACCCCTTCCCAGGCCATGCTGCCACCGGCGAGCAGGCGGGCGGAGGCGCGCAGGTTGATCCACTTGACGCCGCCGCGCGGGGTGCACACCCGGCCCTCCCAGTTGATCCGTGCGCCCGCTTCGCCGGCCCGGCCGAGGGCCTGCAGGAAGCTCTCCCGGTCCTCCGACAGGACCCGGCGCGTGAAGCCGTCGGGCTGGCTGGCGAGCTTGTCGGCCGAGACGCCGAGCAGCATTTCGCAGGCGTCGCTGGCGAAGGGGAAGAGCAGGCCGCCGTCGGGCGAGCGCACCATCTGGAAGATCAGACCGGGGGTGTTGGAGGCCAGGGATCGCAGGCGGGCCTCGTTCTCGCGCAGGGTCTCCTCGGCAGCGCGCCGGCTGTTGCGGTTCTCGGCCTCCCGCAGCTCCCGCTCGACCGCCGGCAGGAGGCGCTCGAGGTGGTTCTTGTTGAGGTAGTCATGGGCCCCCGCGCGCATCGCGGCGATCGCCTTGTCCTCCTCGATCTGGCCCGAGACGATGATGAACGGGATGTCGCGGCCGGTCTCCTGCACCAGGTTGAGGGCGGCCATCGCATCAAAGCCGGGCATCCGGTGGTCGCACAGGATCAGGTCCCAGGGCTGCGCCGTCAGGGCGGCACGCATTTCGTTTCCGGAGCACACCTGCCGGCTGCGCACCTCGTAGCCGGCGAGCCGGAAGCGCCGCAGCAGCAGGAAGGCATCGTCCTCGCTGTCCTCGATCAGCAGCACCGAGAGGGCGCGGGCGGGCGGCTGAACCGCCTCGGACGGCGGTGCGCCCGCGCTGTCGTGCATCGCGTCAACCGTGGGCATGGGACCCTCCACGCAGGCGGCCGACCAGGCGCACACCGGCCAGCACCAGCGCGCCGGCGACCAGTCCGACCACGGCATTGAGGCCCATTTCGGTAAGGGTCGAGAGCACGCCCGAAAGACCGTGGAGCGTTTCCTGGACCCAGTGATGCAGCGGGCCCACGCCGTGCACCAGGATGCCGCCCCCGACCAGGAACATCGCCGCGGTGCCGGCGACCGACAGACCTTTCATCAGCCACGGCGCCGCGCGCAGGATGGCGTTGCCGATCGCGCTCGCGGCCGCGCTGCCCTTCTGGCTCAGGTAAAGCCCCAGGTCGTCGAGCTTGACGATCGCCGCGACGAGGCCGTACACCCCGGCGGTCATCAGGATCGCGATACCGACCAGCACGGCCACCCGGGTGACCAGTTCGGCCTCCGCCACGGTGCCGAGGGTGATCGCGATGATCTCGGCCGAGAGGATGAAATCGGTGCGGATCGCCCCCTGGATCTTCTGCTTCTCGAGGACCACCAGGTCGACCCCGGGGGCCCGCACCGCCTCGGCCAGGGCCGCCTTGTGGGCGGCTTCCTCGTCGGCGTCGTGGAGGAATCGGTGGGCCAGCTTCTCGAAGCCCTCGAAGCACAGGAAGGCACCGCCGACCATCAGCAGCGGCATCACCGCCCATGGGGCGAAGGCACTGATCAGCAGCGCGAGGGGGACGAGGATTGCCTTGTTGCGAAAGGAGCCCTTGGCCACCGCCCAGACCACCGGGATCTCCCGTTCGGCGGACACGCCGGTGACCTGCTGTGCGTTGAGCGCCAGGTCGTCGCCGAGCACGCCAGCCGTCTTCTTGGTGGCGACCTTGGTCAGCACCGCGACATCGTCGAGCACCGTCGCGATGTCGTCGAGCAGGGCCAGGAGACTGGCGGCGGCCATCAGGGGGCTCCGGTCGGGTCGGTGCTCAAAGGGCGCCCAGAGCCGATCGCAGGCGCGCGACCGCGCCTTCGACATCGTGCAGCTTGTCGAGGCCGAAAAGCCCGATGCGGAAGGTCCGGAAGTCGGCCGGCTCGTCGCACTGGAGGGGCACCCCGGCGGCGGTCTGGAGGCCCTGGGCGACGAACTTCTTGCCGCTGTGCAGCTCGGCGTCGTCGGTGTAGCTCACGACCACGCCCGGCGCCTGGAAGCCCCTGGCGGCGACACTGATGAAGCCGGCGCCTTCCAGCAGGTCGCGCACCCGCCGGCCGAGTTCGAGTTGCTCGTCGCGTACCTTGTCGAAGCCGTAGGCCTCGGTTTCAAGCATCACGTCGCGGCACCGGCGCAGGGCATCGGTGGGCATCGTGGCGTGGTAGGCGTGGCCGCCGTTCTCATAGGCCTGCATGATCTGGTGCCACTTCTTCAGGTCGCAGGCGAAGCTGGTGCTGGTGGTGTCGTCCAGGCGCGCGAGGGCGCCTTCGCCGAGCATCACCAGGCCGGCGCAGGGCGAGCCGCTCCAGCCTTTCTGCGGCGCGCTGACGAGGACGTCTACGCCGAGGGCCCGCATGTCCACCCAGAGGGTGCCCGACGCGATGCAGTCGAGCACGAAGAGGCCGCCGACGGCATGGACGGCATCCGCGACCGCCCGCAGGTAGTCGTCGGGCAGCATCATGCCGGCGCTGGTTTCCACGTGCGGAGCGAAGACCACCTCGGGTTTGAAATCGCGGATCGTCGCGACCACCTCGTCGATCGGGGCCGGCGTGAATGGCGCCTGATGCTCGTCGGTGATGCGCCGGGCCTTGAGCACGCGCTCCTCGCTCGCGATGCCGCCCATCTCGAGGATCTGCGTCCATCGGAAGCTGAACCAGCCGTTGCGGATCACCAGGCAGCGCTTGCCGGTGGCGAACTGGCGGGCCACCGCCTCCATGCCAAAGGTGCCCGAGCCGGGCACCACGACTGCGGCGGAGGCGTTGTATACCTGCTTCAGAATGCGCGAGATGTCGCGCATGACGCCCTGGAAGCTCTGCGACATGTGGTTGAGGGCGCGGTCGGTATACACCACCGAGTATTCCAGCAGGCCGTCCGGGTCGACGTCGGGCAGCAGTCCGGGCATGTCTGTCTCCTGTTCGCGTGGGGCGAGTCATTGTTCTGTCAGCCCGCTAGGATAACGCGAAGGGGCCGAATTGCTTAAGTGGCGTCCGGCGCCTTTCTGGGTCGCCGCCAACTGTGGCACAGTCGCCGCGGGGCCGTCGCCGGACGCGGCAGTAGCGGCCACCGGCCGGCATCGACGCGGGAGAGTCCACACGTGAAAGTCATTGGCAAGATATTCGCAACCGGCCTGCTGGCGGTGGTGCCGATCGGGGCAACGCTGTACCTGCTGGTCTGGATGTTTACGACCGCCGAATCCCTGTTCGGCGCGCTGCTTGTCGAACTCGTTCCCACCGGCATGCGCTTTCCCGGCATTGGCGTCCTGCTCGGCCTGTTCTCGATCTTCTGTGTCGGCCTGATGATGCGGGCCTGGCTGTTCCGCAAGCTGTTTCACCGCATCGAGGACGCGGTGATGTCGATTCCGCTCGTGAAATCGGTCTATTCAGCGCTGCGCGACTTCTTCGGCCTGATCACCCAGGACGGGCAGCAGGACCTGCTGAGGGTCGTTGCGGTGACGCTTCCGGGCAGCGACATGCGACTGATCGGCTTTGTCACCCGGACCGACTTCTCGATGCTGCCCGCCGGTATCGCCCGGGAGGGCGACGTGATGGTCTATTGTCCGATGAGCTACCAGATCGGCGGGTACACGCTGCTCGTCCCCGAGACCCAGCTCGAACCGCTCGACATGCCCCGCGAGGCGGCCATGCGCTTTGCGCTGACCGCCGGGGTCAACGCCGGGCCACCGCGGCGCCAGGGCTGAGCCGAGGCGCGCTGCTTCGGGAACACACGGCCCGCGCCACCCGTCCCACTGACAGAATTCACAAGACTCGCGGAAGCGTGGAGACCCCTCTTGATCGATCTCTACACGGCGGCGACGCCCAACGGCCACAAGATCTCCATTGCACTGGAGGAACTGGCGCTGCCCTATGCGCTGCATGTGCTCGACCTGGCGGCGCTGGAGCAGAAACAGCCCTGGTATCTGGCGATCAATCCGAACGGACGCATTCCGGCGATCATCGATCGGGAGGCCGGCGGGTTCGCAGTCTTCGAGTCGGGCGCCATCTTGATCTACCTCGCCGAGAAGGCCGGGCGCCTGCTGCCCGAGGACGCGCAGGCGCGCTCCCGGGTGATGCAGTGGCTGATGTTCCAGATGGGCGGCGTCGGCCCCATGATGGGGCAGGCGAATGTCTTTCACCGCTACTTTCCGGAGCGCATCCCGGCCGCGATCGATCGCTACCAGGGGGAAGTGCGGCGCCTCTTCGAGGTGCTCGACAAGCACCTGGCAGGTCGCGACTACCTTGCCGGAGACTACTCCATCGCCGATATTGCAAACTGGGCCTGGGTCCGGACCTACCGCTGGTCGGGCGTCTCCGTGGATGGACTGCCTCATCTGCGCGCCTGGCTCGACCGGATCCGTGCGCGGCCGGCGGTGCAGCGGGGCATCGAGCGGCCGCCCTCGGCGATCGACTCCCGGCAGGAAGGCGGCGATGCGGCGCGGCGCTTCATCGACGGGGCGCGCAACATGATGGAGACCGGCCGGCCGCGAGGGGACGGCAGGTCGGGTTCCGGGCAGGAGGAGGGTGCATGAGGCTTTTTGTATCGGAACGGGCGCCGAACCCGCGGCGCGTGCAGATGTTCGTGGCCGAGAAGGGCATCGGCGACATCGAGCCGGTCGTCGTCGCGATTGGTCAGGACGAGCACAAGCGCCCCGAATTTCTCGCCCGCAACCCGATGGCCCGCCTGCCGGTGCTGGAACTCGACGACGGCCGCAGCCTGTGCGAGACCCGGGCCATCTGCACCTATCTCGAAGGGCGATTTCCCGAACCGAACCTGATGGGCGTGGATGCCGAGGAGCGGGCCTTCATCGAGATGGCCGACCGGCGCATGGAGTGGTATCTGTTCCTCGCGATCGCCAACTGGATCCGTCACACCCACCCGGGACTGGCGCCCCTCGAGAGGCCCCAGTTCCCGGATTTTGGCGAGTCCCAGGCGGCGCGGGTCCGCGACGTGGCGCGCTGGCTCGATAGCGAACTCGCCAGTCAGCCGTGGGTGGCCGGCGAGCGCTTCACGATCGCCGACATCACGGCCTTCTGCGGTCTCGAGTTTGCCCGTGGGCTGAAGCGCTTTGTGCCACTCAAAGAGGGGTTCGAGCACCTTCAGGCCTGGCGCGACCGGGTCGCCGCGCGCCCGAGCGCGTCGGCGTCATGAGGGCAGACGGATGAAGATCCTGATGCTGGGCGTGGGCGGTGTCGGAGGCTATTTCGGAGCCCGACTGGTGCAGGCAGGCGCCGACGTGACGTTTCTCGTGCGACCCGCGCGCCAGGCGCGCCTGGCGCGCGATGGCCTGCGGATCGAGAGTCCGTATGGCAACTTCCAGGTGTCGCCCCGCTGCGTGACCGCCGAGACCCTGAAGCCCGGCTATGACGTGATCGTGCTCGCGCCAAAGGCCTTCGACCTCGATTCGGCCATCGACACCGTCGCGCCGGCCGTGGGAGCCGAGACCGTCGTACTGCCGTTTCTCAACGGCTGGAGCCATCTGGCCCTGCTTGACGCACGCTTCGGGCCGTCGCGGGTCCTCGGCGGCGTCGCCCACATTGCCGGTGAGCTTGGCGCGGACGGGGTGGTGCGTCAGCTCAGCCACATACACAGCCTGACGGTCGGCGGGCGGGACGACGCGACCCGGGCGGTGGCGGAGCGATTCATCGCGGCCTGCAGCGCGGCGCACTTCGACAGCACGCTGTCGCAGGACATCACACGCGTGCTGTGGGAGAAGTGGGTCTTCCTGGCGACGCTCGCTGGCGCCACGACCCTGATGGGCGCCCCGGTCGGCGCCATCGTCGCAACGCCCCATGGCGACGCGCTGATCCGGCGCCTGTATGGCGAATGCGTTGCCATCGCCGAGGCCGATGGGCGAGCGGTTTCCCGGGACGCCAGCGGCAAGGCGCTGGGGCTGCTGACCGAACCGGGCTCCGCCTTCACCGCCTCGATGCTGCGGGATCTGCAGGCGGGTCTGCCGACCGAGCACGAGCACGTGCTCGGAGCGCTCGTGCGGATTGGCGAGGCACGCGCCTGCGATCTGCCCTTGCTGACCGCAGCCCTGGTCCATATGCAGGTGCGGGCCGCTGGATGCGGAGTGCCATGATGGTGGGCCGCAGGCTTGCGACACAGGAAGTCACAAGCGGTGCAGGCCCGTCGTGGCGCCATTCCTGACGCAAGGCTCGCCATGTATGCTTTGATGTCATATCGACGGCCGACCCCCTTGCCTGAGGGGTCGCGGACCCAGAGAGCGCGACCGTGAAGCATCCCTTCTTTGCCGACCTGTTCAAGGCCGATCCGGAGAAATACCCCTCCGAGCTGGAGGCCCGTTTCGAACGCATCCTCAACCGGATCGCCGAGTTGTGGCACAAGCCCGACATGGAGGCCTATTTCGACGACCTCCTGATCGACAAGCGGGGCGGCCGTCAGGGCTTTCCGCCCGAAGTCGGCGCCGAGATCTTCCGCCTCTTCAGGTGCTATGAGGACATGCGGCGCAATGGCGAGATCGACGACGTGTGGGCCCAGGAGCCCGAGCTGGAGGCCGACAAGACCTTCACCGCGGCGGATCTCGGCAAGGCCGTCGAGGCCAACGACCTCAAGCGGATTGCCGAGATTCTGGCCTCCGGCATGTCGGTGGACACCGTGCTGCCCAATGGCTGGACGCCGCTCCAGTGGGCGACCTTCTGCGCCTGCGAAGATGCTGCGATGCTGCTGGTCGAGAAAGGCGCCACGGTGGGTGTCGTCGACTCCGATGGCTACACGCCGCTGCACTGGGCCTGCCTCAACGGCTTCAACCGTGTCGTGCCTGCGCTGATTGAACGGGGGGCCGGGGTGAACACCCCGACCCGCTTCGGCATTTCACCCCTGATGCAGGCCAGCGGACGCGGTCACGCCCAGGTGGCGAGGGTGCTGATCGAAAATTCCGCCCGGGTGAATCATCAGGACCGGGAGGGCTGGACACCGCTGCACAAGGCCGTCTCCAACGGCCATGTGGACGTCGCCAACCTGCTCTACAAGAACGGCGCCAACCCGGGTCTGCCTCACAAGAGCGGGGTGACGGCCGCGGAGATCGCCCGCCAGTCCAAGCGCCCCGGCGTACGGCTGCTGTTCCGCGGCGACGCGGCCTGAAGGATCCGCAACCCCAGGTCGAAAAAAAACGGCTCCCGAGGGAGCCGTTGCTATTGGCGTCGCGAGAGACTCAGCCCTTCGCCTTGAACTGCTGGCGGTAGCTGTGCAGCAGCGGTTCGGTGTAGCCGCTCGGCTGAGCGCAGCCTTCGAAGATCAGCGCACGGGCGGCCGCGAAGGCGGTGCTGGTGTCGAGATGGCCCGCCATCGGCCGGTACAGCGGGTCGCCCGCATTCTGGCCATCGACCACCGCGGCCATACGCTGCAGGGTCGCGTCCACTTCGGCCTGGGTGACGACGCCGTGGCGCAGCCAGTTGGCGATGTGCTGGCTGGAGATGCGCAGGGTGGCGCGGTCTTCCATCAGGCCGACGTCGTTGATATCCGGCACCTTCGAGCAGCCGACGCCCTGTTCGACCCAGCGCACCACGTAGCCGAGGATGCCCTGGCAGTTGTTGTCGAGCTCCTTCTGGCGATCCTCGGCGCTCCACTCGGCCTTGGCGACGACCGGAATCGTCAGCAGGTCGGTCATCAGCCTGTCGGACTCGGCGTCCAGGTCGAGCTTCTCGATCTCCCGCTGCACGTCAGCGACCTTCACCTGGTGATAGTGCAGGGCGTGCAGCGTGGCGGCCGTCGGCGACGGCACCCAGGCGGTGTTGGCGCCCGACTTCGGATGGCCGATCTTCTGCTCCAGCATCGCCGCCATCAGGTCCGGCATGGCCCACATGCCCTTGCCGATCTGGGCTTTGCCGCGCAGGCCGCAGGCCAGGCCGATCAGCACGTTGCGGCGCTCGTAGGCGGCGATCCACTGGCTGTTCTTGATATCACCCTTGCGCATCATCGGCCCCGCCTCCATGGCGGTGTGCATCTCGTCGCCGGTGCGGTCGAGGAAGCCGGTGTTGATGAACACCACGCGGGCCGGCGCGGCCGCGATGCAGGCCTTGAGGTTCACGCTGGTGCGGCGCTCCTCGTCCATGATGCCCATCTTGATGGTGTTCTCGGGCATGCCGAGCAGCTGCTCGACGCGGCCGAACAGCTCGCTGGCGAAGGCCACCTCGGCCGGGCCGTGCATCTTCGGCTTGACGATATAGGTGCTGCCGGTGCGCGAGTTGCCCCTGCGGGTCAGGTCGCGCTTGGAGATCAGCATCGTCACGACGCCGTCGAGGATGCCCTCGGGCACCTCGTTGCCGGACTCGTCGAGGATCGCGGGGTTGGTCATCAAGTGGCCGACGTTGCGCACGAACAGCAGCGCGCGGCCGTGCAGCGCGACGGTGCCGCCGTTCGGGGCGGTGTACGCCCGGTCGGCGTTGAGCCGGCGCTCGACGGTCTTTCCACCCTTCTGGAAGCTGTCGGTCAGGTCGCCATTGATGAGGCCCAGCCAGTTGCGATAGATCAGGGTCTTGTCTTCGGCGTCGACGGCGGCCACCGAGTCCTCGCAGTCCATGATCGTGGTCAGCGCCGACTCGAGCACGATGTCGTTCACGCCGGCGGCGTCGCTCTTGCCGATCGCGCCGGCCCGGTTGATCTGGATCTCCAGATGGAGGTCGTTGCTGCCGAGCAGGATCGCCGACGGGCTGGCGGCGTCGCCCTGGAAGCCCTTGAACTGGGTGCCGTCCTTCAGGCCGACGGTGCTGCCGTTGGCCAGGGATACGGCCAGAGCGCCGCCGGCCACGGCATAGGCCTTGGCGTCGCCATGGGAGCCCCCCGCCAGCGGCGCGGCATCATCGAGGAACTGGCGGCCGAAGGCGATGACCCTGGCGCCACGGGCCGGGTTGTACCCGGCACCGCGCTCGGCGCCGCCGGCGTCGGGGATCGCGTCGGTGCCGTACAGGGCGTCATAGAGCGAACCCCAGCGGGCATTCGCAGCATTCAGGGCGTAGCGGGCGTTCATCACCGGCACGACCAGCTGCGGGCCGGCCTGAATCGCGATCTCGGCATCCACGTTCTGGGTGGTGATGCGCACGTCCGCGGGCACTGGCTGAAGGTAGCCGATCGACTCCAGGAAGGCGCGATAGGCCGCCATGTCGGTGATCGGACCCGGGTTGGCCCGGTGCCAGGCATCGAGTTCGGTCTGCAGGCGGTCCCGCTCGGCCAGCAGCGCCTTGTTCTTGGGCGCCAGGTCATGGACCAGGGCATCGAAGCCGCTCCAGAACGCGGCGGGATCGACGCCGCTGCCCGGCAGGGCTTCTTGTTCGATGAACTGGTGCAACTGGCTGGACACCTGGAGGCGGCCGCACTGGATACGCTCGGTCATGGTCTCGACTCTCTTCTGATGACGACAAAACGATGCGCCGGGCGGAGATCCCGACACCGCTGCGTCCATTATGGGAGCAGTGGCGACGGCCGCACCGGGCGACGATAGGCGGCAGTCTAATGCCTTACCTCTGGTTCAGAAATGGTTGTTTCGTACTTATTAGATGTACCTCAGGTTTAGAATCCGGCCATGGACAAGCTCAAGCAGATGCAGGCCTTCGTCTCCGCGGTCGAACTCGGCAGCCTGGCCCGGGCCGCGCAGGCGGTCGGCGTCTCGCCGGCCATGCTGGGGCGGCGCGTCGATGCCCTCGAGCGCCGCCTCGGCGTGCGGCTGCTTCATCGCTCGACCCGTCACCTGACCCTCACCGAGGAGGGGCAGCTCTTCCTCGAACGCTGCCGGCGCGTCTTCGCCGAGCTGGAACTGGCCGAGGAACTGATGGGCGCCTCGCGGGAGTCGGCGGTCGGCCACCTCCGTGTCACCGCACCGGCAGGCTTCGGCCGGCGTCATGTGGCGGTGCATGCCGCGAGCTTTCTCGCCGCCAACCCGAAGGTCCAGTTGTCCTTCGATCTGACCGACCAGGTCGTGGACGTCGCCCGCCAGGGCTACGACCTGGGTATCCGGATCGGGGCGGTGGCCGACACCGACCTCGTCGCGATCCGCCTCGCCGCCAACCGGCGCGCGGTGTGCGCCGCGCCGTCCTACCTGGAGCGGCACGGCGTACCGCGAGAGCTGTCCGACCTGCAGCACCACAACTGCCTGGTGTTCACCCCCCAGGGTGGCCAGACCGGCGGCTGGAGCTTCCGCCGGGATGGCAAGTCCGTGACGATCCGGGTCAGCGGCAATCCCGACTGCAACGACGGCGAGATGCTCCACCGCTGGGCCCGCGCCGGGGTCGGCCTGGCGTGGCGCTCCACCTGGGAGATCCAGCGCGAGCTGGGTCGGGGCGAACTGGTCACGGTGCTCGATGAGTTCGCAATCCCCGACTACGATGTGCGCGCGGTGTATCCCCAGCAGCGTCATATCCCCGCCAAGGTGCGGTTCTTCGTCGAGCACCTGAAGACGGTCTATGCGTCGGCGGGCTACTGGGACGGGTGAGAATCGCGCCCGCGTCAGTTGAGGAGCGCGGGCCGCCACCTCAGGAGCAGGCGGAGGCTCCAGTACGCATCGTTGTCGCGCGACGCACCGCCCCGCGCCACTTCGAGCGGGACATAGAGCACCTGTGCCTGCCAATCGACATTGCGCTGGATGTGGCTTCCCAGGCCAACGCTGAAATAGCGCACGTAGCGCCTCGTGTACAGGCGAGAGCGGTCCAGCGCGTCGCCCAGCAACGGGGCGTGCACCTGGACGCTGGGCGACAGTCGCGCCACCCCGGCGCCCAGGTGCACACCCAGGCCTTCCGGCTCGGGCTGCCATGACAGCCCCAGATCGGCGCCGACATAGTTGAGCCGCAACTCGTCTTCTGAGCGGGCGGCGCAGCCGAAGGGGTTTTCGGCCGGGTCCGGGTTGCCAGCGAGACCGGCCGGGCAGGTGATGTCGCCCCGCGCCCGGCCACGCTGGATGAAGCCGCGAACGCTGACCTGCAGGTCCGGAGTCGCGTGGAAGCCGCGTCCGACCGCCAGTGCAAACAGGCGCTTGGCACGCACATCATTGACCTCGATGTCCGGCGTGTAGGCGACTTCTCCGACCAGTCCGGCCGGCAACCCGATCCATGCCCGCAGGCGGCCAAAGAGCGGCGACTTGTTGAGATCTTCCGCCTTTTCGCCTGCGAAGCCGACCTGCCGCTGCGCGTCGCTCAGGCGCGGAATGGTGGCCAGTTCGGCCGCCAGCGCGATACGTCCCGGGGCCAGCGCGGGGAGGCCGCCGATGCCGGTCAGCAGTGTCGAGGCCGTCATGAAACTCATGGCCCAGCCCTCCGGGGTTTCGGCGCCCACCCGCTGCTCGTCCTCGAAAACCTGCTGGGCGAAGGCGGGGCTGAGCGATGCCGCCGCGAGCAGCGCCCATGCCAAGACGACTGGAACTGCGCGAACCATGAGGTGGCTCCCTGTCCTGGAAGGTCTCAGTCTAGAACATCGCCAGGGCGGGCGAGGGCGGTTGCGTGGGCGCTCCGGCGGTCACCTGCCCGCTGGCTGGTCGAATTCCGCTGACATGGGCTGACGAGTCGCAGCCGGGCATCTATTCTGAATGGTCCGGTAATTCAGCCCACAGGGAGATGTCATGCGAGAGATCCTCGGCCTTGCACTCGTCATTGTCGTGCTGGCGGTTTCCCCGATCACCAGCGCAGCGGAGCACACCGTGACCGTGCGCAGCTTCGCGTTCGAGCCGAACGACCTCACCATCCAAGTTGGCGACACCGTCACCTTCGTCAACCAGGGCGGCTTCCACGACGTGAAGGCGGACGACGGCAGCTTCGGCAACACCGCATCGAGCACGGCATGGACGTTCAGCCGAACCTTCACCTCCGCCGGGGAGGTGCGGGTCTACTGCTCGGTTCATAGCGTGCCCGGACGCGACATCAACAGCGGGATGAATGCCCGCATCACGGTAGCCGAGGCGACCCCCGCGGCAACGTTCCAGATCAATCAAGGGATCTCGGGCAGCTGGTATGACCCCAACAACCCCGGGCAGGGCTTCCTGATCGACGTGGATCCGACCCTGCCTTTCATCTTCGTCGCCTGGTTCACCTTCGACCTGCCGGACGATAGCGGGGCCGGGAGCAGCAGCCAGCTATGGTTGAGCGGTGGTGCCGCCTATTCGGGCGGGTCGGCCGAGTTTGACCTGCTGCTGACCGCTGGCGGGCAGTTTGCGGCACCCTCGGGTGCGGTGACCAATACCACCATCGGGACCGGTTCGATCAGCTTCACGTCGTGTACCGAGGGCGTGTTCGCCTACCAGATCACGAATCCTCCGGTGAGTGGTTCGATCACCCTGTCGCGCCTCCTCTCCGGCGGAGCGACCCTGTGTGAGCAGCTGCAGTAGCGGCCAGCGCCCTCGCGCACCTCAGCGCAGGCGGCTGCAGTTGGCGCGGGCGCTGGCCGAGTCAGAGGATTCCAGCGCGCGGTTCATGCACGCCCAGTAGCGCTCTTCGCGGGCGGCCCGGGCCGCATCGCGCTCCTGGGCCGCCGAGCGCGCGTTCTCGCGGCGTGCTTCCGCGCTGCGTCGCGCGTTTTCCTGCGCCTGCGCCTGTGCGCTGGCCTGTCGCTGCGCCCGGAGCGTTTCCATGTTGCGTCGGTGTTCCGCCTGCGCCTGCAGCTCCTCCTGACGCTTCTTCTCGCGCTGCTGGCGGGCTTCGGCATCCCGTGCATCGCGTCTGGCCCAGGCCGCCTGGAGGCGCTCGTCGTTGGCCTGTTGCTGCGCCTTCCAGGCGTCCCGGGCGGACCGGGACTGTTCGATCGCCGCCGCGTCGGCGGCGTCAATCTGGGCCTTGACGCCCCACTGGGCGGCGACATAGGCACCCGCAATGATCGCGATGCCGATGGCGATCGCGACATATCGGCGCGAACGCACCGAATCGTCGTCGAAGGCCGGCAGCGACACCTCGGCGGCAGGCGCCGCCGCTTCGGGGGCAGGCGATGTGCCCCGCAACTGGTCCATCAGGCGCCGGTCGTAGGCTTCGCGGGCATCCGGCTTGCCCAGCGATTCGATCGCGTAGCGCTTGTCCGCTTCCCGGTCTGCACCTTGTTCCGCCAGGTCTGCAATGCGGCGGCGGATGTCGTTGTCGCTGCATTCCGGCGAAAGGCCCAGGGCGGCGTAGAGCGACCCCTTGCCTGCCGAGGCCAGCGCCGCGGCGAGTTCGCTCCGCAGGCGCCGCAGTGCGGGCGAGGCATCGTCGTCGCCCACGGCACGGCTACCACCACCTGCCGTCCCGGCGCTTTGCCGCGGCGGCGCATCGACCAGTGCCAGCGTGGGCGCTGGCGCCCGGTCCGCGGCTGCCAGTTGGTCGTGACGGGCGCGGATGTAGAGGACCCGGGCCTGGTCGTGGTTGCCGCCGGCATCCTTCAGCGCCTGTTGCCAGAGCCCCTGCTGAAGCCCCTCTCCGGAAATTTCGCGGGCGATGCGTTCGAAGTGCTTGCGATCATCCATGGTCGTCGTGTCCGGAGCGGGCCGGCACCGATGGCTGGGCGCACCAGTATGACGGGCGCAGGTGCGAAGCAATTGATGTATCGCAACATATATTGAAGATTCATGGCGACGGCGGTCGGCACATGCCGCCCGGTCACGGGCCGGGGGCGCCCTTCAGGGCGAAGGGCGGTATCCTTGGGGCATCCGCGTTCAGTCTTGATGGCGCAGCCGGCCCCGCGGCCGGCGTGGCGTTGTCGCGAGTCCAGGGAGTAAGCAAGCATGACGGAGCAATTGTGGTGGATGGTGGGCATCGTTGCGGTGATTCTGGCCGCTGCGGTCGGGTTCCTGCTGGGGCGTCGGGGCCAGGGCGATCGCCTGCGTCTCGCTGAACTCGAGGAGACGGTAGAGCGCCAGAAGGAGGAAATTGCCGGCTACAAGCGGGAGGTCGAGTCCCACTTCGACCGGACGGCGGCGCTGTTCACATCCATGGCGGGCAACTACCGCGAACTGTTCGACCATCTCTCGTCGGGCTACGAGAAGCTCTCCGGCGGCTCGGCGCGGGACCTGTTCCGGCAGCGGGTCGATGCCGTGCTGCTCGAGGGCGGCGCGACGGTAGCCGAAGAGGCCCCCGAAGCGACCCCGGCCGAAGGGGACGCGACGGCAACGCCCGCCGCCGACAGCGCCGCGGACGTGGCCGCCACGACGGACGCCGCCGCCGAGGGGCGTGTCGATCCGGTCGCAGCAGCCATGGCAGAGAGCGCCGAAGCGGAGCAGACCGGTGCGACCGGGGCCGCGGCGACGGATCTGGTCGAAGACGCCACCACCGAGGTGACGGACTCGGGCGGCGACGGCACCGGCAAGACCGAGGGCGACGTCAAGGCAGAGGGCGCCGCCGCGCCGGCAGCCGCCGACGAGCCGCCCAAGACGGCTCGGAGCGATCGCTGAATCGCGGCCTCAGGCGGCCAGGGTGCCGTCGCGGTAGTCGGCCAGCGCCTGCTCGAGTTCGGCCTGCGAGTTCATGACGAAGGGACCGTACTGGGCGATCGGTTCGCCCAGCGGGCGACCGGCGACCAGCAGCAGGCGCGCATCGGACGTCGCCGTGAGCGCCACCCCGTCGGCCTCCGGATCGTTGGCGAGAACCGCCATCCGGGTCGTCGGGACAGACTCGGCCTCGTCGCCCACCAGCACTTCGCCGCGATAGACATACAGGAAGGCGTTGTGCCCCGGCGGTAGCGCCTGTGCCAACTGGCGCCCGGCCGGCAGATGGATGTCGAGCAGCAGCGGTTCGGTCACGGGGCGCTGCACGGCTCCCGATACCCCCTGGCTACTGCCCGCGATGACCCGCACGCGGGTCCCGTCGTCGAGCATCGCTTCGGGGATCTGCGTCGACGGGATGTCCTGATAGGCGGCGGGCTGCATCTTGTCCTGCGCGGGCAGGTTCAGCCACAGCTGGAAGCCCTCCATCAATCCATCCTCCTGCTCGGGCATTTCGCTGTGAATGATGCCCCGGGCGGCGGTCATCCACTGGACGTCGCCGTTGTCGAGCAGGCCCTCGCCGCCGGTGCTGTCGCGGTGGCGCATGCGGCCGGCGATCATGTAGGTGATGGTTTCGAAGCCCCGGTGGGGGTGGGCCGGAAAGCCGGCGATATAGTCATCCGGGTCGTCGGAGCGGAAGGCGTCGAGCATCAGGAAGGGGTCGAGCCGACCCTGCAGGGGCTGGGTCAGAACCCGGGTCAGGCGCACGCCGGCGCCGTCCGAAGTGGCCATGCCGGCCACCTGCCGTTCGACGCGTCGGGAGCGGGTGATGGTGTCGGGGTGAGTCATGGTGTCTCTCCTGTTGCCCCCGCCGGATGGTCCGCCGGCGCCGCGGTCCGGCAGCCTGCGGGGTTCACCCGGGGGGGTGATCCGATGCGGTTCGGCGCCCGCGTTTCAGCTCTGCGCCACCACCGATGCGAGTTCTCGCTCGGCGGCCTCGCGGGCGGCGGCGAGGCTCTCCTCGCCCATCGCCACGCCTTCCACGTAGAGGAAGCGGACGTCGGTCATGCCCAGGAAGCCCAGCACGGTCTTCAGGTAGGGCACCTGGGTGTCCATCTCGCTATCACGGTAGCGACCGCCGCGGGCCAGCGCCACGTACACCGTCTTGCCGGTCAGCAGGCCGACCGGGCCGTTCTCGGTGTAGCGGAAGGTGACGCCGGCCCGTGCGATGGCGTCAATCCAGTGCTTGAGCTGGGCGGGGATGGTCAGGTTGTACATCGGCACGCCAAGCACAATCGTGTCCGCGGCCTGCACCTGGGCGATGGCCCGGTCGTCGATCGCGACGCGGGCGGCCTGTTCGGCGGTCCGTGTCTCGGCCGGCGAGAAGAGCGCCTGCAGCGCCGCTTCGTCGAGGACCGGCTGCGGATCGGTGGCCAGGTCGCGGCGGACGAGCCGGGCCTCCGGATGGCTTTCGAGCAGGCGTGCAACGATGCGCCCGGCGAGGCGGGTGGACTCGGAGCCCTCACTTCGGGCGGAAGAATTGATTTGCAGGATGTTCATGGTCGGCACCTCTCGATTGGGGTGATGCCACTTTATTTCGAACATCCTGTGCGATAAATAGCGGATTTGGATAAGATTGTTCCGTATGGGGAACAATCAAGCCGCGTCTGCGGCCGACCTGCTGCTGTTTGCCGAGGTGGTGGAGGCCGGTAGCTTCACCGCCGCAGCCGACCGTCTCGGCCTGCCGAAGTCGTCGGTCTCCCGCCGGATCGCAGCCCTCGAGGCGCGCCTTGGCGAACGCCTGCTCACACGCAGCACGCGCCGTCTGGCCTTGACCGACTTTGGCTCTGCGCTGCAGGCCCACGCCCGCCGCGTCGCCGAGGAGGTCGAGGCGGTGCAGGCCCTGGCCGAACATCGCCGCAGCGAACCGAGTGGTCTGCTTCGGGTGTCGATGCCGGGGGATTTCGCGATGCTGACGCTGCCGCAGATGCTCACCGACTTCACCCGTCGGCACCCGCGGATCGTGCTTCAGCTCGACCTTTCCCCTCGTCGGGTGGATCTGCTGGCAGAGAATTTCGACCTGGCGATTCGCATGGGTGTGCTGCCCGATGACGCGACCCTGGTCGCCCGCCGCCTGGCCGAGTTCGAGTTCGGCCTTGTGGCGGCGCCGGCCTACCTGGCCGTGGCAGGGATGCCCCGCCACCCCGAGTCGCTGCCCGCCCACCGCTGCATCGCCGTGCTGACCCGCGACGGCCGCTCGATGCCATGGCACCTGCAACGCGAGGCCGAGCACTGGAGCGGCGCACTGGCGGAACCGATCGCGGCCAACTCGATGGGCGTACTGGTGCAACTGGCGCGGGCAGGGGCCGGCATTGCCGCGGTGAGCCTGCACTACGTCGAAGAGGCCCTTGAGCAGGGGGAACTGGTGCGACTGTTGCCGGATTGGCGCATGCCCTCCAACCCGGCCTGGGCGGTCATGCCGAGCCGGCGGCTGGTGCCGCCCAAGACCCGCGCCTTCATCGATGCCCTCAAGGGGGAACTGGCCCGCTGGGCCGGGCCCGGCCGCCCCGTCGCGCCCGGCCCCGCAGGGTGACACAGTGTCCCGGTTCGCGCAGGGCGGTGCGCTCCGATCTGCGGTGCCGCGGGCGGCGAGCGTGCTGTGGCGGTGCAAAGCCCCGGCTGGAATGGGGCTTGCTTTGTTTGCGCCCTGACCCAGAATCCGCCGCGCTGTCGTCCCTGCCTGCCCCATGACCCAGACCCTCCGCCACATCAGTCCCGTGCCGTCCCCTGTCCGGGTCGAGGCACCGGCGCGCCTGCATCTCGGCTTCCTCGACCCCAGCGCCTCGCTCGGGCGTCACTTTGCCAGCCTCGGTCTGGTCATCGACGGCCTCGGCACGGTCGTGGACGTGCTGCCGTCGAGCATGAACGAGGTGAGCCTGGATGGTCCGGCCGACGAGGCGGTCGCGTCGCGATTGCGCTGGCAGCTGGCGCGCCTGCAGGGCGAGACCGGCGCCGGCCATCCGGTCCGGGTGGTCTTGCGCCGCGCGCCGCTGGCCCACTGTGGCCTGGGTTCGGGCACGCAACTGGCGCTGGCCCTCGGGCGTGCCTTCGCACGCTCCCACGGCATTGCGCTCGACAGCCGGCAGATCGCGCAGATGCTCGGCCGCGGCGAGCGCTCCGGCATCGGTATCGCCGGCTTCGACCATGGCGGCCTGTTGCTCGATGGCGGCCCCGGCGCCGGGCGGCAACCCGCGCCGCTGCTGGCTCGGGCCACGTTCCCGGAGGCCTGGCGGGTGGTGCTTGTGCTCGACCAGGCGATGCACGGCCTGCACGGCAGCGAGGAGCGACAGGCGATGGCCAGCCTGCCGCCTTTCGCCGAAGAGCGTGCGGCTGCGATGTGCCATCAGGTGCTGATGCGGGTGCTTCCGGCAGCCCTCGAGGCCGATTTCCAGCCCTTTGCGGACGGCGTGACGGCCATCCAGCGCCAGATCGGCGACTACTTCGCGGATGCGCAGGGGGGCTCGATGTTCACCAGTGAGCGGGTGGGCCGTGCCGTCGAATGGCTTGGTGAGCGCCATCGCGCCGGCATCGGCCAGAGTTCCTGGGGACCGACCGGCTTCGCCATCTTCCCCAGCGAGCAGGCGGCGAGGTCGGCGGTCGGGGCGGCGACCGAGGCGGGCGTGATCGGCGGGCGGCTCAAGGTCGAGATCGTCAGCGGCCGCAACAGCGGCGGGAGAACCGTCGTCGGCAAGGACGCCATGGGCCCGCTCGCGGGCTGACCGGAATCATCAGGAGAGAGATGCAGCATGCAGCGACAGACCATTCTTCACATGTTCACCCCGGGCAAGCAGATGAGCCCCTTCGACATCAACATGGCGGTAGATGCCGGCTTCCAGGTGGTCGTGCCCTATTGCGGTGTCGGTGAAGACGAGATCCGCGGCATGACGCAGGACGCGATCTTCTCGCGTGGCCCGAAAGGGGTGAAGGCGACCGGCATCTTCATTGGCGGGCGCGATGTGCTTCTGGCCGCAGACATGCTCGAGACTGCCCGAAAGTCGATGGTGCCGCCCTTCGAGGTGTCGGTGATGGCCGACCCCAGCGGCTCCTACACCACCGCCGCGGCGCTGGTCGCCTGCGTCGAGCGCCAGCTTCGCCTGAGCCACGACACGGGCCTGTCCGGGCGGCGGGTGGCGATCCTCGGGGGTACCGGCACGGTGGGTCGTATCGCCGGCGTGCTGGCGGCCGGCGAGGGCGCCACGGTCATCCTCGGCAGCCACCGGGACGCGGCAACCGCCGAGCGGGCCGCCGACGAGACCGGCGCGCGTTTCGACTGTCGCCTGTCCGGCGCCGATGCGGGCGCTGGCGCCGCCCGGCGCGCCCTGATCGCGGACGCGGACGTGGTCCTCGCCACCGCCGCCGCGGGTGTGCAGGTCATGGACGCCGCCGATCGCGAGGCCGCTGGCGCGCTGCTGGTGGCCGCGGATGTGAACGCCGTGCCGCCGGAGGGCATTGCCGGGGTGGGCGTCATGGACGACGGCAAGGCGCTGCCGGGCGGCAAGGCGGTGGGGATCGGTGCGCTGGCGGTCGGCAACGTCAAGTACCAGACCGAGCAGCGGCTGCTGGCGAGCATGATCGGCGCCGACAAGCCGCGCTACATCGGCTTCCACGAGGCGTTCGCGATGGCCCGTGAGGTGGCGGCCGAGAAGGACTGACAGCCGGGTGGCCACGCGCGAGCGTCCCTGTGTGCTGGTGGCCGGCCTGTCGGTGCGACAGCTGGCCCAGGCCTGCCGGGCAGATGGCTTCGACGTGATCGCCGCCGACTGCTTCGGCGACGCCGACACCGTCGCCGCGAGCCGGCGCTGGTTTCCGGTCGGCCAGGCAGGCGCCCTCGCACTCGACCCGGGCCGACTGATCCCGCTCCTGGCCAGCCTCGCGGAGGCTGGCGAAGTGGATGGCTGGATCGCCGGCAGCGGTTTCGAGGGGCAGGTCGAGTGGCTCGCCGAAGGGGCGCGGCGTCTGCCCCTGTGGGGCAATCCGGCGGCGGTGGTGGACCGCGTGCGGGACCCCCGCCACTTCTTCGCCGCGCTCGATGCCCTGGCAATCGACCATCCGCCGGTGCGCTTCGACAGCGTCGATGCGGCTGGCTGGCTGCAGAAGGATTTCGGCGGCTGCGGGGGGTGGCACATCCGCCCGGCCGTGCGTGGCGCGGTCCTCGGATCGCGGGGCTATTTGCAGAAACGGGCGGCGGGAGAGCCGATGTCGGCCCTGTTCCTCGCGCACGGGGGACAAGCCGAGTTGCTGGGCCTGGCCAGGCAGCGGTTCCAGCCCCTGGGGCGGCGGCCGTTCGTTTTCCGCGGTTGCGTGGGGCCGGTGACGGTCGCACGCCCTATCGCGGACGAAATCGGAAGAATCGTCCAGGCGCTGGCCTCGGTGTTTCCGCTGCAGGGGCTCAACGGCGTGGACTTTCTGAGCGATGCCGGCCGGGTGCGTGTGCTCGAAGTCAATCCCCGCCCCACGGCGAGCATCGCCGTGCATGGGGCGGGCCTGATGCGGGCCCATCATCGCGCCTGTGCAGATGGTGTGCTGGCGGCGCCGGCGGTGCCGGCGGAGCGCCCTGCGATGCGTGGCGAGGAGATCGTGTTCGCCCGCCGACCGCTTCGACTCGACGCGTCGGACTGCGCGGCGATCGAGAAGGCCGGCTGGTGTCACGACTTGCCCCGAGAGGGCGCCCGGCTCGCCTGGGGCGATCCCCTGTGCAGTGTCAGCGCGACGGGCGGCGACTGCAAAGCGGTGGCGGACGAACTCGACCGCCGCAGAGAAGAAACCTTGACTTGGGTGGAGCATTGATATGGAACAGGACAAGCCGGCCATCCCCGGCGCCAATCTGAGCGTCAATCACCTGGCCGCACCGCTCGTGGCGCGCCTCGTCGCCAACGCCGCAAGCCTGGGCGTGGTGGTCGAGACCGATGCCTCGGGCGCCACGATCGTCGATGCCGGCATCGATGCCGCAGGCAGCGTCGAGGCCGGGCTCCTGATCGGCGAGATCTGCATGGGCGGCCTTGGACGGGTGCACCTCGCGAGCCGCGCCCGCGAGGGCTGGCCGGACTGGCTCGAGGTGACCAGCGCCCGTCCGGTGCTGGCCTGCCTGGGCAGCCAGTATGCGGGCTGGAGCCTGGCTGCGAGCAAGGAGGAGGCCGGCGGCAAGAAATTCTTCGCCCTCGGTTCCGGGCCGGCACGTGCCTTGTCCGTGCGCGAGGATCTGTTCGCGGAGCTGGGCTATCGGGATCACTGCGACTCCGGGGCTCTGGTGCTCGAGGTGGATCGGCGCCCCCCCCGCGTGGTGATCGACAAGGTCCTGACCCAGTGCGGCCTCGATCCGGCCGGGCTGACCATCGTGTTGACCCCCACTTCCAGCCTGGCGGGTACCACCCAGGTCGTGGCGCGGGTCCTCGAGGTGGCGCTGCACAAGGCCCACGAGCTGGGCTTTCCCCTGGCGGCGATCGTTGACGGCAGCGCCTGCGCGCCGCTGCCGGCGCCAAGCCCGGACGGGGTCGAGGCGATGGGGCGGACCAACGACGCGATCCTCTACGGTGGCCAGGTGCGCCTGACGGTGCGGTGCGACGACGCCGAGGCCGAGCGGCTCGCCCGCGAGCTGCCGTCGTCCAGTTCGAAGGACTATGGCCGCAGCTTTGCCGATACCTTCCGCGAGGTGGAGTTTGACTTCTACAAGATCGACCCGGGCCTGTTCGCGCCCAGCGAGGTCTGGGTCAGCAACGTCGCCAGCGGTCGCAGCTGGCGGGCCGGCGGACTCGACATGGGCCTGCTGCGCAGCCTGTGGCTGGGCGCGCCGGCATGAGCGGCGAGTCGGCTAGGCCGCGCGTCGCGATCCTGACCGACGAGACCGGCTGGCATACCCGCAAGCTGCGCGAAGCCCTGGCCAGGCGCGGCTTCGAGGGTCGCTGCGCCGATCTGGCCGACTGCCGCTTCGACAGCGGGGCGCCAAATGGCCTGGTCATTCCCGGCTTCTCGCGCCGCCTGCCGGTGGCCGTGATCGTGCGAGGGATCGCCGGCGGCACCCTCGAGCAGATCACCAAGCGGCTGGGCATCCTGCACGCCCTGCGCGAAATGGGCGTTCCGGTCTACAACGACGCGCGGGCCATCGAGCGCAGCGTCGACAAGGCGATGACCAGCTTCCTGCTGGCCCGCGCTGGCGTGGCGACCCCCCAGGCCTGGGCCGTCGAATCCGAGGTCGAGGCCCGGCGGATCCTGATGCGGGAGGCCTCGGCCGGGCGCAGCCTGGTCCTGAAGCCAATGTTCGGCTCCCAGGGCAAGGGCATCGTTCGCGTGGGCCTGGTCGATGGCGAGGTCGTGCCCTTGCCGGACCTGAAGGCTTACGGCCAACTCGCCTACCTGCAGCGTTTCGTCCCCCAGCCGCAGCAGGGCGGATTCGACTGGCGGGTGCTGGTGGTCGGCGGGCGCGCCGTGGCGGCGATGCAGCGGGTGAGCGACCACTGGATTCGCAATATCGCGCGGGGCGCGCGCAGCGTCGCGGCCCCGCTGACGCCCGGCCTTGCCGCGCTGGCCGAGGCGGCATCGGATGCGCTGGGCATGGACTATGCCGGTGTCGACCTGCTGCCGGACGCCGCCGCACCGGGTGGGGCGGTGGTCATGGAGGTCAATGGTGTTGCCGCGTGGCGCGGCCTGCAGCGGGTCACCCCGGTGGATATCGCGGCCGCCATCGTCGATGACCTCCTCACGCGGCGACTTGGTCTGCCACGCCAGGGCGGGACGCCGATCGCGGGGTCGGCCCTGCCGTGAGCGAGCGGCGCGAGCGCCTCCTGGACGCGTGGCTGTGGGCCTGCGGCCTCGACGTGGCGGTCCGCAAGGCCGGTAACGTGAGCGCTCAGTCCGCCGGTCACGGCATGGCGGCCAGCGCATTTCTCGACAGTGCGCGTGCTGCTGCGCCGGCGATTGCGGGCAGGAACGCAGTGGGAGAGAGCATTGAGGCAGCCGTGCGCGCCACGCGGGACGCCGCCGGCTGCAACACCAACCTGGGCATCGTCCTGCTGTGCGTCCCCCTCGCCCGCGCCTGGCAGGCCAGTGGGGCCGATTCGCCGGACCGGCTCCTGGCTACCCTGGCGCCGGGCCTGGCGGCGCTTGATCTCGCCGATGCCGAGGCGGCCTACCGGGCGATTGCGGTGGCCTCGCCCGGCGGCCTCGGGCAGGCTCCCGCCGAGGACGTCGCCGACGCCCCGAGCGTCGATCTGCGAGCGGCCATGACCCTCGCGGCCGGGCGCGACAGCGTTGCCCGGCAGTATCGCGACGGCTTTGCCGACATCCTCGGCTTCGGCATCGGTGAGTTCCTCGCTGCCGGCGCCTGCGAGGCAACCCTCGGTGATGCCGTACAGCGCCTGCACACGGCCTTTCTGGCCCGATGGCCCGATTCACACATTGTGCGAAAACTCGGTGGCGGGGTTGCGCAGACTGTCACCGCGGAGGCGGCAGGCTGGCTGGCACGCTTTCGCGATGATCCGGCTGTCGGGCGGGGCCGCGACTACGGCGACTGGGACAACTCCCTGAAGCAGCGGGGAATAAATCCCGGAACGAGTGCCGACATGACAGTGGCGACCCTCTTCGCCGCGGCGCTGATGTGGCCGCGATGCGTCGCCCTGGGGGTTGACCAGAGCTGGCACGGTTTCTGTATATCCAGCCCCCGCACCGGAAGTCATCCGGCTTCCACGCGTCCGGACCCGTTGGGGGCAAAATCCGGCTAATCTCAAAAACGGAGACAGAAGAATGGCAAAGATCGATCGCATGTTGGTTGGCGAATCCCTGGTCGGTGACGGCAACGAAGTCGCTCACATCGACCTGATCCTGGGCCCGCGGGGCAGCGCTGCCGAAACCGCCTTCGCCAACGCGCTGACCAACAACAAGGACGGCTTCACGTCCCTGCTTGCGGTCGTCGCCCCGAACCTGCTGTGCAAGCCCGCCACCGTGATGTTCAACAAGGTCACGATCAAGGGCGCCAAGCAGGCCGTGCAGATGTTCGGCCCGGCCCAGCGCGCGGTCGCCATGGCGGTGGCCGACAGTGTCGAGGACGGCACGATCCCGGCCGACGAGGCCGACAACATCTTCGTCAGCGTCGGTGTTTTCATCCACTGGCTGGCAGAGGACGACGCCAAGATCCAGGAGTACAACTACAAGGCGACCCGCGAGGCGATCCAGCGCGCCGTCGCCGGCAGCCCCACGGCCGCCGAAGTGGTTGCCAAGAAGGGCAGCTCGGCGCACCCGTTCGCGGCCAACTGATCCGGGGCAGGGCCCCGCGCCCTCTCCCGATCGGAAACAGGAAAGCCGGCTTTCGCCGGCTTTTTTTTGCGCTGCTCCCGCCGCCTCAGCGCTTCGAGCCGGGCACCATGCCGGTGCCGATCAGGCTCAGCACCTCGGCCGAACTCGACCCGGTCCGCGGGCTGCCTTCGCTGCCGCCGGCGCGGCGACGCTCGATGATCACGCCGACCCCCTCCACGTCGTCGAACTTGGCCGGCTTGGTGACACCGACGCGGACCCAGTGCGCGCCGAAGTCATGGACCAGCAGCGCCGCGACGGCCTCGGCGAAGGCCTCGAGCAACTGGAACCGGTGGCTGCCGAGCATCTCGCGCAGGGCCAGCCGCACCTCGCCGTAGTCGATGGTGTCGCCGATGCGGTCGGTGTCGCAGGCCAGTGGGCGCGGGATGCCGATAGCCAGGTCGATGCGAACGGGTTGGGTCGCGTGCAACTCGTCCTGGTGGATGCCGATGATGGTCTCGCCGCGGAAGCCGTCGATGAAGACGATGTCGAGGGGTTCGTCCCCCGGGGCGGCGGCGGGGGAATGGGATGGCGGCTTGGGCATGGCGAAAGGGGACACGGTCGACTCCATCGGTCATCGGGCCGGCAACCGATGTGCATCAGTGCGGACGCCGGAGTGGTGAGCATTCCGCGCCGACTACGGCGGCGGCGGGGCAATCTCGGCGCCTAGCTTAAGCGAAAAGCAGGCCAGCGGGAAAACCTGTAAATCCCCGTCGGCAAAGGCTTTTCGATGGTGCGATGCGGCAAGGGTTTCGACGCGGAGGGCTGGTGTTCACTGCCGCTTCGGGGGCTATAATCGCTCGGCAGATCAGAATATAACTAGGCACTTGACCTGGAAACCAGTAGCGGTGGAGAGAGATTTTCGCGAGCGGATCCTGGACGTTCGTGGGGCGCTCCATCGCGGTGTCCGGGTTGGCAACCTGGGGGAGACGAAGTGAGCGCACGTACAGCATGCGAGGCCAGCGGCCATGCCCACCGGATCTACGAGGTCGTGGATCGGGGTTCGCGGGGCGAGACCAGCGAGCTGGTGGCCAGTTCCTGGATTCGCTGCCTGAAAGACTACCAGCTCGACCCGAGCCGGCCGTCGCGCCCTCAGGTGCTCGACGAGGACCGCCTGGCGGAGCGCTGCAGGCGCTCCGCCGACATCATCGACTGCGCCAAGCTCGAGATGACCACCCTCTACCAGCAGCTCGGAGATCCGGAGCTGGCGGTGGTGCTGGTGGACACCGACGGCGTCATCCTCCACATGGTCGCCGCGCCGGGCTTCAGCCGCGAGGTAGGGCAGATGGGCTTCCGGCTTGGTGCGGTGTGGAGTGAGTCGGAGGTGGGCACCAACGGCATGGGCACCTGCCTCGTGGCCGGCGAGCCGGTTGCCGTGCGACAGCACGAGCACTTCTTCGCGGAATTCACCAATCTCACCTGCTCGGCGGTGCCGATCTTCGATCCGGACGGCAAGCTGATCGCCGCCCTCGATGTCACCAGCCGCTCCCAGCTGATGCAGCAGCATTCCCTGGTGTTGCTCGGCATGACGGCGCAGACCATCGAGAACCGGCTCATCGACCGTCGCCACCAGGACGCCTATTCCGTGCATTTCCACAGCCGGCCCGAGTTCGTCTACACCTTGCATGAAGGCATGCTGGCGGTCGATGGCGAGGGGAGGGTTCTGGCCGCCAACCGCAGTTCTCTGTTCCAGCTGGGGTTCCGGGCCCTCGAGGATATCCGCGGCATGGCGTTCGATGCCGTGTTCCAGACGACCCTCGACGAGATCGTCCGGCGCAGCGCCAAGAGCTCCTTCCACCCGGTGCCGGCCTTCCGCACCCGCTCGGCCAACCGCTTCTTCATGGTGGCCCAGGAACCTGCCTCCCAGGCCACGCCGGGCAGCGACCGGGCGAATGGCAAACTGGCCGTGGTGCGTGGCGTGCGCAGCGTGGTCGAGCGGCCCAATGGCCAGTTCGGCGACCCGCGCCTGTCGTCCCAGCTTGGCCTTGCGGCCAAGGTGATCGCGCGGCGCATCCCGGTGCTGTTGCACGGCGAAACCGGCGCCGGCAAGGAGATTTTTGCGCGGGCCCTGCACGACGGCAGCCCCTGCAATGGCGGCGCCTTCGTCGCGGTGAACTGCGCCTCGCTGCCCGAAGGGCTGATCGAGAGTGAGCTTTTCGGCTACCGGGCCGGCGCCTTCACCGGCGCCCAGCGTACCGGCCGGCGGGGCAAGATCGCCCAGGCCGACCGCGGCACCCTGTTTCTCGACGAGATCGGCGACATGCCCCTGTCGCTCCAGGCGCGCCTCCTGCGGGTGCTCGATGAGCGCCAGATCACGCCGCTGGGCTCGGAGGAATGCATTCCGGTCGATTTCCAGCTGATCAGCGCCAGCCACCGCAACCTGCCGGAGCGGGTCGCCGAGGGACTGTTCCGCGAGGACCTCTACTTCCGCCTGTCCGGGCTCGAGGTGGAACTCCCGCCGCTGCGCGATCGCAGCGACAAGCGCTCGCTCATCCAGACCGTGCTCGAGGAGGAGGCCGGTCGGCCGATGCGCCTGGCGCCCGAGGCCGACGCGCTGCTGATGAGCCATCCCTGGCCGGGCAACCTGCGCCAGCTGCGTCACGTCCTGCGCACCGCGTCGGTGCTGTGCGACGGCGACCTGCTGGCCCTGGAGCACCTGCCGCCCTCGCTGCGTGTCGGCCTGAAATCCCGTCCCGAACCCGCTGAATTGCTCGGCGAACCGGGCGAGGTGCCGGCCGAGGAAGACATCCAACTCAACCCGATTCAGGCCAATGAGCGGAAGGTGCTGCTGCGGCTGCTGGAAGAACACCGCTGGAACGTAAGCAATGTCGCAAAGACCCTCGACGTCAGCCGCAACACCCTCTACCGGAAGCTCCACAAGCTCCACATCCCCCTCTCCCACAACAACTGAGGCCTGGCCCGAGGCCGCCCGCCCCACCGGCGGGACCGCTGGCGATCCGGCGCGGCGCAGCCGCTTTGCGTGGGCCGTCACCGGCTCGGGACATTTCCTCGAAGAGTCGCTCGAACTGGCCTTCCGCCTGCCGAACGTGGACCTGTTTCTGTCGGCCGCAGCGGAAGAAGTGCTGCCCATCTACGACTACCGCCTCGAGGTCCTCAAGGAGCGGTGCCGCATCTTTCGCGACAAGACGGCCAGCTCGGTGCCGGTCGGCTCGCTCTACGACGACGTCTATCACACCGTCGTGGTTGCGCCGGCCACCAGCAACACGGTGGCCAAATGCGCCTTCGGGATCTCCGACACGCTGCCGACCAATGTCTTCGCCCAGGCTGGCAAGCTGGCGATCCCCGGCATCGTATTTGCGTGCGACACGGCACCGGTGGTCATCACCAAGGCCCCGAAGGAGTGGGTCGAGCTGCGCCCACGCAACATTGAACTGGAGAACGTGGAGCGCCTGCGCCGGATCGACCACTGCATCGTCGTCGAGACGCCGGCGCAGCTCGAGCAGACGCTGGATGCCCGCCTGGCCGAGCTTTCGTTGAAATGGAACACATTGTCTTCCTGACCGGACGGCTGGCGCAGCGCAATCTGGAGAAGGTGCTGGCGGCAATCGATCCGCCCCTGTTTACCTGGGAAGTGCGCGAGATCGGCTTGCAGGTCGCCGGCCTGATGACGGCCGACATGATCCGCCGCCGCGTCGAGGCGCCGATCGCCGCCGACCGGGTCATGGTGCCCGGCCGCTGCCGGGGCGACCTCGACGCCCTGTCGGCCCACTATGGCCTGCCGGTCGAGCGGGGGCCGGATGAGCTGAAGGACATCCCGCGCCACTTCAACCGGGCCGCCCGCGGCGTTGACCTCTCCCGCTACGAGACCCGGATCTTTGCCGAGATCGTCGACGCCTCGACCCTGAGCGTCGCGCAGATCGTCGAGCGCGGTGGCTATCTGCGCAGCCAGGGGGCCGACGTGATCGACCTGGGCTGCCTGCCGGCGACCCCGTTCGAGCACCTCGAAGCCGCGGTGGCGGCCCTCAAGGCCGAGGGACACCGGGTCAGCGTGGACTCCCTCGAGCCGGACGAGCTGCTGCGGGGCGGGCGTGCCGGGGCCGACTATCTCCTGAGCCTGACACCGGACACCCTGTGGATCGCCGACGAGGTGGCCGCCACGCCGGTGCTGATCCCGCGCGAGCCGGCCGACGAGGCCTCGCTGCATCAGGCGGTCGAGCGCTTCCTGGCCGATGGCCGCCCCTTTCTCGCAGACAGCATCCTCGACCCGATCCCCTTCGGCCTGCTCGGCTCCCTGTGCCGCTACCAGCGCCTGCGCGAGCGCTTCCCGGAGATCGACATCATGATGGGGGTCGGCAACGTCACCGAGCTGACCGAGGCCGACACCAGCGGCATCAACGCGGTGCTGTTCGGCATCGCCGCCGAGCTGGGCGTGGCCGCGGTGCTGACGACCCAGGTCAGCCCGCACGCGCGGCGCGCGGTGCGGGAGGCGGACGTAGCCCGCCGGGTGATGTTCGCCGCACGCGAGACCCAGTCCCTGCCCAAGGGCTTCTCCGACGCGCTGATGACAGTGCACGGCCGGCGCCCCTTCCCCGATGGCCCGGACGAGATCGCCCAGGCCGCCGCCGCGGTCAAGGACCCCAACTTCCGGGTCCAGGTCAGCGGCGACGGCATCCATGTTTACAACCGCGACGGCCTCTTCACCCACACCGACCCCTTCGAGCTGTATCCGGAACTGGGGCTCGAAGCCGACGGCGGACACGCCTTCTACATGGGGGTCGAACTCGCCCGCGCCGAGATCGCCTTCCAGCTCGGCAAGCGCTACGTCCAGGATCGGCCCCTCGACTGGGGCTGCGCGGCCGACCGGGTCGAGGAGGATCTGCTCAAACACCGGGCGCCGGGCACCACCCTGCGCCGTCGCCGCACGCCGGCCAAAAGTGAGGACACACCGCCGAATGCCCAGGATTCTTGAGACCCTCGTCACCACCGTGTCGCCAGCGGGGACGGTTCACCTTGCCCCGATGGGCATGCAGGAGGCGGACGGCCTCGTCGTGCTGATGCCCTTTCGCCCGTCCGCGACCCTCGACAACATCCTCGCGAGCCGCCGCGCCGTCCTCAATCTCACGGACGACGTGCGCATCTTCGCCGGCTGCGTCACGGGCCGGCGCGACTGGCCGACCGAGCCCGTCGGCGAGGGCAGCGACGTGCGGCTTTCGGGCTGCCTGACCCACGTTCCGCTCGAGCTGGCCGAGTGGCGCGACGATGCGCTCCGCCCGGTGCTGCACCTGCGGCCCGGCGCGCCGGTGATCCACGGTCCGTTTGCCGGCTTCAACCGCGCGCAGGCCGCGGTGATCGAGGGGGCAGTGCTGGTGAGCCGGCTGTCGATGCTGGCCGACGACAAGGTGGACCAGGAGATGGCCTACCTGCAGATCGCGATCGACAAGACCGCCGGCGACGCCGAGCGCGAAGCGTGGGGCTGGCTGAGGCAGGCCGTCGCGGATCACCGCAGCGGCCGCAGCCGGGGGCAGAGCGCCTGATGCGCGTCCTGGTCAGCGTCCGGGATCCGGCCGAGGCCGGTATCGCGGCGGCGGCCGGCGTCGATTTCATCGACCTCAAGGAGCCTTCGGCCGGCGCGCTCGGCGGGCTGCCGGCCGCGACGATCCGGGCGACTGTCCGCTCCCTCGCCGCGCGGGATCCGTCGATCCGGATCAGCGCCACGATCGGCGACCTGCCGGTGTCGTCCGCCGCGGCCATCGAGGCCAGGGTGCGCGAGGTGGCGGATTGCGGGGTCGATCTGGTCAAGGTCGGCCTGCCCGGCCGAGGCGGTACGGCGGCCGAGGCCCTTGCGGTCCGCCTCGCCGGGCTCGGCGTGGCCCTGGTGCCGGTGCTGATCGCCGACGATGGACTGGACCCCGGCTTCGTCGAGCGGCTCGCCCGCCTGCCATTTGCCGCGCTGATGCTCGACACGCAGGCCAAGACGACCGGCAGCCTGCTTGCGCTGCTGCCCGAGCCACCGATCCGGCATTTCCTTGCCACTGCCGCACGCGCGGGACGGCCTGCGGGACTGGCGGGCGCACTCCGGCAGGCAGATCTGCCCCGTCTTGGGGCGCTGGCGCCGGATTTTGCCGGCTTTCGCAGTGCGGTTTGCGAGGGCCCGCGCGAAGGGCAACTCAGCCGTCACCGCCTGGACGCGCTATTGGCCGAACTGCGCCCGGCGACGATGGCCTGAAGGGTCGGCAGCGCTCAGGGCAGGGCGCAGGGGACCCTTGCGTCGAGGAGCAGGGCGCGCATCGCGCCGAGCTCGGTGCGCTCCAGCAGGCTGACCAGATTGCCGGACTTCTCGGCCAGCTCCGGGAAGGCGCGATCAACGATGTCCGCGTCGGCCAGTTGCTGCCAGTGCTCGAACGGCGGAATCTGGCAGGACTTCACCAGGATCACCCGCTCGGCGTTCAGGCGCTCGGCGAGCCACAGGGCCAGGCTGTCCGAAGTGACCCCCCAGTTGGTCAGTTCGTCACGGTTCTGGCGCAACAGATTGAGCGGCATCCACACCGGCACCCGGCCCCGGTGCATCGTCGCGATCATGTCCTCGTCGTTGGCGCACAGCTCGAGATCCGGGTGCAGGCCCTGCAGCATGAAGGCGAACTGGCCCATGCCGAGGACGGCCATGTTGTGGGCCGCGAGATCGTCGAAGTGCCAGTGGGCCTGGGCGCGCCGCGAGGCCTCGGCGAAGTTGCCGCCGCCCGGGACGATCACGACCCGGCCGCCGCCCAGGTCGGCCAGGACCTCCAGCCAATCCACGAGCATCGGGTCCTCGCAGAGGCTGCCGCCCAGCTTGACTACCCACATGGTCGTTCTCCTGCCAGGTACAGGCTGGCGATCGCCGCGCTCGGCGCGCAGGTGCTCACCCAGGCTTCGAGCCCGGGCGGGGCGAGCACCTGTCGATGGAAGGGAATGAACGGGCGACCCAGCCGATGTGCCAACTCGCGAGCAAGAAACGAACCGCAACCGGCGCCGATGATCGGCGCGTCGATCGGCAGCGCTGCCGCAGCGAGGACGCGGCCTGCGTTGGCGGCGATGCACTCGATCATGCGTGACGCCCAGGCCGTGGCCAGCTCGCGCCACGCCAGCAGGTCGGCGTCGCGGCCGTCGTGGCCCACCATCCGGGCCAGCCGCCGACAGGTCGCAGCCTGACTCTTGTCGCTGCCGTCAGCGGGTGGATGCTGGTCGTGATCGGGGTCGAGTTGCCCGAGCAGGCGGAACACGTCGGCGGTGGTGGCAAAGAACTCGTTCATCACGTTGCGCGCCTGGCCGCGCCAGACGACGCGTTCTCCCAGCGCACATAGCGGCGTGCGCGACACGCCGACATAGACCAGTTCGCCGGTGGCAAGGCGCTCCGCGTCGCTGCGTCCGGACGGCACCGGGAGCCCGCTGGCGAGGGGGATGATGTCGGTCGTGGTGCTGCCAATATCCACCAGCAAGCCGTCACCGACGCGCCCCGCGACGCAGTGGGCGGTCGCCAGCCAGTTGGCCGAGGCCACCTGCTGCCAGGCCCGTGCCGCGGCGGTGGCGTCGAGCCAGCCGGCGTCGCCGGCGAAGAACAGCGGGCTCGGCGACAGGGCGTGGGCCAGGTGGCCGACGAGGGCCTCGACACCCCGCTGACGGTCCTCGAAGAGGTCGGTCATCTCGGCGGTCATCGTCACCACGTGGTGGCTTGGCGTGAGGTCCGGCCAGCGCCGTGCCGCGGCATCGATGGCGGCGTCCAGCCGGTCGAGGCCCTGCCACAGGGGCGCCGCCCACTGGGCGACATCGGCGATGCGGCCGCCTTGCAGCACGCTGGCCTTGACATGAGCGCCGCCCACGTCCCAGCCCACGATGATCGGCTCAGGCGGGGGCAAGGGTGCGCGCCTCCCGGGTGGGTGTGGTGACCTGGGCCAGGATCTCCGCTGCCAGCGGGCGGCCCAGGCGATCCGACAGCCCGATATAGGCGCAGGTCAGCCGCGGGTTGATCTCGATGACCGTCGCGAGGCCCGCCCCGTCGACCACCAGATCGACGCCGATGTAGCCGGCAAGCCCGGGAACGGCGGCGTGGATCTGCGCCGCGAGGCGCGTCAGGACGTCGTCCGCACCGGCGCTCGGTGCGCGCAGGTAATGCACCCCGTGGTAACACACCGTGCCATCGGCCCGAACCGAAACGTCCTGCCGGTTAACCGCCAGGATCTCGACCGAGCTGGGCGTGGCGAGCAGGGAGAGGCTGAGCGGGGTGCCATCGACCCAGCGTTCGAGGGTCACCGCTTCGCCCGTCGCCCGCCGTTTCTCGGCAGCGGCCTGCGCGGTGGCGAGACTGTCGAAGCGCTCCGTGGCGATCGCCCCGGCGCCGTCGTCGGGCTTGACCGTCCACCGACCCGCGACGTCATCCTCCGCGGCTTCCTGCGGCACCGCGATGCCGTGGCGCCGCAGGTGGCAGCGGGTAGCCGTCTTGCTCGCGGTGAGCCGGATCGCTTCGAGCCTACAGCCGACCCAGGGCGTCGCGCCCGCCGCCTCGCAGAGCGTTGCGAGGATACCGTCCGCCTCCGGCGCGACCACCCACACCGCGTCGTGGTCGGCGGCGACCCGTCGCAGGAAGGCGGCCGGCGCCTCTCCTGCCGCAAGGGCCAACGCGAGCGTTCCGAGCGGCGGCGATTCGCCTGCGGGGCTGGTGGCGCAGGTGATCGTGACGCCGTCGATGGCCCGCAGGTCTGCGGCGAGCGCATCCCGCATCGCCCGGCCCTGGTCAAGGAGCGCCCTGTGCGCCGACGCCGGCATCGGATCCGCCGCCATGCCACCGGCGCTGATAAATTCAAGCACCAGGATGCGATGAGGCAAGGGCATGAAGCTGATTCCGGTGATGGATCTGAAGGCGGGTTGCGTGGTGCGGGCGGTCCAGGGCGATCGGGAGCGCTACCGCCCCATCGTGTCGGGCCTGTGCGGCGGGCACGAGCCGGTGACGGTGGCGCGGGCCCTGCTCGACTGCAGCGGCGCCGACGTGCTCTACCTGGCAGACCTTGACGCACTGACCGGCGGCGAACGTCAGGCGGTCGTGATCACAACCCTCCTCGAGGCGCTGCCGGATACCCGCCTTTGGCTCGACGCGGCGTTCCGCGACCGCGCCGACTGGCTGGCGCTGCAGGCGATGCTGGGGGGCGCGGCCAGCCGGGTGCAGCCGGTATACGCCAGTGAGGCCCTGAGTTCCGGAGCGGCCCTCACGGAAGCCTTCGATGCGCCGGCTTCGGGGATTCTGTCGCTGGACACCCGAGGCGGCGAGCCGCTTGACGCAGGGGGCTGCTGGCAGCGGCCGGACGCCTGGCCGGGCCACGTCATCGTGATGACGCTCGATCGCGTTGGCAGCGGGGGTGGCCCCGACCTGGCAACGCTGGCGCGCATCCGCCGGCGCCGCCCCGATGTTCGCGTGGTCGGCGCGGGCGGTATCCGGGATAAGGCCGATCTGACGCGGGCGGCGGCAACGGGGGCCTGGGCCTGGCTGGTGGCCTCGGCGCTCCACGACCGGCGCATTGTGGCTGTTGGGCATGGGGTGTCGCTTTTCTAGCGTGTTCTCGTTGTAGCTGCCAGGGACTCACGATCCATGCCAGCCGGGGCGATGGGCCGTGGTTTCCCCGGTCGGGTCCCCCGTGCGTAGCACATCGGTCTGCGCCGGGGTGTCGGCCGCTGCACCCGGGACCGGTTCCGTGTGGTGGCCGAGGAGCAAAGTGTCACGTCGCAGTGTGTAACCGATTTCACGGTCGTCGTGACACGCGCTGGCGTCAAGCGGGATGACCCGGTGCGTGAGATTTCTCCATCCGCGCCGGGAAAACCTCCCGATTCCCCCAAGGCCGGTGCGGGCAAGCGCGGCGCCCGCGCCGTCGGCGGGAACCCGTGCCGGGCCGGTGGCACATGACTTGCAGACCTCTCGGCCGGGCAGGCGTGATCCACGCCGGTCCGAGGTGGCAAGCCCCGACCCGGCCTGGCCGGCGAGGGCGAGCAAAAATCAGGTACCGGGCTTTCGACAGGCGTCGGCATCCTGGGGGGTTAAAAGAAAAGGAGACATGAATGATCGCAGGGCTTAAGCACAAGGTGGCGGCCGCACTGGCCTGCATGACCGCAGCAGGTTTCGCTGTGGCGGATGCGGACCTGGATCGGGCCATGAAGAACCCGGGCAACTGGGCATCGCAGGCGGGCGACGAGTACAACCAGCGCTACAGCTCGCTGGACCAGATCAACGCCGGCAACGTCGGTAATCTCCAGGTGGCATGGACCTTCTCGACCGGTGTGCTGCGCGGTCACGAGGGCTCCCCGCTGGTCATCGGCGACATGATGTACATCCACTCGCCCTTCCCGAACAACGTTTACGCCGTCGATCTCAACACCCAGCAGATCGTCTGGAAGCACACGCCGAAGCAGGACTCGGCCGTGATCGCGCAGATGTGCTGCGACACCGTCAACCGGGGCCTGGCCTACGGCGACGGCAAGGTCTTCCTGCAGCGTGCCGACTCGGTCCTCGAGGCGCTTGACGCCAAGACCGGCAAGGTGGTCTGGCAGGCCACCAACGGCGATCCGAAGCTGGGCGCCGTCAACACCAACGCACCGCACATCTTCGGCGACAAGGTCATCACCGGTATCTCCGGTGGCGAGTGGGGCGTGCGCGGCTACATCTCCGCCTACAACATCAAGGACGGCAAGATGGCGTGGCGCGGCTACTCCGTCGGCCCCGACGCCGAGATGCTGATGGACCCGGCCAAGTCCATGACCTGGGCCGATGGCAAGATGCAGCCGGTCGGCAAGGACTCCTCGCTGAAGACCTGGAAGGGCGATCAGTGGAAGATCGGTGGCGGCACGACCTGGGGCTGGTATTCCTACGATCGCGCAGAGAACCTGCTCTACTACGGGACCGGCAACCCCTCGACCTGGAACCCGACCCAGCGTCCGGGTGACAACAAGTGGTCGATGAGCATCTGGGCCCGCGACCTCGACACCGGCATGGTCAAGTGGGTCTATCAGATGACGCCGCACGACGAGTGGGACTTCGACGGCATCAACGAGATGATCCTCGCGGACATCGACGTCAAGGGCAAGAAGCGCAAGGCCCTGGTTCACTTCGACCGCAACGGCTTTGGCTACACGCTGGACCGGATCTCGGGTGAACTGCTGGTGGCCGAGAAGTATGACCCGGTGGTGAACTGGGCGACCCACGTGGACATGAAGACCGGTCGTCCGCAGGTCGTGGCCCAGTACAGTACCGAGCACAACGGCGAGGACGTGAACTCCAAGGGCATCTGCCCGGCCGCACTCGGTACCAAGGACCAGCAGCCTGCCGCCTTCCATCCGAAGACCGGCCTGTTCTACGTGCCGACCAACCACGTGTGCATGGACTACGAGCCGTTCGAGGTGGAGTACACCGCCGGTCAGCCGTACGTCGGCGCCACGCTGGCCATGTACCCGGCGCCGAACAGCCATGGTGGCATGGGCAACTTCATCGCCTGGGACGCCGGCGCGGGCAAGATCGTCTGGTCCAAGCCGGAGCAGTTCTCGGTCTGGAGCGGCGCGCTCACCACGGCCGGTGATGTGATCTTCTATGGCACCCTGGAAGGCTACCTGAAGGCGGTGAACCTGAAGGACGGCAAGGAGCTGTGGAAGTTCAAGACCCCGTCCGGCATCATCGGCAACGTCTTCACCTACCTGCACAAGGGCAAGCAGTACGTCGGTGTGTACTCGGGTATCGGTGGCTGGGCCGGCATCGGCATGGCCGCGGGCCTCGAGAATGACAGCGACGGCCTGGGTGCGGTCGGTGGCTACCGCGACCTGCAGAAGTACACCAACCTTGGTGGTTCCCTGACGGTCTTCGCCCTGCCGTAAGCGGCACGACGACCGTATCACCTTCGGAAATCCCCCGGCTTACGGCCGGGGGATTTTTCCCGACCGAATGAACTTGCCCGCCTCGACGAGGTCAGCGCAAGTGCGCGGCACAGACCGCGGATCAGCTACAAAAAACGATCGGAGACAATTTCATGAAGCGTGCCCTCATCCTCTCGCTTTCCACGTTCGTCGCGGGCGTCGCCTTGCCGACTGCGGCCGTGAGCGGTGATGACAAACCCCTGTACACCGTCCAGGACGGTGTCAATGTGGATGAGAACACCTACAACGGGTTCAAGACGTGGCGCGCAGCGGCATGCGACCGCTGCCACGGTCCGAACCAGGAAGGCATGGTCGGCCCCTCGCTGATCGAAAGCCTCAAGGTGCTGACCCGGGAAGAGTTCGACAAGGTCCTGACGGACGGCCGGATGGCCAAGGGCATGCCTGCGTGGAACACCAACCAGAAGGTCATGGACAACCTCGATGACCTCTACGCCTACCTCAAGGGCCGCTCCGACGGGGCGATCACCAAGGCCAAGGTCAGAAAGATCAAGTAAGAGGGGGCCGACATGCCATTGCCGCATCTGTCCCGCCTGCTGCCGGGCCTCATTCTCGCGCTGGGCCTCGCCGGCCCCGCCAGTGCCGAAGGGGCCATGCCCCACAAGAATCTGCGGGTCTGCAAGGACCCCAACAACATGCCCTTCGCCAACCTCAAGGGCGAAGGCTTCGAGGACCGGATTGCCGAACTGTTCGGTCGCAAGCTGGGCGTCGAGGTCGAGTACTTCACCTTCCCGCAGCGACTCGGCTTCATCCGAAACACGCTGCGCCACAAGGTGCCCGGTCAGGATTACCCGTGCGACATCGTGCTGGGCGTACCGGCCGGCTGGGGGCAGGTCGATTCGACCAGGCCCTACTATCGCTCGACCTATGTCATGGTCTTCTCGCCCGAACGCAGCGACCTTGGGGCGGTCCAGACCGAAGACGACTTCCTCAAGCTGCCCCAGGCCAAGCTTGACGGCCTGAAGATCGGCATCTTCGACCGCTCGCCCGGCTCGGCCTGGGTTGCCCACCACGGGCTGGTTGAGTCCGGCGTGCCGTACAAGAGCATGAACCCCAACCCCGACGAGTATCCCGGGCAGATCGTCGAACGGGATCTCGCCGACGGCAAGATTGACGTGGCGGTTGTCTGGGGCCCTGTGGGTGCCTACTTCGCAAAGCGGGTGACCACCACCGAATTGCGGGTGGTGCCGCTGGTATCGGAAGAGGGGGTGCGCTTCGACTATGCCATTTCCATGGGTGTTCGCCGCGGCGAGCCCGAGTGGAAGGCCCGGGTCGAGCAGTTCCTCGATGAGAGCCAGGCCGAGATCGCGGCGATTCTCGACGACTACGGTGTGCCAACCATGGCGCTCGACGAGGCCAGCGGGGCGCCGAATGGCCGCTGAGCGTCCGCTGGGCCGTTTGCTGACGGCGCTCGCGCTCAGTGCCGGCCTGCTGTTTGCACCCCCGCTGGTGGCCGGCGACGAGATCTCCGAGGCCGAGCAGGTCGTGTTCATGCAACCGCACCTCGACAACGTGGCGGGTGACCGGGATCTCCACTACGCCTTCCACCGCGAGGAGACCGAACAGCCGGCGCTCGACGACACGGTGACGCTCTTCGTGCGGGCGGATGGCGAGCGGGGCCGCGTCGTGACCGCCGAGTTCCTCCATGGCGAGCATGCCCTGACCCTGCCGGAGGTCACGCACGCGACGGCCAATCCGGTGGTGCTCTACTTCCTCGAGCGCGATGTGCGGGACATGCACCGTCGGCTCGGCGGCAAGGAGCATTACTTCCGCAAGCGCATCCGGATGGCGCTGGCCAACGAGGCCACCGTCGAGGCGGTGCGCTTCGAGTACGACGGCCAGACCCGGTCCGGCACCCGGGTGACGGTACAGCCCTACGCGGGCGACCCGAACGTGCACCGCTTCCAGGGGCTGGACAACAAGCGCTACGAGTTCACGTTTTCCGACGACGTGCCCGGTGGCATTTTCGAGCTGGGTACCGTTGTCACCGGCGACAAGACCCGCAAGGTCCCCGAGATCCGCGAAGCGTTGACGCTCTCGCCGGACAAGGGCTAGCCACCCCCCACTTTTGCAGGAATGACCTCATGATTCGCGCTCTCACCACGCTTGTTCTTCTCGCGACCGCCCTCGCCGGACCGGCCATCGCCGCCGGCGACGACTATCCGACCCGCGAGAAAGTCGAATACGTGCTCGCCTGCATGCGTGACGGCCAGGCACCGCAGCAGGAAATGCTCTACAAGTGCTCCTGCGTGATCGACCGCATCACCGAGCGCATGAGCTACGAGCAGTACACCCGCGACGCCACCACCACCAACGCCCTGTCCATCGGTGGCGAGCGGGGCGAGACGATGCGCGCCTACGTGGATGGTCGCAGGCTCGCCCGTGAGTTGCGCGACGTCGAGAACGAGGCGCGCAAGGCGTGCTTTCTCAAGTAACCCGGCACTTCGCCGGACTCTGGCTGGCCGCCCTGGCGGTCGGCGCCTGGGGCGCGCAAGCGCCCCTTTCCGTTGCCGAGATCGCCACCGGCGTCTTCGTTCACCGCGGGGCGGTGGCCGAGGTTACCCGCGACAACGGCGGCGACATCGCCAACCTCTCCTTCGTGGTCGGCGAGCGCTGCGTGGCGGTGATCGACACCGGGTCCACCGCCGCCATCGGACGCGCCCTGCTGGCAGCGATCCGGCAGCACACGCGGCTGCCGGTGTGCTACGTCATCAACACCCACATGCACTTCGACCATGTCTTCGGCAACGTTGCGTTTGAGGGCGACGGCGTTCGATTCGTGGCGAGTCAGCGTCTTCCGTCAAGCCTCTCCGCCCGTGCGGAGGGCTTTCTGCAGCGGGTCGGGGACAGTCTTGGCGAGGCTGCCGAGGGCACCCGCCCGGTCTATCCGACGGAACTGGTCGACACGGTGACAACCCTCGATCTCGGCGGGCGGCGCCTGGTCCTGAAGGCCTGGCCGACTGCCCATACCGACAACGATCTCACTGTCTATGATGAAAGGACGGCCACCCTGTGGACGGGTGATCTGCTGTTTGTCGAGCACCTGCCGGTGATCGACGGCAGCGTGCGCGGCTGGCTCGCCGCGATCGACGATCTGGTGGCGCTCGGAGCGCGCCACGTGGTGCCCGGCCATGGCCCGGTGGACGTCGCTGGCAGTGACGGGCTCGAACGTGAGCGGGCCTATCTTTCGCACGTCGCCGCGACCGTGCGCCGCGCGATTCGCGATGGCCGGAGCCTGCGCGAGGTGATCGACGCTGGCGAGTCGGAGACCGTGGCCGAGTGGCAACTCGTGGAGGCCTTTCATCCGCGCAATCTGAGCGCGGCCTACACGGAACTGGAGTGGGAAGATTGACCCGGTTCGCGCGACCCCGCCCGGTCAGGAAGGCGGGGCGCTGGACTCACCATTGGAGACAGACATGAAACGCAGGCAATTCATCGCCGCGGGGCTCGGACTGGCGGTCGGCGCCCGCCTGGCCTCTGCAGCGGAGCCCAAGGGGCCGGGCACGGCCCAGTCACTGAACGTCGAAGTGTGGCAGGGCTTGCGCCCGGGCCTCTTCGGTGAGCGCGAGATCGACATCGACGCGGGCGAGATCATCAGCCTCGATACGCCCTACCGTGCCGCCGACGCAGCCGCGGTCCCGATCGCGGTGCGCAGCCACCTGGATGGCAGCGATGGCCGCTACATCAAGCGGATGTGGCTCCTGATCGACCAGAACCCGACACCGGTGGTCGGGGTGTTCTCGTTCTATCCGGAGAGTGGCGGGGCGGACGTCGAGACGCGGGTGCGGGTGAATGACTACACATTCGTGCGTGCCATCGCCGAGACCAGTGACGACAAGCTCTACATGACCGCCAACTTCGTCAAGGCTTCGGGCGGGTGCTCGGCGCCGGCCTCCAAGGACGCGGCGGCCGCCCGCCAGTCCCTCGGCAAGATGAAGCTGCGCATCGACCCGCCTGCGGCACCGGGCGGCGCGGCACGGGCCCAGCTGCTGATCCGCCACCCCAACGTCACCGGCCTGGCAATGGATCAGCTGACCCGCATGTACCCGCAGCCCCACTACGTGCGCAAGATCGACATCAGCTATCAGGACAAGCCGGTCATGCAGGCCGAGGTGACCTTCGCCATCGCCGAGAACCCGAGCTTCCGCTTCAACTTCCGCCACCAGGGCGCGGGCGTGCTCGTCGCTCGGGTCGAGGACACCGAGGACGGCCACTTCGAGGCGCGCGCCCAGGTGGACGCCAGCGGCGCCTCCTGACTGGGGAGCCGACCTGTTCACGAAAAACGGGCGCCCCGCGGGGCGCCCGTCGTCATGACGGAGCGGTGCCTCTACTTGCCTTCGACCAGTGTCTTCAGATTGCCCAGACCGGCCTTGTAGATGCCGGTGACCGCCTGGATGGCCGCCTCGTCGTTGCGCTCCGGCGGCGGATTGTTGTTCGGGTCGCCCCGGTAGAAGGCGCCTCGCCAGGTCACGACGCTGCCGTCGCCCTTGCCCTTCACGCTGATGGTCGAACTGTAGTTGGTCACCGGCACGGGGCCCGGGTCTTCCATCTTGTAGGCGTAGCTCATCCCGTCGGCATCGTATTTCTTCAGGCTCTCGACGATGGTGGCGCCACCCTTCAGGTGCAGGGTCCGCACCGAGCCCGGGTTGTTGCCGTCCGAGGTTTCCGATGACTCCACCGCCGGGTGCCAGCTCTCGAGGGCCGCGTAGTCCTTGATCTGTCCCCAGACCTTGGCGGCGGGGGCGGCGATCTCGATGGTCTCGGTGACCTTCTGCCGGGTTGGCCCGTGGGCGGCCGCATCCAGGGCTGTGCCCAGCGCCGCGAGGGGCATGGTCAGGCTGAGCGCCGTCGAAAGCAGGGATCTGTGCATCAGTCGTGTCTCCATTCTTGTCGTTTCGGGAAAAGCGACCCTGGCCGGCGGCCGTCGCCGGTCCGGCCAGGGGGGAAGGCGGCACAGGGCGGACTGTCGCCCGGTTGCCGCGAGGAGGGGAATCGGCATCGGGGGGGCGCCGCTCACCGGGGTGTCTCCGAGGGCGCCGTGTGGGTTAGAAAAGGGCCGAAGCCGCGTGGGTTGCTGCCCAGGTCGACGCTGCCCACCGGCTTTCCGCTGCGGTCGTCGAGCACCTGAAGGCGCTCTTCCATCCAGCTCACGACCCATACACGGCCGGGCGACCAGGCGATGCCCTCGGGGTACTCGGCGGCCTCCCAGGTGGCCGAGACGGTACCGCTTGCCAGCGCGATCACCGACACCGAGGCGGCATGCTGGTTGGTCACGAAGGCCCGCTCGCCGGTCGCGTCGAAGGCGATGCCGTAGGGGGCGGAGCCGACCGGAATGCGGGCAGACTCGCGCAGGGTGGCCAGCTCGACCCGGCTCACGTCGTCAGACAGCACATTGGCCGCCAGCAGCGTGTGGCCGTCGGGCGTCAGCGCGAGGGCAAAGGGGTGCTCGCCGACCGCCACCCGCCGCGATTCGCGCCAGGTGGCGGTGTCGATGACGCTGATGTCGTTGTCGTCCCGGTTGGCGACGAACACCATCTTCCCGTCCGGGCTGGCGACAATGCCGGCCGGGGCGTGGCCGACGGCCACCTCGCGGCGGGTCTCGAGGCTGGTGGCATCGAGCACCAGCAGTCGATTGCGGTACCAGTCGGCGAGATACAGCAGGCGCCCATCCGGCGAGGCCTCGATGCCGACCACTGCGCTGGGCAGCCGGCGCTCCGCGACTGAGCCGTCGGCCAGGTCGATGGCGCTCACCGACGGGCCATCGGGGCTGCTGACGAAGGCCTTGCCGGCGACCCTGGAAACCACCACGCCAGCCGGGGAGCGCCCCACCGGGATGCGTCGCAGCTCGGTCAGGCGGTCGCCGTCCACCACGCTCACATCATGGGAGCCCTGGTTGGTGATGTAGGCGAACGGTGCGGCGCCGCCCGTAGCGGGCGCGAGCAGGGTGCAGGTGGTAAGCAACAGGGTGGGGAGGCGGCGTCTCATCGTCGAACGGTGTCGGGTCCGATGGCACGGGCAAACAGATTCCGTGCCAAGGGCTGGCGCCTGTCGCAGCATGCCGGCAGGCTGATCCCGGTGACACAGTGTGCCGGTCCCTCCGCGGCGCCATTGACACACTGTGCGTCCGCCTCCCACCGCGCGCGGCAATCCGGGCTCGCGAACGGGTGGCATATGTCTTGCACTCCGGGCTCGCATGAACGAAACAACGCCCCCGCCCGCGGCCGCACCTGCGCTCGCCGCCCACTGGACCTGCCCGTTCTGCCCTCTGCTGTGCGATGACCTCCAGCCCGACGCCGCGACGCTCGGGCTGCCGGACTCGGCCTGTCCGCGCGCCCGGGACGGGCTCTCTGCCCTGGCAGGTGCGCCCGCCTCCGGTGCCCGCGTTGACGGACGGGCTGCCGACCTCGACGACGCCCTGGCCGCTGCCGCAGCGCGCCTCGCCGCCGTGCGCCAGCCCCTCATGGCAGGACTCGGGGGCGACGTGGCTGCCGCTCGTGCCGCATTCCGGCTGGCCGCTGCCGTGGGTGCGATCTGCGATGCGGTCGGGGGCGATGCGTTGGTGCAGGGGCTGCGCGTGCAGCAGGACCGGGGGGGCTTCAACCTGACCCTCGCCGAGGTACGGGAGCGGGCCGACCTGGTGGTCTTCGTCGGCAGCTGGCCCGAGGGCAGGGCGCCGCGCCTGATCGAGCGATTCACGGCCGGTCGTGATCAGGGGCCCGCGATGGTGGCTCTGGGCGCCGTGCCGATGGCGGAGGGGGTCGAGAGCGTGTTGCCGGTGGCCGCGCTGGCCGACAGCCTGACGATGCTCTCGGCGCTCGTCGCCGGGCGACGACTGGAACGCCCCAACCCCGAGCTGCAGGTGCTGGCCGAGCGCCTGCGCGCTGCGCATTACGCGGTGCTGGTGTGGGAGCCGGCTCAGCTGGGGCCGCACGGCGGACTGCTCATCGAGATGATCCAGCGCATTGTCGTGACCCTGAACCAGAGCACCCGCGCCGCCGGTTTCCCGCTGGCCGGTGCCAATGGCGCCGCCACCGCCAACCAGGCCTTCACCTGGCTCGGTGGCCTGCCCCTGCGCAGCCGCATCGGCCACCACGCCATCGAGCACCAGCCCCAGCGCTACGGCGCCGCACGACTGGTGGCAGAGGGTGAGACGGACCTCCTCCTCTGGGCCAATCCGTTTCCGGGGGTGGTGCCGATCGACACACCGCTGCCACGCATCGTCCTTGCGGCCCCGGATGCCGCGGCGACGCTGGGCGACGAGTCGAACACCATCTTCATTCCCGTGGCCACGCCCGGCGTTCACCACAGGGGGCATCTGTTCCGCACCGACGGTGTCGTGCTGATGCCGCTCTTCGCGTTGCGGGAGGACGGTCTGCCCCCGCTGGCGGAGGTGCTGGGCCGCCTCGCCGAGGCGATGGAGGGCGGCGCATGAAAACCCTCAGACTGCGGGGCGGTCGCGTCGTCGATCCGGCCAACCCGGGCAGCGGCACCATCCGGGACATCGGCGTGCGCGACGGTCGGATCGTGGACCTCCACCCGGACGCGCCGGCGGACGAAGTGATCGACTGCGGCGGCTGCCTGGTGATGGCCGGCGGGATCGACCTGCACACCCACATCGGCGGCGGCAAGGTGAACCTGGCCCGCCTGCTGCTGCCCGAACTGCAGCGCGACTGCTGCACCCCGGACGCGGCCCAGGCCTGGCCCGAGGCGCTCGACCCGGCCGCCCACGTGGTGCCCGGCACCCTGCTCACCGGCTACCGCTATGCCCAGATGGGCTACACCTCGGCCTTCGAGCCGGCGATGGTGCCGGCCAACGCCCGCCACGCCCATATGGAGATGGGCGACGTCCCGATCCTCGACCACGGCGCCTACGTGATGCTCGGCAGCGACGAGCTGCTGCTGCGCTGGATGGCCGAGGGCAAGCCCTTCGAGCAGATCCGCGACTACATCGGCTGGACCCTCAACGCCACCAAGGCCCTCGGCCTCAAGGTGGTCAACCCGGGCGGCATCTCGGCCTTCAAGTTCAACCAGCGCAAGCTCGATGTGGACGAGCACCACAGCCACTGGCGGGTCACGCCGCGGGACATCCTGCACACCCTGGCGCGGGGGCTGACCGAGCTGGGCGTGCCGCACCCGCTGCACATCCACGGCAGCAATCTGGGGATCCCCGGCAACATCGAATCGACCCTCGCCACCATCGACGCCCTCGAGGGCCTGCGCGCCCACCTGACCCACATCCAGTTCCACAGCTACGGAACCGAGGGGCCGAAGAAGTTCTCGTCGGCGGCGCTGCAGCTGGTCGAGGCGGTCAACCGCCACCCCAACATCAGCATCGACGTGGGCCAGATCATGTTCGGCCAGACCGTCACGGCCTCCGGTGACACCATGCGCCAGCTCGCCAATGCCCACCACGCCAGCCCGCGCAAGTGGGTCGGCGCCGACATCGAGTGCGATGCCGGCTGCGGCGTGGTGCCCTTCCGCTACAAGGAGCAGAGCTACGTCAACGCGCTGCAGTGGGCCATCGGCCTCGAGATCTTCCTGCTGGTCAAGGACCCGTGGCGGGTGGTGCTGACCACCGACCACCCCAACGGCGGCCCCTTCACCAGCTACCCGCACCTGATCCGCCTGCTGATGGACCGGGACTTCCGCAACGAGCAGCTGGCCCGCATCCACCCCGACGTGGCGGCCAACTCGGCCCTCAAGGACATCACCCGCGAGCTGACGCTCGACGAGATCGCGATCATGACCCGCGCCGGCCCGGCCCGCCTGCTCGGCCTCGCCGACCGGGGCCACCTGGCCGCCGGGGCGGCGGCGGACATCGCCGTGTATCGCGAAGCCGGAGACCCCGAATCGATGTTCACGACACCCGAGCACGTCTTCAAGGACGGTGTCCGCGTGGCCTACAAGGGGCGCATCACGGCCTCGCCGGTGGGTGGCACCCACTTCGTCGAGCCCGCGTTCGACCGGGGCATCGAGAAGCACCTCAAGGCCCACCACGATGTGCATGGCAGCGTGCGCTTCGAGCACCTGGCGATCAGCCACGACGAGCTGTGCGAGTGCAGCCGTTGCGGCGGCACCCACGTGGTGGCCTGCGAGCCGGGAGGGGCGGTCTGATGGCTGAACCCCGTATCGAGAACGGCGTCGTCATCGACGACACCTTCGCCGAGGCCTTCCCGATGAAGGCCACGCGCCTGATCATCACGGCCCACAACCCCACCTGGGCGATGCACGCCGCGACGGCCACCACCGGCTTCGCCACCTCGGTCATCGCCTGCGGCTGCGAGGCCGGCATCGAGCGGGTGCTGTCGCCCGGGGAGACCCCCGACGGCCGGCCCGGCGTCGCGGTGCTGATCTTCTCCATGTCGGGCAAGGAGCTCGCCAAGCAGATCGAGCGACGGGTCGGCCAGTGCGTGCTGACCTGCCCGACGACGGCGGTGTACGCCGGCCTTGACGAGGGCGAGCCGGTGGCCCTCGGCCGCAATCTGCGCTTCTTCGGCGACGGCTGGCAGATCTCCAAGATGATCGACGGCAAACGCTACTGGCGGGTGCCGGTGATGGACGGCGAGTTCGTCGCCGAGGAGACCACGGCGGTCACCAAGGGGGTCGGCGGCGGCAACCTGCTGATCCTCGCCCGCGACACCGACACCGCGCTGGCGGCCGCGGAGGCCGGCGTGGCGGCGATGCGCTCGGTGCCCAACGTGATCATGCCCTTCCCCGGCGGGGTGGTCCGCTCCGGCTCCAAGGTCGGCAGCAAGTACCCGGCCCTGATGGCCTCCACCAACGACGCCTTCTGCCCGGCGCTGACGCCGCTGGCGAAGAAGTCCGAACTGTCCGACGAGGTACGCTGCGTGATGGAGATCGTGATCGACGGCCTCACCGACGCCGACGTCTCCGCCGCCACCCGCGCCGGCATGGACGCCATCATCGCCCGCGGCAGTGCCGCCGGCGTGGTGCGCCTGTCCGCCGGCAACTACGGCGGCAAGCTGGGGCCTTTCCACTTTCATCTGCACAAGCTGCTGGACGGGGAGGGCGCCGCATGAGCCAGGCCTGTCACCTGCGCCTGAAGCACGCCCTGCCGGTGGGCGTCGATGCGTCGACCCTGCTGCCGGAGCGGCTCGCAACCCTCTCCATCGACGAAATCGCCCGCCTGCCCCTGGAACTGGGGCGCGACCTGGTCGCCGTGGGCGATCTGTTCGACATTTCGCTGCGTGAGGCCGATGGCGTCGAACTGCGTTTCGAGGGGGACTGCCGCAAGCTGCATGGCGTCGGCCGGGCCATGGGCGAAGGCCGCCTGGTGGTGGACGGCCCGGTCGGCGACCAGGTCGGTGTCGAGATGCGCGGCGGCGAGATCCAGGTCTGCGGCGACGCCGGTGACCTGGCCGGCGGCGCCATGGCCGGCGGCCGGCTCGAGATCGGCGGATCGGTCGGCGACTTCGCCGCCTCGACCCTGCCCGGTGCCATGGACGGCATGCGCGGCGGGGTGCTGATCGTGCGCGGTGACGCCGGCGACCGCTTCGGCGACCGGATGCGCCGCGGCGTGGCGGTGGTCCACGGCCGCACCGGCGACTTTCTCGCCTCGCGGATGGTGGCCGGCACGATCGCCCTGGCCGGCGAGACCGGCGAGCACCCGGGCCACGGCATGCGGCGCGGCACCCTGGTGTTCGCCGGCGCGCAGCCGCGGGTGCCCGACACCTTCTCCGCCACCCACCACGACACCCGCGTCTTCTGGGCCCTGATGGCCCGCAGCCTGGCCCCCTTCGGCGCGCCCTTCGACGGCCTCGCGGCACGCTGCCCGGCCCGGGTGGTCGGCGACCTGGGCGCCGACGGCAAGGGCGAGTGGATGCTGCCCGCCTGACGCGTCGTCCCGCACGGATTTCCCGCAACGCCTCCCCTCAGGAGACCCCATGATCGAGAAGTACGTTTTCCATGCCGGCGAAGCCACGGTGCTCGCCGCAGAAGGCCAGTGCACGGATGCCATGCCCGAGATCCTCATCGGCCGCAAGGACGGCCCGGTGGGTCAGGCCTTCGCGAACATGATGGCGCAGACCAAGGGCCACACCGCGATGTTCGCCATCCGCGCCTGCAACCAGATGGTCCGCCCGGCGACCCTCATGGTGCCCAAGGTGACCCTCAAGGACACCGCCAACATCGATCTGTTCGGCGGCGTGGTCCAGGCGGCGACGGCCGATGCGGTGCTCGACTGCGTCATCGAGGGCATCATCCCCCGCGACATCGCCAACGACCTGTGCATCGTCAGCCTGGTGTGGATCGACCCGGGCTGCGCCAAGGATCCCAAGCTCGACAGGAAGGACATGTACCGCACCAACTACGAGGCCACCAAGCTGGCGATCCAGCGCGCCCTGGCCGACGAGCCGTCCTTCGACGAGCTGATTGCCAACCGCCACAAGATCCGCCACGACATGGACGACTGGAGCGACTGAGCTCGCCTCGAGCCGGCCCGCGGTCGCGGGCCGGTTAGACTTCGCGCTATGGACTGCTTCGCCCTCCTCGACGACTGCGCCGCCACCGACGCGGCGCCCACCAGCCGCCTCTACACCGGCTTCCGGCGCGAGGTCCGCTGCGGCGACCCGGCCACCCTCGATGCGGTCTGCGCCGACGTGGACACCGCCCTGCGCGGCGGCCTGCACGCCGTCGTGCTGGCCGACTACGAATGGGGCGCGCGCCTGATCGGCGCCGGCCATGAGGCCATCGCGCCGGCGGATGCCGGCGCGCTGCGCTTCCTGCTGTTCGAGCGACTCGACCATCTCGATGCGCGGGCGGTGGACAGCTGGCTGGCCGAGCGGGAGCATGGCGAATCCGGCGGGCCGGCGGCCGAGCCCGCCCCGGCGGGCATCCTCGACGTGGTGCCGAGCGTCGACCGCGGCGCCTTCTGCGACGCCATCGCCCGCATTCACGCCGCGATCACCGCCGGCGAGACCTACCAGGTCAACTACACCTACCGTCTCGATTTCCGCAGCTACGGCTCGCCGCTGGCCCTCTACCGCCGCCTGCGGGCGCGCCAGCCGGTGGGCTTCGGCGCCTTCATCGCGTTGCCGGCGGGGGAGGGCGCGACCCACGTTCTGTCGTGCTCGCCCGAACTGTTCCTGAAGAACGAGGGCGGGCGGCTGTCGGCGCGGCCGATGAAGGGCACCGCCTCCCGCGCCCGGGTCGCCGAGGGCGACAGCGAGATCGCGCGGATGCTCGCCGAGGACACCAAGAACCGCGCCGAGAACCTGATGATCGTGGACCTGCTGCGCAACGACCTCGGCCGCATCGCCGAGACTGGCAGCGTGAAGGTGCCGGCGCTGTTCTCGGTCGAGCCCTACCAGACCGTGTTCCAGATGACCTCGACCATCGAGGCGCGGCTGCCGCCGGCCACCGGTTTCGCCGAGCTGGTCCGGGCCCTTTTTCCCTGCGGCTCGATCACCGGCGCGCCCAAGCACCGCACGATGCAGATCATCGCCGCGCTCGAGACCACCCCCCGTGGCCTCTACACCGGCAGCATCGGCTGGCTGGATGCCCCTGCGGGCGACGCCGCCTGTGGGGATTTCTGCCTGTCGGTGGCGATCCGCACGGTGACCCTCGACGCTGCCACCGACGGGCTGGCGCGGGGCCAGCTGGGTATCGGCGCCGGCATCACGATCGACAGCCGGGCCGGAGAGGAGTACGAGGAGTGCGTGCTCAAGGCCCGCTTCCTGACCGGCCTCGACCCCGGCTTCTACCTCTTCGAGACCATGCACGCGACCCGCGCCGGTGGCGTGCGTCACCTGGACCGTCACCTCGCCCGGCTGGCCGCCAGCGCGGCGCGGCTCGGCTTCGACTGCAACGTGGCCCACATCGGCGAGGTGGCCGCATCCCAGGCCCGCGGCCTGCCCGCCGTCGGCGCCAGCCGCCTGCGCCTGGCCCTGCACCGGGACGGCCGCTTCGACCTGGTCGTCGCGCCGCTGGACGAGATCCCGCGGGACGCGGACGGCCGGGTCGGCCTGCTGGTGGCGAGCGACCCGATCGACGGCAGCGACCCCTTCCTGGCCCACAAGACCACCCTGCGCCAGCGCTACGACCTGGCCCTGCAGCAGGCCATGGCCCAGGGCGCCTTCGACGTGCTCTTCATCAACCGCGCCGGCCACCTCACCGAGGGGGCGCGCAGCAACGTCTTCGTCCGCCTCGACGGTGCCTGGTACACGCCGCCGCTGGGCGACGGCCTGCTGCCCGGCGTGATGCGCAGCGTCCTGCTCGACGACCCGGCCTATGGCGCCAGCGAGCGCCCCCTGACCCTCGTCGACCTGGACCGGGCCGAAGCCATCCTGGTGTGCAATGCGCTGCGCGGCGCGCTGCCGGCCCAGATCACCGGGGCCTGCTGATGCGCCTCGCCCTGTTCGACCTCGACCACACCCTGATCCCCTTCGATTCGACCATGGTGTGGCTGCGCTATCTGGTCGACGCAGGCGAGGTTGACGCCGGGCGGGACGAGGCCTACCTGGACTGCTGTCGCCAGTACGTCGCCGGTGAACTCGACGTGGCGGCACTGCACACCTGCGCCCTGGCGCCGCTGGCCCGCCGCACGATGGACGAGGTGGGCGACTGGCAGGCGCGTTTCGGCCGCGACGTCCTCGCCACCGAACTGCCCGAGGCCGCGGTTCGACTGGTCGAGCGCCACCTTGCCCGCGGCGACACCTGCTGCCTCGTCACCAACACCACCGACGTGGTCGCCGAGCCCTTCGCCCGCGCCCTCGGCGTGCCCCACCTGATCGCCAGCCGCATCCGTCGCGAAGGCGAATGCCTGACCGGCGAGATCGACGGTGAGCCCTGCCACGGCTTCGGCAAGGTGCGCCTCGTCAGCGCCTGGCTGGCCGGGCAGGGCCTCTCCTGGGATCGTCTCGACTGGAGCGGCTTCTACTCCGACTCGATCAGTGACCTGCCGCTGCTGAGCTTCGTCCGGGAGCCGGTGGCGGTGGCGCCGGATGCCGCGCTCCGGGCCCATGCCGGCCGGGAGGGCTGGCGGGTGGTGGACGCACTCGCAGCCATCTGACCGGGCCGGAGCCGCGGCTGACGTATCCTGTCCTTACGAGGACCAAGGAACGGATCGGTCGTGACCCGGAAGGACCCAACGGCGTCGGCATGGCAACACGCCGCCCGGGCCGTGCGGCGCAGCCGCGCACCCGGCTGGCTGGTGGCGCTGGCCAAGCTCGGCTACGTCTCGCGCGGGCTGGTATACCTGATCGTCGGCGCGCTGGCGACGATGCGCGCGGTGGGTGTCGGCGGTGCCGCCGCGGACAGCCGCGACGCGCTGCTGCACCTGCCGGGTACGCCGCTCGGGACCGGTGCCCTGTGGCTGATTGCGGCGGGGCTTGTCGGCTACGCGGTCTGGCGGCTGTGCCAGTCGCTGCTCGACGCGGACGGGCGCGGCCGTGGCTGGCAGGCCCTGGCCTTGCGCTTCGCCTTCTTCGTCAGTGCGCTGACCCACCTCGGCCTGGCGATCTTCGCCGCCTGGCTGGCCACCGATCCGTTTTCGGCCGGCAGCGGTGACGGCGGCAGCAGTGCCCGGGAATGGTCGGCGCGGGCCTTGTCGTGGCCTGCGGGGCCTTGGATCGTCGCAGGGGCGGGCGGCCTCGTAGCGGCCGCGGGCGCGTCCCACATCAAGGCCAGCTTCGGCCGGGCCTTCGCCGAACGCTTCATCGTCGGCCCCCGCTTGCTGGCCTGGCTGGCGCCGGTCTGCAAGTTCGGGCTGGTGGCCCGGGGTGTGGCCCTGCTGCTGGCGGGCGCCTTCGTCACCTATGCCGGGCTGGCCCACGATCCGGCCGGGGCGGGCGGCCTGCGCGAGGTGCTGCTCACGCTGGCGCGCCAGCCCTTCGGCATGGCCCTGCTCGGCATCATGGGCGCGGGCCTGACGGCCTTCGGCCTCTACAGCCTTTTCGAGGCCGCGTTCCGCAGGGTGGACGGCCCGCCGATGTGAGGCATTAGCGGCGCGCCCGGGCGAGCCGCCGCTGGCCGCGTGCGCGGGTGACGAGCAGCGCGGACAGGGCCAGTGCGACGAGCGCCAGCATGCCGGGCTCGGGCACCGTGGCCTCGGCGATCGTCAGGCGGAAGATCTCCACCATCTGGCCGCCGATGAGATCGCTGACGATGGCCGTCGAGGCGACGAAGCCGCTGGCGAGACCCAGGAAGCTCTGGCTGGCGAACATGCCGTCGATGCCGTCGGCCAGCCCGGACACGATCAGGTCGAAGTGGGCCGGTCCGGTCGGCACGAGGGTCGACAGATCCACCAGCAGGTCGCCATCGAGCACGGCCTGATTGACATCGAAGGCGCCGTAGCTGTTACCCCGGTCGATGCCATGCACCGCGAAGTCGAGGGTCGCGCCGACGTCGAGGAAGAGCAGGTCGCCGATCGCAGCGAGCGAGCGATCGAGCGCGACGGTGCCGAGCCCGAACAGGGTGCCGCCGTTGGAGCTGAAGCCGACCCGCAGGCCGCCGTCGATCGACAGTTCGCTGTCCGTCAGTCGCAGCTCGCCGCTGCCGCTCGGGAAGCCGGGGCCGACGAAGGCGTCGCCGGCGACGGTCATCGTGACCGCCTCGAGGGCGAGCAGGCCCTGGGTCGGTGCTGCGGCGAATGCGTTGAACGCGGCGACCTGCAGGTCGCCCGAGAGCTGGGCCGTGGCATTGCGGATCGTGGCGATGCCGGTGGCGCCCGAGCCCTGGCCGATGGTCAGGTTCCGGGCGGTCAGGTTGGCGCCGTCGAGGTGCATTTCACCGATCGCGCTGGCCTGGCCGCCGGAGCCGGCCCCGATCGTGATGTCGCGTATGCTCAGCGCGCCCCCGTTGGCAAATACGCGTCCCTCGGCGTGGCTCGTTGCCTGGCCGCCAATGCCGGAGAAGGCCTGGCCGATGACGAGGTCGGCCGTCGGGGAAGCCACGTTGACTGCCTCCAGGCTCAGCCTGCCGTCGGCGCGAGCCGCGTCCTGCACCGGGTTGGCCGTGGTGTCCAGAATCGTGCTGCGACCGACGACGATGAGGCCGCCCACCTCCAGCGAGCCGCCGTTCAGTTGGCCGGTGCCGAGGCCGGTGGGGTTGCTGCCGGGCGTCGTCGCGGTGGAGAAATTGCTGCTCGCCGCGCCGACGTTGAAACTGTTGGCGCTGGTCACCCGTGCGTCCCGGGTGATCAGTCGGCCGATGCCGGTTCCGACATGGGTTGCCGTACCGACATCGATCGAGGAGAAGCCGGTGACGTCGCCCAGGCTGGTGACATCGCCCGTCGCACGGGCGCCGGTGCCAGTCACTTGATTGTTGTTCGCCAGGCCTTCGCTGACGCCGATGCGCAGGGCGCTGTTGCTGCCGGCGCCGGCGATGCCGCCGGTGCCGGCAGCCAGCGTGCCGTTGGCCGACATGTCGTTCAGCACCGTGCCCTGGACGACACCGATCCGGTAGCGGTTGAATCCGGCCACGCCGGAAACGGCTGCAGTGCCCGTGGCGCTGCCGGCGCCGGCGCTGCCGAGCCCGAGCGAGAGCGCATGGCCGACCTCAAGGGTGTCGGTGCCGTCTCCGCGGACCAGGACACCCGACAGGTCGGCCCTGCCGGTCGCCTGCTGGCCGCCATTGGCCAGCGTGGTGCCGATGTCCACCGAGCCGTTGGTGTTCAGTGTGCCGCTGCCAATGGAGAGGGTTCCGGTCGCGGTGGACGAGCCATTGGCGCCGAGCGTGCTGCCGACCGCGACGTCGCCCACCGGGTTCACCGCGGTGTCGATGGCGCCGGCATTGACGACGCCTGTGGCGGTGCCGCCGTCGGCGAGGCCGATCGTGATGCTCGGTGCGAAGGTGCCGTTGCGGAAATCGTCGGTCGTGATGGCGCCGCTGACGTCCAGCCGGCCGCTGGCGGTGGCCGTGCCCCCGCTGGCACGGCCGACCGTCATCGCGCCGCCGGTCAGGTGGAGGTCGCCGCCGTCGATCGTGACCTGCCCGGTGGCGCGGGTCGTCGCGTCGCTGCCGAAATCGGTGCCAATGACCGGGGTGCCGGTGAGGTCGCCGCCGGTGACGGTCACCGTGCCGTCGGCAGTGGCGCCGGTGGCGTTGGTGGTTGCGCCGACCCGGAGCGCGGTGTCGAGCGTGATGGGAGCACCCGTGGTGGCGACGGTGCCGTTAGCGGTGGCGGCGGCACCTGAGTTTGCGACGACGCTGCCCGCCGTCATGCCGTTCGCCCGGATGCCGTCGCCGGCGGCCGTGATCGAGCCGTTGGCGCTCGCGACGTTGCCGCCGGCAACCCCGACGCGGGTGTCGAACAGGCTCCGCAGCAGGCCCATGGTGCCTTCGAGGAAACCGGAGACGGCGCTGCCGCTGCCGTCCTCCGCGCCGACATCGAGGCTGCGGGCCGTCGCATCCGCCGCGTAACTCGCGGTGCCGCCGTTGTTGATGCGCGCGTCGTCTGTAGGGGTCGGCACGCTCGAAGGCAGCCAGCTTGTTGCCGTGTGCCAGTCGCCGCTGGCGGCGTTCCACACGACCGGCGCCGCCTGGGCGGCGGGTACGGCGAGGGCCAGGCAAAGGCACAGGGGGCGGAGGCGGAATGTCGGCGCCATGATTGTCTCTCCGTGTGGTCTTGTCCGGGGTGGGTTGCAAGATCGGCGCCGGAGGGTTCCAAGTGATTCATTTTTCGTGCGAGTTGTCAGCGCGGCGTCATGCGCTGGCGCCGACTGTAAGATCCGTCGACGGGTCGTGAGTCCGGCGTGGCGACCCGATGACAAGACGATGCCGGGTTCGCGTGGCGGCGCGGAACCCGGCAACGGAGGGGGCAGTGCGTGGGGGCCGTGGGGTGGCCAGGGGTGTCAGCGGCGGGAGCCCAGCGCGAACACGAGGCCGCCGGCGACGATGATCGCGAGGCCGGCCCACAGGGGTACGTTCACGTCCTTGCGTTCCTCGACGCTCAGTTCCACCGGGCCGACCTTCACCGGCGTGTGCTCTTCGGTATACGAGAAGCCGCCGTAGGCGACTGCCAGCACGCCGCTCACGAGCAGGGCGATGGCGATGAGTTTGCTGCCGTTCATGGGGTTCTCCGATTTCCAGGAAGCCGCGGTGCGGCGACAGGTCCATTGGGCGCCTGCGACGCCGGCGTGCGTGTAGGACGATGCCGGCCCGCCCTGACGGTCGATGCCGATTCGGGAGGCGGGGCGGAGAATCGGGAGGGTGGCTTACTGCGCGTCGAGGCGGACGATGCGCTGATCCGCGCAGCGCGGGATCAGTGCGGCGACCGGGCCGTGGCCGGGGATCTCGCAGTCCGGCGCCAGCTCCTGAAGCGGCAGCAGCACGAAGGCCCGCTCGTGGCAGCGGGGGTGGGGCAGGGTCAGCAGCGGGTCGTCCTGCTGCAGGTCGCCGAACAGGACGATGTCGAGGTCCAGCGTGCGGGGCGCGTTGCGGAAGCTGCGCTGGCGGCCCTGGGCCTGTTCGATGGCCTGCAGCGCCGAGAGCAGGGCGCTGGGCGACAGGGTCGTGGCGACCCTTGCCACCGCATTGACGAAGTCCGGCTGGTCGTCATAGCCGATCGGGGCGCTGCCGTAATGGGACGAGACGGCGCGAAGGGTCACGCCGTCGATCGCGGCGATCGAGTGCACCGCGTCACGCAGTTGCTCGCGGGGCCGCGCCAGGTTGCTGCCGAGGCCGAGGTAGACGTCTTCCTGCATCGGGGTTCCACTCGGGTCGAGGCCGCATTGTCCCCCAGGCCATGGCGGGACGCGAGCACGCTGGGCGGGCAGCCCCTACAATGCCGCCCATCAACAGGGGAGGGACGAAATGCTGGTCAGGAAGCAGACGGCGCGTTGGCAGGCGGGGGCGGCGGATGATTCGGGCAGCCTCAGCCTGGCGGAACTGGCCGAGTCCTTCGGGACGCCGTTCTACCTGACCGTCTCGGCCGCCATCGACGAGCGGATCGGCGAGCTGCGCGAGGCTTTGCCGGCCGGGATGCGCCTGCTCTATTCCATCAAGGCGAATCCGCTGCTCGGCATCGTGGCGCGCCTCGCCGGCCAGGTGGATGGCTTCGACGTGGCTTCGGCGGCAGAGCTCGAGTCGGCCCTGGCCTGCGGTGTCAGCGGTGGCGCATTGTCGATGACGGGCCCTGGCAAGCGGGACGACGACCTGGCCGCTGCCGTGGCCTGCGGTGCGCGGGTGGTGCTCGAATCGGAGGACGAAGCGCGTCGTCTCGCCCGCCTGGCCGCTGGTGCGACCGCGCGCGTGCTGCTGCGTGTCAATCCGCCCTTCGAACTGGCGGCCGAGGCGCGCATGGGCGGCGGTCCGCGCAAGTTCGGTGTCGACTCGGAGCAGGCCGGCGAGGTGCTGCGGGCGATTGGTCGCCTGCCGCTGGCCTTCGAAGGCCTGCACGTCTATCCGGGTTCCAATTGTCTCGACGCCGGCGCCATTGCCGCGGCCCAGCGCGCGGCCCTCGCGCTTGCCGCGGAACTTCTCCCCTTCGCGCCCGCCCCGCTGCGGACGCTGAATCTTGGGGGCGGTTTCGGTATTCCCTGCTTCCCCGGCGAGCAGCCGCTCGACCTTGCCGCGCTGGGCGAGGCGATGCACGAAGTGGCGCGGGAGGCGGCCCGCCGCCTGCCCGCGTGTGAGCTCAGCCTGGAACTGGGGCGCTACGTGGTGGGAGAAGCCGGCGCCTACGTGGCGCGGGTGCTGGAGCGCAAGGCATCGCGGGGTCGGACCTACCTGATCCTCGACGGCGGCCTTCACCATCACTGGCATGCCACCGGGGCCCTCGAGGGGCGACGCCACCTGCATTTTCCGATGTGGGTGGTGGGGGGGGACGACCGGCCGCTCGAGGAGGTGACCGTCTGTGGGCCCCTCTGCGCCCCCCACGACACCTGGGCCGAGAACCTGAGCCTGCCGCGGGCGGCGCCGGGCGACCTCGTCATCGTCTACCAGTCGGGCGCCTACGGGGCCGGCGCAAGCCCGGTTGGCTTCATGCAACGCCCGGAGGCGGCCCAGGTCCTGGCCTGAGCCCGCCCGCCTGTCACCGCCGGGGGCGTGACAGGCTGTACCGGGATCGGTAACTGTTTCGCTGGCGCCTGGCGATACGCCGGGTCCGGCGCGGCCTCTGGCGGCGTTCGATTTATCCGGACAGGCATCCGGGAAATCTCGATTTCCGGATCGCGTCGTGGCCGCTAGTCTTGTCGCCAGCCTGGTGCAAGGGCTGGCGGCGACCGGTTCCTCTCCTCTCTCCCGCACCGATCCCCTCGATAGGTGTGTTCGTCGCAGTCGGCACCGGGCGTTTTTTTGCCTCGCGCGGCACCTCCAGGTCCGGGTCCGCACCGTCGTGGCTGGCACGACACTTGTTTCTCGTTTCCCCGGCGGGCCGTTTTGGCCCGTCCCTGAGCGGACCTGTACGGACTGAGCCGATGACAAAGAACCTGCCTTCCGGGCGTCGCCGACAGACGCGTGGCCTGCCCCGCGGCCGCGCCCTCGACCCGGCCGCCCTGGCCGACCTCGACACGTTGCTGGGCGATAGCCCGAATGCACCGGACTTGCTGATCGAGCACCTGCACCGGCTGCAGGACCACTTCGGCCACCTGTCGACCCGCCACCTGCGCGCCCTGGCCCATCGCATGCGGCTGCCGATGGCGGCGGTGTTCGAGACCGCCACCTTCTACGCCCACTTCGACATCGTCGACGACGGCGAGACGCCACCGCCGGCGGTGACGATCCGGGTCTGCGATTCCCTCTCGTGCCAGCTCGCCGGTGCCGGGCAGCTGAAGTCCGCCCTCGAGGCCGGCCATGACGCCGGCCAGGTGCGCGTCATCAACGCCCCGTGCATGGGGCGTTGCCACGAAGCGCCAGTGGTCGAGGTGGGCCATCGTCACCTGGGCAATACCTCCGTCGCGGCCGTGGAAGCGGTGCTGAAAGCCGGCGACCTGTCGCCCGAGGCCATTGACTGGCAGCGCCTCGCGGCCTACCGGGCCGACGGTGGCTTCGCGCTGCTGGCGGACCTGCGCGAAGGCCGGGTCACGGTGGACCAGCTCGCGGCCACGCTCGAGGCCGCCGGCCTGCGGGGTCTGGGCGGCGCGGGTTTCCCGACCTTCCGCAAGTGGGGCTTCGTGCGGGCCGAGCCGGCCCCGCGCTACATGGTCATCAACGCCGACGAGGGCGAGCCCGGCACCATCAAGGATCGCTACTACCTCGAGCGCTCGCCCCACCAGTTCCTGGAAGGGGCGCTGATCAGCGCCGCGGTGGTGGACGCCACCGCCATCTATATCTATCTGCGGGACGAATATCCCGGTCTGCACCACGTGCTGCACGAGGCCATCGCCGAACTGGAGGAAGCCGGCCTGGCGGCACCGGGCTACATCGTGCTGCGCCGGGGCGCCGGGGCCTACATCTGCGGCGAGGAGTCGGCGCTGATCGAATCCCTCGAAGGCAAACCGGGCAAGCCGCGCCACCGACCCCCGTTCGTGGCCCAGCGTGGTCTCTTCGACCGGCCGACCCTGGTGAACAACGTCGAGACGGTCTACTGGATTCCGGAGATCCACCGCCGCGGCGCCGACTGGTTCGCCAGCCAGGGTCGCCATGGGCGCAAGGGCCTGCGCAGTTTCTCGGTGTCCGGCCGGGTCAACAAGCCCGGCGTCCATCTGGCGCCGGCCGGCATCACGCTGGCCGAGCTGGTCGAGGAATACTGCGGGGGCATGCTCGACGGCCACCAGTTGATGGCCTACCTGCCCGGTGGCGCGTCCGGCGGCATCCTGCCGGCGAGCCTGGCGGATGTGCCGCTCGATTTCGACACGCTGCAGCCCCATGGCTGCTTCATCGGCTCCGCGGCGGTGATGGTGGTGTCCGACCAGGACGACCTGCGCGGCGTGCTGACCAACCTGATGGCCTTCTTCGCCGACGAATCCTGTGGCCAGTGCACACCGTGCCGGGTCGGCACCGAGAAGATGCTCGGCATGCTCGAGCAGGACGAATGGGACGCGGGCGCCCTGCGCCAGCTCTCCCAGGTGATGATGGACGCGTCCATCTGCGGCCTCGGCCAGGCGGCGCCGAACCCGGTGCTGGGCGTCCTGAATCACTTCACAGAACGCCTGGCCGCCCAGGGCATCCGGGTTGTCCAGGAGGACGCGCGATGAGCACGATGAAACGGTCTTCCTTCGTCCTGACCCTGGACGGGCGTGAAGTGACCGCCTTCGAAGTTGAGTCCCTGTGGCAGGTGGCCAAGCGCGAGGGCGAGCGCATTCCGCACCTGTGCTTCAAGGATTCGCCGGGCTACCGCTCCGACGGCAACTGCCGCGCCTGCATGGTCGAGATCGAGGGCGAGCGGGTCCTCGCGGCAAGCTGCCACCGGGAAGCGCGTCCGGGCATGAAGGTGAAGAGCGCGAGCTCCGAGCGGGCCCAGGTGGCGCGCAAGGGCGTGCTCGAGCTACTGGCCGCGGACCAGCCCGAACGCGAGGCAGCGCCCGATCGCTCGAGCCACTTCTGGCAGATGGCCGACGAGCTCGGCGTGGATGCCGCCGTGGCACGGCGCCGCTACGGCAGCGACGGCGAGCAGGCTCACCTGAAGGACCCCTCCCACACCGCGATGCGGGTCAACTTCAACGCCTGCATCGACTGCAACCTGTGCGTGCGCGCCTGTCGCGAGGTGCAGGTGAACGACGTGATCGGTCTGGCCTACCGGGGCCACCGCTCGAAGATCGTGTTCGACTTCGACGACCCGATGGGCAGCAGCACCTGTGTGGCCTGTGGCGAGTGCGTGCAGGCCTGCCCGACCGGGGCGCTGATGCCGGCCACGCTCGTCGATGAAGCGGGACGGGGCGATTCGGCCGTGGCCGACCGCCAGGTGGACTCGGTGTGCCCGTTCTGCGGCGTCGGTTGCCAGCTGACCTACCACGTCAAGGATGACCGCATCCTCTTCGTCGAGGGCCGCAACGGGCCGTCCAACGAGAACCGCCTGTGCGTCAAGGGGCGTTTCGGCTTCGACTATCCGAACCATCGCTCGCGCCTGACGAAACCGCTGATCCGCAAGCCCGGCGTGCCCAAGGGCCTGGACCCCGATTTCGATCCCGCGGAGCCCCTCACCCATTTCCGCGAGGCGAACTGGGACGAGGCGCTCGACCTGGCCGCCTCCGGCCTCAAGCGTCTCCACGAGGCCTACGGCCCACCGGCGCTGGCCGGCTTCGGCAGCGCCAAGTGCTCGAACGAAGAGGCCTGGATGTTCCAGAAGCTGGTCCGCACCGGCTTCCGCTCCAACAACGTGGACCACTGCACGCGCCTGTGCCACGCCAGCTCGGTGGCGGCGCTGATGGAGTGCATCGGCTCCGGCGCGGTGACCGCCTCGTTCATGCAGGCCGAGAACGCCGACGTGGTGCTCCTGACCGGCTGCAACCCGACCGTGAACCACCCGGTCGCGGCCACCTACTTCAAGCAGGCCGCCAAGCGCGGCACCAAGCTGATCGTTCTCGACCCGCGCGGGCTGGCGCTCGGCGACTACGCCCACCGCATGGTGCGTTTCAAGCCCGGCGGCGATGTCTCGCTGTTCAACGCCATGCTCAACGTGATCGTCACCGAAGGGCTGGTGGACGAGGCCTATGTCTCGGCGCACACCGAAGGCTTCGAGGCCTTCCGCGAGCACGTGAAGGCGCTGACGCCCGAAGCGATGTCGCCCCTGTGCGGGGTCGAGCCGGACGAGATCCGGGAGATCGCGCGTCTCTACGCGAACGCCGAACGGGCCATGATCTTCTGGGGCATGGGGGTGTCGCAGCACGTGCATGGCACCGACAACGCCCGCTGCCTGATCTCGCTCGCGCTCGCCACCGGCAACGTCGGCCGGCCGGGCACCGGCCTGCATCCGCTGCGGGGCCAGAACAATGTGCAGGGCGCCTCCGACGCCGGCCTGATCCCGATGGTGTTCCCGGACTACCACCCGGTGGGCGACGTCCAGTACCGGGCGGCCTTCGAAGAGCTGTGGCAGACGCCGCTGGAGGACAAGCCCGGCCTGACCGTGGTCGAGATCATGGACGCCATCCATGCCGGCACGATCCGCGGCATGTACGTCCAGGGCGAGAACCCGGCCATGTCGGACCCGGACCTGCACCATGCCCGCGGGGCGCTGGCGAAGCTCGAGCACTTGGTGGTGCAGGACCTGTTCGTCACCGAAACGGCCCAGTTCGCCGACGTGATCCTGCCGGCCTCGGCCTGGTCCGAGAAGGACGGCACCGTCACCAACACCAACCGCCAGGTCCAGATGGGGCGCGCGGCCGTGCCGCTGCCGGGCGACGCCCGGCAGGACTGGTGGATCATCCAGGAGATCGCACGACGGCTTGGGCTGGACTGGAACTACACCCACCCCCGTGACGTGTACGCGGAGATGCAGCGGGGGATGGCGTCGCTCGACCACATCACCTGGGAACGGGTCGAGCGGGAGGCATCGGTCACCTACCCGAGCCCGTCGGAAGACCAGCCCGGGCTCGACGTGGTGTTCGGCGACAGCTTCCCGCGGGCCGGTGGGCGGGCCAAGTTCTCGCCGACCGTGCCGCTGCCACCGGACGAGCCGGTGGATGACGCGTTCCCGACGGTGCTGATCACCGGCCGCCAGCTCGAGCACTGGCACACCGGCTCGATGACCCGCCGCTCGCGGGTCCTCGATGACCTCGAACCGGCGGCGGTGGCGACGGCATCACCAAGCCAGCTGGCGCGGATCGGTGTCGCCCCGGGCGAGCCGATGCGGATCGAGACGCGCCGCGGCGAGATCGTGCTCACCGCGCGCACCGATCCGCTGATGCCGGAGGGGATGGTGTTCGTGCCGTTCTGTTACGTCGAGGCGGCGGCCAACACCCTGACCAACCCGGCCCTCGACCCCTTCGGCAAGATCCCGGAGTTCAAGTACGCGGCCTGCCGCCTGGCTCCCGCGGGTAGCGCCGCGACGGCCTGAGCCGGGCGGCGCGGCGGTTTCGGATCAGAAACTGCGGACCACGTCGCCGGCCCGCGCGTGGAGCACGGCCTGGGCCCGGCCGGCCTGGTCGCTCGAGGTCGGGTGGGCGATGACGGCCCAGCGTCCTGAGCGGACCGCCGCACGGACCTGCTCGAGAACCCGGCTGTGGTCGGGTCGCAGGGCCAGCAGGCCGCCTGCCAGCAAACCGAGGGTTGCGCCGTAGAAGACGAAGGCGCCCAGGCTCATCCACGGCGTGGTCGCCAGCGCAGCGAGGCCGATGGCCATCAGCGCCACGAAGAGCAGGGCGCCCGCGGCGGCGCCGACGGCGGCGGAGACCAGGTGCGCGCGGGTCAGCGTGCGGCCGACACCGGTCGGCTCTGGCTCGATCTTGTCGGCGATGCGCGTGCCGGACGCATCGGCATCGTCGGCCGGCCCCACCACCGCCACCTGGCGATCTGACATCGCAGCCGCACGCGGCAACTCGTGGGCGGCGCTCATGGCCGCTTCGCGGCTTGGAAAGAGGCCGGCAATCTTGGTCAGCGAGCGCTCTCCGAACAACAGTTCCTTGGCTTTCATGGGGTCCTCCTTGTCTGTGACACGAGGCATGCGGTGCATCGCATGCCTTGGGTAACAGTCTCGCCGGGCGGCCCGGCTCACGACATCGGTCGCCACCGATAGCCGTGTCGGAGGGGTCCGACGCTCGCCGCGTCAGTCGTACTTGATATAGCGGAAACGGGCGTCGTCGTTCGGCGTCCCTTCGAGGGGACCTGCCTCCTTCCCCGGTTGCCAGCCCACCACCGCCTCGATCTGACGGGCGAGGGCGAAGTCCTTGTCCGTGATCCCCTTGGCGGAGTGGGTCATCAGCTTGACGATGACGAAGGCGTAGGAGACCGTCAGGTCCGGGTGGTGCCAGGCCGCCTCGGCCAGATGCCCGACCGTATTCACCACCATCAGGGTGCTCTTCCAGCCCTCGGTGCGGTACTTGCGCCGGATCCAGCCATTCTCGAGGTACCAGTGGGGCAACTCGGCGGCCAGTCGTTCCTCGATCGCCGCATCGCTCATCGGTGTTTCTCGCGTCGTCATCGTCGCCTCCCGGGCGGGTGTGGACTCCGACCGTAGGTGACCGGCGTCCTGAAGGCAAGGGCGGTCGGCGCCGGCCTAGGGTCTGTGGACATTTGTATGGCGGATCGCGTTGAGACTTTGAGCCTGTGCCACAAGGCGCGGGAGGAAGGCAAGGGTGGTCCCCTTGGCGAAGTGGCGCGGGCTCACAGCCTCAACCCGTTGGGCTGTGGTCTGCTGGGCCCGATGACCGCGTTACGCCTCCTTGCCTGGGGGCCACCCAGGCCGCGTCGGCGCGCCTTGTCCTCGAACCCAGCA
>JAGRGD010000226.1 GCA_020445665.1 Rhodocyclaceae bacterium
CGCAGCTTCATGCTGACCACGTCGGAGCCGGCATTGGGCTCGCTCATCGCCAGCGCGCCGACGTGCTCGCCCGAAATCAGCTTGGGCAGGTAGCGCTGCTTCTGCTCGGCAGTGCCATTGCGGCGGATCTGGTTCACGCACAGGTTGGAGTGGGCGCCGTAAGAGAGCCCCACCGAGGCCGAGGCGCGGGAGACCTCCTCCATCGCGATGATGTGCGCAAGGTAGCCCATCTGGGTGCCGCCGTACTCCTCCTCGGCGGTCATGCCGTGCAGGCCCAGGTCGCCGAGTTTTTTCCACAGGTCGGCGGGGAAGACGTTGTCGCGGTCGATGTCGGCCGCGCGGGGCGCGATCTCGTCGGCGGCGAAGGCCTGCACGGTGTCGCGCAGCATCGCGATGGTTTCACCGAGGCCGAAGTCCAGGCTGGGCAGGGTCATGGGCGTTGTCTCCAGGTGTTGTCTAGTCGTCGGCGTCGCGGGCTGCGCCTCCACAGGGAAGGGCCATGGTGGTCTGATTTCGGGGCCGGGCACAACGCCCAGCCGCCCCACGGACCTGCAATCGCGATTTACGTTTACGTCAACGTAAACTAAACTGGAAAAAAATCAAGTGTCGGAACTGACCCGCTGGTCGAGTTCGGCCTTGGCGGCGGCGGCCCCGGCGGCGTCGTTGCCGAGCAGGCCACGGCACTGGCGCTCGATGATGTCGATTTCGGACAGCACCGCCTCGATGTCTTCGCGCTGCTGCAGCAGCGCGGCGCGGCGGGTCTCGAGCACCGACAGGAGGCGGTTCAGCTGCGGTACCGAGTTCTTCACGCCGGCGTACATGCCGATGATCTCGCGGATCTCCGCGAGAGACAGCCCCAGGCGCTTGCCCCGCAGGGTCAGGCGCAGGCGGGTGCGGTCGGCGCGCGTGTAGACCCGGCTGCGACCCTGTCGCGCCGGGCTCAGGAGTCCCTGATCCTCGTAGAAACGAATCGCGCGGGGGGTCACGTCGAACTCGCGCGCGAGTTCGGTGATCGAGTAGGTTGGCTCACTGTTCATGGCGACTCGTCGGGCTGCGAGCCCGGTTGGCGTGCGCCGATTATAGGGCCTGCCCGGCAGGCCACAATGTGGCGGGATGACCCGCCTTCCCCGAGAGAGCACCGTATGACCAAGAACGGACTGGAATATCCCTGGAGCGCGCCGCCCGAGGCGGCCACCACCCGCGAGGTAGCGCCCGGCGTGCATTGGATCCGCATGCCGCTGCCCTTCGCCCTCGACCACATCAACCTGTGGCTGCTCGACGACGGCGAGGGCGTCTGTATCGTCGATACCGGCTATGGCCGCGACGAGGTGAAGGCCTGCTGGGACACGATCCTCGCCGGCCTCGGCCCGCGGCCCGTGACGCGCATCATCGTCACCCACTTCCACCCCGACCACCTGGGCCTCGCGGCCTGGTTGCAGGAGCGGACCGGCGCGCCGATCTCGATGACCCTCGGCGAGTACCTCGCCGGCCATGCAGTCTGGCATGGGCTACCGGGCCACTCGGCGGTCGACATGGTCGCCCAGTTCCGGCAGAACGGGCTCGAAGCGGCCCGTTGCGAGGCGCTGTCGAACCGCGGCAATGCCTATCGGGCCGGGGTGCCGTCGCTGCCCACCCGCTTCGACCGCCTGTTCGATGGCAGCACCCTGTCGATTGGCGGCCACAAATGGCGCGTGATCACCGGTTTTGGCCATTCGCCGGAGCACGCCTCGCTCCTGTGCGAGTCGCTCGGCATTCTGATATCGGGGGACATGCTGCTGCCGACGATCTCGACGAACGTCAGCGTGAATGCTGCAATGCCGCATACCGATCCCTTGGGCTGGTTTCTCGATTCGCTGCAGTGCGTCAAGGATTTGCCGGGGGCCGTCCTCGTGCTACCATCCCATGGTTTGCCGTTCCGGGGAATCAGGGAGCGTGTGGTGCAGCTCGAAGCGCACCATCGGGAGCGGTGCAACGAACTGCTGGCGGCATGTGATACGCCGCGCAGCGCGGGCGAGCTGCTGGGGACGCTCTTTCGTCGCGAACTGGATACCCACCAGGTGATGTTCGCGATGGGTGAGGCGATCGCCCACCTCAACCATCTGACGCAACAGGGAGCCCTGCGTCTTACCGAAGACGGGCAGGGACCGATTCGCTACGCGAGAACCGTCTAGCATTCAGGAGAAGACAAGAATGGCAGCACCCACTGAAACCGACAACGCCGACCTGCCCGATCCGACCGAACTGGCCAAGACCTACGCCGAAGTCGCCCAGCGCGCCTCACACCTGATCAGCGACCACGTTCAGCGCCAGATCAAGCGCGGCATCACGCCGCCGCAGGATGAGCTCGGCATCGCCCAGGCCTTCATGGACATGATGGCCAAGCTGCTCTCCAACCCCTACCGCCTCGCCCAGGCCCAGATGAACCTGGTGTGGGACTACTTCTCCCTGTGGCAGCAGTCGATGCTGCGCTTCGCCGGCATGAACGCCGCGCCGATCGCCACGCCCGACAAGTCGGACAAGCGCTTCAAGGACGAACAGTGGCAGGAGCACTTCC
>JAGRGD010000227.1 GCA_020445665.1 Rhodocyclaceae bacterium
ATCGCCAGCGCCGACCGCTACGGTTCGCCGCAATATGGCTCCCACCTCGAACGCTACCTGGTCGATGCCCTGCGGCGGCTCACCCGCGGCAACTCCGCCTGGCTGCCCAACCGCGATAAATCGCGCCTGTGGTTCGGGCAGGATGGCCTCTTCCTGATTTGGCCCGGCGGCGCCGAGGATATCCACCAGTTGCTCGAGGCCGACCAACTGGCCGGCATTCCCAAGGCGCCCGAGACCGTGCTGGAACTGCTGCTGGCCGCGGGCGTGTTCGAGGCGGCGACGGCAGGCCGCTCGACCTGGTCGATCCAGCCGCCCGGGGCCAAGGCCCCGCTCGAAGCCGTCAAGCTCTCGGCCCCGGCGATTCTCCTCGCGGGAATCGATCCGCCACCGGTAGCCCTACCTCAGGCGCTGGAATTCAAACCGGAGCGTGCGCCCGCCCCACCTGCGCCGCAAGCGCCCGAGCCCGCGTCGGTGACCCCCGTCAAGAGCGGCACCCAGCTATCGCTGATACCGCCACCCGAGCCACCCGCCGGCAGCAAAGCCAGTGCGGCGGTGGAAAATGCGCCCGACCCATCCCCGCCGGAGCCAGTCTCGGAGCCGCCCCCCGCCACCTTCGCCCTGCAAGCCCCGATGCGTCTGAATCCGGTCGTGCGGGACGCCCTGGCCGAGGCCATTCGCACGCTCAACGATGGCATGGGGCCGCCCGCCGTGTGCACGATCGCCCAAGGGGTGTTCGTACCCCTGGCCGAATTCGAGCGACGCGGCATCCAGCCGTCGCTCGCCATGCGAGCGCTCGCAGAAACCAGGATGCTGGTCAGGCCAACTCGGGACGGGCCGCCGACCCTGTCGCGCGATTTCAACGGCCATCCCACCGTCGGCCTCGTGCTCGACCCGCGCTGCGTGCGCGGCCTCGATCTGGCGGGCTTTGTCGCGCCACCGGTGGAAGCAGGCTGAGATGCTGGTACGCCGCTACGAAATGCCCTGGCGCCGGGCCTACGAGGTCTATGCCGGTATCGCCTGGTGGCTGGCGCTGGTCTATTTCGTCGGCGTCGGCGTGACCGGCGCCCTCCCCCGGCAATTGGCCATGCCGCTGGCGCTCGTCTGCTTCGCCATGGGCGTACTGCGGGTGGCCCAGGCGCTGCGTATGCTGGTCCTGCGGGCGTCGCTGGGCGGGCGCGGTATCGAGGTCATCGGCACCGACGACCTGGCCCGCTGGTGCAAGGATCCGGCCTCGGTGTTCCTGGGCTTCGGCTTCGAATGGCGGCCGGTGCATTCGCAACGGCTCTACGAGCTCGCCAAGATCGACTACCGGGAATTCGCGGTGTCACCGCGCCTGCTGCGGCTGCTCGGCTACAACGCCAAGCCCCAGCCTGACGCCGAGATCGGCCTGCCCTACATCCACGGCGTCGAACCGAAGGAAGGCCCCCTGCACCGGCCGCTGCAGAATTTCGAGGGCGGCACGCTGCTGGTCGGCACCACCCAGTCCGGCAAGGGTGTGGCGCTCGCCAACCTGATCACCCAGGCGATCCGGCGCGGCGACGTGGTGATCGTCATCGACCCCAAGAACAGCCGGCGGCTTAAACGGGTCGTCGAGCGCGCCTGCGCCGACTACCGTGAGCCGGACACCTTCCTGGAATTCCACCCGGCCTTTCCGGAGCGGGGCGTGCGCCTGGATTTCACCTTCAACTGGCAGAAGCCCACCGAGATCGCTTCGCGCATTCAGGCGATCATGCCGCCCGACACCGCCGGCGCCTTCTCGGCTTTCGGCTGGGATGCGGTCAACGTCGTGGTGCAGGGCCTGGTCGAGATCGAAGAGCGGCCGAATTTGGTGAAGCTCACCAAGTACATCGAGGGCGGGATCGAGCCGGTGCTGGAAAGCTCGCTGCGCCGCTACTACGACCAGACCCTCGGCGCCGGCTGGCGGGAACTGCCCGAGATGAAGAAGCTGCTCAACGACGCCCACCGCGGCAACGTCAAGCGCCCGTCGGAAGCGGCCAGCGCCGACCTGATGGCCTTCGTCGCCTACTACGAGCACCACATCGCCCAGAACCA
>JAGRGD010000228.1 GCA_020445665.1 Rhodocyclaceae bacterium
CTTCTGGCCAAGACCTCGCTGGATGCGCGCCAGAAGACGTTCACCGATGTCATCGTCAAGTCGGGCAACGCGCTGCTGACCATCATCAACGACATTCTCGACTTCTCCAAGATCGACGCCGGCCAGCTCGAGCTCGACCCCGCCCCCTTCAAGCTCGGCGAGGCGGTGGAGGATGTCGCCACGCTGGTTTCCACCAAGGTGGCCGAGAAGGACCTCGAACTGATCGTGCGCATCGATCCGCGCCTGCCCGCCTTCGTCTCCGGCGACGTCGGCCGCATCCGCCAGATCGTGACCAACCTGATGGGCAATGCCGTCAAGTTCACCGAGCAGGGCCATGTGCTGGTCGATGTCTCGGGCTCCGTGACCGGCGGCATCGCCCGTGTCACCGTGCGCGTCGAGGATACCGGCATCGGCATTCCCGACGACAAGCTCAAGACCGTCTTCGACAAGTTCGCGCAGGTGGACGGCTCCTCCACCCGCCGCCACGAGGGCACCGGCCTGGGACTGGCCATCGCCTCGCGCCTGGTCGAGCTGATGGGCGGCGAGATGGGTGTGGAATCGCAGTTCGGCCGCGGCTCCACCTTCTGGTTCACCGTGCCGCTTCCCGTCGCCGAGACCGGCTGGTCGCAAAAACCCGTACCCGTCGATGTCACCGGCGCCCGCGTTCTGGTGATCGACGACAACCCGGTCAACCGCGCCATCCTGACCGAACAGCTCGGCTCGTGGCACTTCGAGAGCGCGGCCGCCGAATCCGGCCCCGTCGGCCTCGCCTTTGTCGACAAGGCCTCCGAGATGGGCATCGCCATCGACTGCATCATCCTCGACTACCAGATGCCCGGCATGAACGGCGAGGACGTGCTGGCAGCCCTGCGTGCGCGGCCATCGGGCGCGGACCTGCCGGTCATCATGCTGACCTCCGTCGACCAGGCGGATTTCGGGCGCATGGTGATGGAACACGGCATCGAGGCACACCTGACCAAGCCGGCGCGCTCGTCGCTGCTGCTGGAGACCATCGTGGACGTGCTGCAGAAAGCGCGCAACAAGCCCGCCCCGCGCCCCGCTTCCATGCAGGAACTGGCCGCCATGGCGTCCGGCCAGACCGCCGCACCGGCAGCACCGCCGTCACCCGCAGCGCCCACTGCACCGCGAGCCGTCCGGGACGTTCCCGTGCCGCAGGCCGCCCCGTCACCCGTGCCGCAGCCACAGGTACCGGCCGCCGTGCAGGAGGAGCCGCGACGCACCGAGCGCCGCTTCAACGGGGCCGCACCCGAAAGGCTCGACGTGCTCGTCGCCGAGGACAACGAGGTCAACCAGCTGGTCTTCACGCAGATCCTCAACGGTCTGGGCGTGACCTACCGGATCGTCGGCAACGGAAGGCTGGCCGTCGAGGCCCACCGCCAGCACAGCCCCGCCGTCGTGGTGATGGATGTTTCCATGCCCGAGATGAACGGCATCGAGGCGACCGGGCAATTGCGCCTGACCGACGCGGAACGCGGCACCCACACGCCCGTCATCGGCGTCACCGCCCATGCGCTCAAGGGCGACCGCGAACGCTGCATCAATGCCGGGATGGACGACTACCTCTCCAAACCCGTCTCGCCTGACAAGCTCGCCGACAAGATCACAAAGTGGATGCACGAAGCAAAACGCAA
>JAGRGD010000028.1 GCA_020445665.1 Rhodocyclaceae bacterium
AGCCAGTCGTCGACATTGAAACTGCGGCGCTTCGCGCAGACGGTCTCGCCGAGATACACCACGTCCACGGCGGTATCGGCGATGCGTCGGTAGAAGTCCCGCAGGGCACTGGCCGGCCAGTAATACGAAACCGGGCCGAGAGAGAGGCGGGGTCGATGCGAAATGCTCATGGCGGGGGTCATTGCCAGCTCCGTTCATAGGCGCCGAATGTCGTCTGCGCGCCTTCGGACAGGGTGGACAAGGCCTGGGCCCATTGCGGTCGGACCTTGAAGCCCTGGCCTTCGTTGGCGTGCGCGTCCAGCGCGTCGCGCCAGACCCGAGCCACCAGGGCCACATAAGCGGGGCTGCGTTGCCGGCCCTCGATCTTGATGGCTTGCACGCCGGCGGCATCGAGCTGCGGCAGCAGATCGAGGGTGTTCAGGCTGGCCGGCTCCTCGAGCGCGTAGTAGTCCCGGTCGCAGGCGTGAAAGCGACCCTTGCACAAGGTCGGATAGCCGGCGTGTTCCTGCGGCCCGTAGCGGTCGATGAGTACCCCGTTGAGCCGCGATTCGCGACCCTCCGGGGTTTCCTTCCAGCGTACCGCGTCGGCCGGCGAACAGGCCCCGAAGGTGTTCGGTGAGCGGCCGGTGACGTAGGACGAAAGCAGGCAGCGACCTTCCACCATCACGCACAGGGAGCCGAAGCCGAAGACCTCGATTTCCACCGGGCTGGCGCGGGCCACGCGGCGGATCTGCGCCAGCGACAACACCCGGGGCAGTACCGCGCGCCGGATACCGAAGCGCCGGTGGTAAAAGGCGATCGCCTCGGCGCTGGTCGCGGAGCCCTGCACGGACAGATGCAGGCGCAGATCAGGATGCCGTTCGCGGGCGTAATCCATGAGCCCGATGTCGGCGAGGATGAGCGCGTCCACGCCGAGATCGGCGGCTCGGTCGACGGCATGCGTCCAGCGCGACCAGCCATCGGCCTGGGCGTAGGTGTTGACCGCGGCCAACACGCGCACGCCGCGATCGTGGGCATGCGCGATCCCCCTGGCCGCCTGGGACCCGGTGAAGTTGAGGCCACCGAAGTGGCGAGCGTTGGTGTCGTCGCGGAAACCGATGTAGACGGCGCTGGCGCCGTGTTCGACCGCGGCCTTCAGCGATGGCAGGTTGCCGGCGGGCAGGATCAGGTCCATCACGGGTGTCGACTCCGGGTTGGTTGGTGGCGGAACAGGGAAAACTGGAAATGCTGGATCTTCCCGTTCGGGGTGCGGTGCGGATCCAGCCGGGTTTGCAGCGGTTCGAATTCCGGCCCGAGCCAGGTCGCTAGGGTTCGCGGGCTGTAGCGTCGTACCGGTAGTCCGCTGCATCGCTCCGGTCCGTCCTCGGCGAAGGTCCCGATCAGCACGAAACCGCCGGGTTCGAGGGAGGCATTCATCACTTCCCGATAGCGTTCGCGCTCGTCCTCGTCGATCAGGAAATGCAGCAACGCACGGTCATGCCAAAGGGCGTACGGGAGACGCGGGCGCCAAGTGAGCAGGTCGCGTTCCACCCATTCCACCCGGCGCGCCCGTCGCCCCAAACGCCGACGCGCCGCCGTCAGGGCGCTGCCGGAGATATCGACCACGGTGATTTGATCCCAGCCGGACCCGACCAGATGATCGACCAGCGTCGAATGGCCACCGCCGACGTCGACCACCCGGGCCTGATGCTTCAGGCCCGTGGCCGCGATCAGTTCCAGGGATGGGGTTGGAATGGCCTGGTACCAGCTCACCCCGCCGGTATCTCCGGCGTGATAGACCGATTGCCAGTGGGCGCGCCTCGATTCGTTCATGGCCGGATCGCACCGGCCACCGGATCGAGCACGCGCAGCAGTGCCGCGCAGGTCCGCTGAAGCTGCGGTCCGAAACGCAGTTCATCCACGTCCAGGCCATCGAGCAGGTTCTTGACCCGCAATCCCAGGTCGGTGTCGCCTTCCATGCTCAGCAGACGCTGGAAAAACAGGGTGTCGGCGTCGCGATCGCGCGCGATCATGTGCAGGAACCCGGACAGTTCGGCGCGGATCAACAGGTCCGCGCGCGGCGCTCCGGTCAGATCCGCCAACGATCCGGGATACGGCGATGCGCGCAGCCTGCGACGCGCCGGGCGGGAATTTCCATCGTCATCCGGCGCGCCCAGGAGTTGGATCCGCAGTCCGATCGGCAGGCTCGCATGAGCCAGCAGCACCTCTCTGCCGGCGAGGAAATCCAGTTCACCCTCGTCCAATGACGCGGCGAACACCCGGTTCAGGAGCGTATCGACAAGCATCTCCAGCGGTAGTGGTCGGAACGGTTTCCCGGCCAGCATCGACGCGAAAGGAACGGGCCACGCGATCATGGCGTCGACGTCCGTGCGTGGATCGTGCGGACATCGATCGCCTTGGGTTCGGTGATGCACGCCACCCGGCATTGCCCGCAACCGACGCAGTGCGCCATGTCCACGCGAGGCCGGGGTCCATCCCAGCGCAAGGCACCGGGGATCGGGCAGGCCGTGCCGCAGGCGCCGCATTCCGGGCCGTGATAGGGCAGGCAGGTCGAGACGTCGATGCTCACCACGGCGAGCGCGGGCGCCGGCATGTCGTGATCGGCGACTTCCGTGCCTGCCGGATCGGCACCGGTGGCGTCCTCCTCCGGCGGGTCGGGGAGACGCAGAGCGTGCGGCTCGCACGCCGCCACGCAAGGCCAATCGGTGCAGAGGGCGCAGGCCCGGTTGCGAAGATCCAGCGCCGGCGTGCCGGCGGCGCGGACCCCGACGCTGACCGGAAGGCGGAAGATGAGCCCTTCCGGGCAGGCATCGATACAGGCCTGGCAGCGGGTGCAGGTGGTCAGGAACGTCAGTTCGTCGCGGGCGAACGGGGGGCGGAACCAGCGACGCGCATCGTGGCGTACCGTCTCGTCGAGGGCCTGGCCGGCCTTTTCCACGATCTTTCTCCCGCTGAAACGGAAGAAGGCGCGACGGCTCATGTCGGAGGGCGCGTTCACATCCGCATGATCATGGGGTGGGCCAGCAACCACAGGTGATAGAGCGTCACCCCGGTCACGAATCCGAGCATCGGTACGTTGCGCCAGCGGGCGACGGCCCCGTTGACCGGGGCCACGCCTCCGGTGCGCCCGAGCAGGGAGCCGATCCGGCGGCGCACGATACGCACCGCGAGCCACAGGCCGAGTACCAGCAGTGAGGACTGGAACAGGAACAGGCCGTCCTGGGGAAGGCCCGGGTTCAGGTAGCGGAGGTAATGCTCGGCCTCGCTGAGCGGCAGCGCACCCTGCCCGAGCGGGTTGGCGAGCAGCACGGGGAGATCGCCGGTTTCCCGCAACAGGTGATTGAGGTTGTGCGCCAGGTGGTAGCTGAAGGCCAGCGGCAGGCAGGCGAAGGCCAGCGTGGAGAACACCCTCCCGGGCTCGGCTCCGTTGCCGAGCAGTCGTCGGGTCAACGTGGTGGCGCCGGTGTAGACGATCAGGGGAATCAGCAGCGCCAGGGACAGGGCCACGGAGAAACTGAGCAGCAACTGGCCGGAGTCGCCGATCCGGTGGGCGAAGTCGCGTAGCGTGGGTTCCCAGAAAGGCATCATGGTCAGGCCGTGAAATCCGGTAAGCGCCAGCAGCACGACCATCAGCCAGGCGGTGTCGACGCGCGGGCGTGCGGCATCGAGGGCCTCCCGCCCGGGTTCACGCCACCGCCACGCGATGTTGGCCTGGGGACAACTCTGGGTGCAGTTGCCGCAGGAGGTGCAGTCGGTGTTCTCGCGCATCCGGCCCATGACCTGGTGGGTCGGACAGGGCGCGATACGGTCGTCGCCGTGATAACACTCGAGGGTTTCGCAA
>JAGRGD010000229.1 GCA_020445665.1 Rhodocyclaceae bacterium
CGCCCTGCATCATCTTCATCGACGAAATCGATGCGGTCGGTCGCCAGCGGGGCGCAGGCCTGGGCGGTGGCAACGACGAGCGGGAGCAGACCCTCAACCAGTTGCTGGTCGAGATGGACGGCTTCGAGGGCCAGACCGGGGTGATCGTCATCGCCGCGACCAACCGGCCCGACGTGCTCGATCCGGCGCTGCTGCGCCCGGGCCGCTTCGACCGCCAGGTGGTCGTGCCGCTGCCGGATATTCGCGGTCGTGAGCAGATCATCCGCGTGCACATGCGCAAGGTGCCCATCGCGCCGGACGTGGATCCGATGGTGCTGGCCCGTGGGACGCCGGGTTTTGCCGGTGCCGACCTGGCCAACCTGGTCAACGAGGCCGCCCTGTTTGCTGCCCGCGCCAACAAGCGCCTGGTGGACATGGACGACTTCGAGCGCGCCAAGGACAAGATCATGATGGGGGCCGAGCGCCGCTCGGTCGTGATGCCCGAAGAAGAGCGTCGCAACACCGCCTATCACGAGTCCGGGCACGCCGTGGTGGCCAAGCTGCTGGACAAGACCGACCCGGTGCACAAGGTTACGATCATCCCGCGCGGGCGCGCCCTCGGCGTGACGATGCAGTTGCCGGAGCAGGATCGCTACAGCCAGGATCGGGATCGCCTGCTGCAGACCATTGCAGTGCTGTTCGGCGGCCGGATCGCCGAAGAGATCTTCATGAGCCAGATGACCACCGGTGCCTCCAACGACTTCCAGCGGGCGACCGACGTGGCGCGCCGGATGGTGACCCAGTGGGGCATGTCCGACGCCCTCGGTCCGATGGTCTATGGCGAGGAAGAGGGCGAGATCTTCCTGGGGCGCGCGGTGACGACTCACCGCAACGTGTCCGAGGCCACGATGCAGAAGGTTGACGCCGAGATTCGTCGCATCATCGACCAGCAGTACGCCCTGGCGCGCCGCCTGATCGAGGACAACAGCGACAAGATCGAGGCCATGACCGCGGCGCTGCTCGAGTGGGAAACCATCGACGCAGACCAGATCAACGACATCATGGATGGCCGCGAGCCCCGCCCGCCGAAGCCTTCCGGTCAGCCGCCGCGGCCGAAGAGCGGCGACTCTTCGGGGCCGGAGCCGAGCGCAGCTGCGTCGGCCGCCTGACGGCCCGACGAACACAACCCCCGGGGGTGGCACTGCCACCCCCGTTTTCTTGAGTACCCGATCCGATGCGCGAACTCCTGTGCGGCCGCTTTCGCCTTGGCCTGGACCGGCCGAGGATCATGGCCATCCTCAACCTGACGCCGGACTCCTTTTCCGGTGATGGTCACCACTGCGACCACGCCGAGGCCCTTCGCCATGCGGAGCAGTGCATTGCCGAAGGCGCCGATATCCTCGATCTCGGTGGCGAGTCGTCGCGTCCGGGCGCTGAACCGGTCAGCGTTCAGGAGGAGCTTGATCGCGTCATTCCGGTCGTGGAATCCCTGAAGGACTGCGGTGTGCCGCTCTCGGTCGATACCGTCAAACCGGCCGTCATGGCGGCGGCCATCCAGGCGGGCGCCTCGATGATCAACGACATCAACGGCCTGCGCGACCCGGAGGCGCTGTCGGTGGTCGCGGGCAGCAACGTGGGGCTGTGCGTGATGCACATGCAGGGCGAACCCCGGACCATGCAGCAGGAGCCACGCTATGAGGATGTCGTGGCGGAAGTGGAGCAGTTCCTCGGTCGCCAGCTCGACAGGCTGCACAATGCCGGCATCGAAAAGGCCCGGATCACGGTCGATCCGGGGTTTGGCTTTGGCAAGCGGCGCGGGCACAACGAGGCCCTGTTTCGCGACATCGGTCGCCTTTCGGCGCTGGCGCCGGTCCTGGTCGGCGTTTCGCGGAAGTCCGTGCTCGGCGCGGTGACCGGGCGCGACGTCAAGGATCGGGTGCTGCCCAGCGTGGTATCTGCAGTGCTGGCAGTGCAGAAAGGGGCTGCAATCCTGAGGGTCCATGACGTGGCGGACACGCGGGACGCGCTGCGCTTGCTCGAGGCCTTCGGCTGACACGAATCAACGCGGAACGAGGGGAGCGATGGCGAGGAAGTACTTTGGTACCGATGGCGTGCGGGGCAAGGTCGGCGAGGCGCCGATCACGCCGGACTTCGTGATGCGGCTGGGCTACGCGGCCGGCAAGGCCCTGGTAGGGCGCGAACACCTGCCGCATGGCGAGCGCCCGGGCGTGTTGATCGGCAAGGACACCCGGATTTCCGGCTATATGCTCGAGGCGGCCCTGGAGGCCGGCTTCGCGGCAGCGGGCGCCGATGTGATGCTGGCCGGGCCGATCCCGACGCCTGCGGTGGCGCATCTGACGCGAGCGCTTCGTTTGCAGGCCGGCGTCGTCATCTCCGCTTCCCACAATCCGTATTACGACAACGGAATCAAGTTCTTCTCGGCAGACGGCAGCAAGCTCCCCGATGCGGTCGAGGAGGAGATCGAGCGGCGTCTCGACGAGCCGATGCGCTGTGCCGAGTCCAAGGGGCTGGGCAAGGCCCGCCGGATCGAGGATGCCGCCGGCCGCTACATCGAGTTCTGCAAGAGCACCTTCCCCAATGAGCTGGATCTGCGTGGCCTGCGCATCGCGCTCGACTGCGCCAATGGCGCCGCCTACCACATTGCCCCGAGCGTGTTTCATGAGCTGGGTGGCGAGGTGGTGCCGGTGGGGGTCGAGCCCAACGGCCTGAACATCAATGCCGATTGCGGGGCGACCCGGCCCGAGGCCTTGCGCGCGGCGGTGCTTCAGCACCGCGCCGACCTCGGTATTGCCCTCGATGGCGATGGCGACCGCGTACTGATGGTCGATCGCCAGGGCGAGATCTACGACGGTGACAAGCTCCTCTACGTCATCGCGCGCGCCCGGCAGGCCGCCGGCCGCCTCGACGGGGTGGTCGGCACCCTGATGAGCAACCTCGGCTTCGAGCACGCCGTGCGGCGCCTGGGCGTGCCCTTCGAGCGCGCCAAGGTGGGCGACCGCTACGTGCTTGAGCTGCTGCAGGAGCGGGGCTGGAAGCTGGGGGGCGAGAATTCGGGCCACATCCTTTGCCTCGACCGGCACACGACGGGCGATGGCATCATTTCTGCGCTTCAGGTTCTGGCGGCCTTGCGCGAAGGCCAGATGGATCTGGATCAGGCCTGCGCCGGTCTCGAGTTCTATCCGCAGGTGCTGATCAACGTTCGCCTGACGGCCGGCTTCGACTGGAAGAGCGACACGGCCATCGCCGACGCCCGCGAGACCGCTGAAGCGACCCTTGGCGAGCGTGGCCGGGTTCTGCTCAGGCCCTCCGGCACCGAGCCCTTGTTGCGGGTCATGGTCGAGGGCCAGGCGCGCGAGGAGGTCGAACGCCACGCCAACCGGATTGCCGAGGTGGTGCGCAGGGCCATGGAGCACTGAGAAACCGTCACGCGACTGTAAGAAAACGGTCATAGAATCGGGCCGTCCCGCTTTCGTACCGGCCGAGCCCGTCCTTGTCAGTTTCCCGCGCCGCGTGTCTCGTGTTGCTGCTGCCTCTCCTGGCGGGGGGGTGCGCCCCGTCGGAGTCGCGCCCGCTGGTGCGTGTCGACGGCTCGAGCACGGTCTATCCGATCAGCGAGGCGGTGGCCGAGGAGTTCCAGAAGGCCCAGGGCCGGTCCGTGTGGGTGACCGTCGGCGTCTCCGGGACGGGCGGGGGATTTCGCAAGTTCTGTCGCGGCGAACTCGACATCGTCGACGCGTCGCGACCCATCACGCCTTCGGAAGCGGCTGCATGCCGAGCCCGCGGCATCGATTTCATGGCGCTGCCGGTGGCCCTCGACGCGCTGACGGTCGTGGTCGGTCGCGACAACCCGGTCAGCGAGGTCACGATCGACGACCTGCGGCGCATCTGGTCGCCGACCTCGCACGGCCGCGTCCTGCACTGGCGCCAGCTGGGGCCGGATTTCCCGGATCTCCCGCTCAAGCTCTATGGCCCGGGCACCGACTCGGGCAGCTTCGAGTACTTCACGGAAGTGGTCAATGGCCGCCCGCGCTCATCACGGGGCGACTACACCGCGTCCGAGGATGACAATCTGCTGGTGACGGGCGTGGCCTCGGATCCGGGAGCGCTCGGATACTTCGGGCTCGCCTACTACCGGGAGAATGCAAGCCGGCTCAAGGTGCTCGGCGTTGTACCACCGGGCGGCGGCGCGCCGGTGCTGCTCACTCAGGGAAACGTGCGCGAGGGCCGCTACCGGCCGCTGTAGCGTGAGCCTTTCATCTATGTCAGCGGCCAGACTGTGACACGGCCCGCCGTGCGCGAGTTTGTCCACTACTACCTGTCCCAGGCCAGCGTACTGGTGGACGAGGTCCGCTACGTGCCCCTGGCAAGTGACCGATACCAGGCCGTTCGTCGTGACTTCGACGCCTGGCTACAGACCCGGGCGGGAAGGCGGGCAGGGTGAGCGTCGTCACGCGCGATCCGGGCAGCGATCGGCGACCCGCGGGCGGCGGCGCTTCGACGCTCCTGCGGAGCCGGAGACGCAGTCGTCGTGAGCGCGTGATCGAGTCCGGCCTGTTCCTGGCGGCGATCCTGTCGGTGCTGGTGACGGTGGTGATCGTCTCGGTGCTGCTGATCGAATCCCTGGCCTTCTTCCGCGATGTCTCCCTCGCCCGCTTCGTAACCGAACTGGAATGGACGCCCCTCTTCGACGAGGCGCATTTCGGCATCCTGGTGCTGCTCTCCGGGACGATCACCGCGACCGCGGTGGCCCTGCTGGTGGCGATCCCCGCCGGAACCGCGATCGCGGTCTATCTCTCCGAGTTCGCGAGCCCCCGTACCCGCGATGTCGCCAAGCCGCTGCTCGAACTGCTGGGGGGGGTGCCGACCATCGTCTATGGCTACTTCGCGCTGGTCTTCGTGACGCCGATGCTGCAGTCGCTGATTCCGTCGCTGCCGACCTTCAACCTGCTCTCGGCCGGCCTGGTGATGGGGGTGATGATCATCCCGTATGTCAGTTCCCTGTCGGAGGACGCCATGCGAGCCGTGCCAATGGGGCTGCGGGAGGCGTCCTACGCGGTGGGGGCGACCCGTCTGCAGACGGCCTTCGGGGTGGTCGTCCCGTCGGCGGTGTCGGGCATCGGCAGCGCCTATGTGCTGGGTATCTCGCGCGCCATCGGCGAGACCATGATCGTCGCGATCGCGGCGGGTGCCCAGGCGCGGCTGACCTTCGATCCGACACAGTCGGCGGCGACCCTCACCTCCTACATCGTCCAGGTCGCCCAGGGTGACGTGGACCAGGGCAGCATCGGCTACCGGACCATCTTTGTCGCCGGTCTGGCCCTGATGCTGCTGACCCTGGTGCTTAACGTCGCCGGCCACCTGCTGCGCCGCCGTTTTGCAGTGAAGGGGCGGATCGCATGAACGATCTCCGCCGGGCGAGCGACGAGCAGGGGATCGCCAGGCGCATCCGGGCGGATCTGCTCTTTGCGGCGGTTGGCCTGAGCTGCCTGCTGCTTGGCGTGCTGACGCTCTCCGTGCTCTTCCTGGAAATGGCCGTGCAGGGACTGCCGCGCCTGGGGATCGATTTTCTCTCCAGCTTTCCGTCACGACACCCCGGCGAGGCGGGGATCCTCCCCGCCTGGGTCGGGTCTCTGGCGGTGATGCTGGTGACGGCGGCAGCGGCGATTCCCCTGGGCGTGGGTGCAGGCATCTACCTCGAGGAGTACGCCCCGCGCAATGCCCTGACGACGATCATCGAGATCAACGTGACGAACCTCGCGGGGGTTCCGTCGATCATTTACGGTCTGACGGCGCTCGGCATGTTCATCTACCAGTTCGGCCTCGGGCGAAGCGTGCTGACGGCAGGCCTCACGCTCGCCCTGCTGATCCTGCCGATCATCATCGTGGCGACCCGCGAGGCGATCCGGACGGTACCGGACGCCCAGCGTGAGGCCGCCTACGCCTGTGGCGCCAGCACCTGGCAGACCACCCGCGACCACGTCATTCCGGGTGCGGCCCCCGGCATACTGACCGGTATCATCATCGGGCTCGCGCGGGCAATCGGAGAGACGGCACCCCTGATCGCCATTGGCGCGGTGACCTTCGTCGCCTTCCTGCCCGATCCGCCCGTTCTCGGCGAAGCCCCTTTCCTGAGTGCCGGCTGGCTGCATGCGCCGTTCACCGCGCTGCCGGTGCAGATGTTCAACTGGACCGTCCGGCCCGACGAGGCGTTTCGCGCCAACGCCGCCGCGGCGGCTTTCGTGCTGGTGCTGATGACCCTGGCCATGAACGGACTGGCCATCTGGTTGCGCCAGCGCATGAGGAGACACGTGAGATGGTAGATCGCCCCCGGCAGGCGGGCGCCCCGATGGCCGAGCCTCAGCCCCTCAAGGCCCGCGTCAGTGGACTCAGCTTCCACTACGGCAGCCTGAAAGCCCTCGATGGCATCGAACTGCCGGTCTTCGAGCGTCGCGTCACGGCGCTGATCGGGCCCTCCGGCTGCGGCAAGACGACGCTCCTGCGATGCTTCAACCGGATGCACGACCTCTATCCGGGCAATCACTGCCAGGGCGAACTGATGCTCTATCCGGACAACATCAATCTCCTCGGGCGGCAGGTGGATCCGATTGCGGTGCGGATGCGGATCGCGATGGTGTTCCAGAAGCCGAATCCGTTTCCGCGCTCGATCTACGAGAATGTCGCCTATGGGCTGAGGGTGCGAGGCGAGCGCTCACGGGTCGTGCTCGACGAGAAGGTCGAGCAGGCGCTCCGCCGCGCGGCCCTGTGGGAAGAGGTGAGGGAGCGACTCGACGAGCCCGGCGCGAGCCTCTCCGGCGGGCAGCAGCAGCGCCTGTGCATCGCTCGTGCGCTGGCCACCGACCCGGAAATGATCCTCTTCGATGAGCCGACCGCGGCGCTCGATCCGGTTGCGACCTCGAACATCGAGCAACTGATGACCGAGCTGAAGCAGCGGATCACGGTCGTCATCGTGACCCACAACATGCAACAGGCCGCACGTGTCTCCGACCACACTGCCTACATGTACGCCGGCCGGATCATCGAGTTCGGCAAGACGGATGACCTGTTCATCCGGCCGCGCATGAAGCAGACCGAAGACTACATCACGGGGCGGTTCGGTTGAGCTTGCCAACGCCCCGGGTGTTTGACCGGGGGGAGGGCAACGAATAAAATCCGCGGGTTTAACCCTTGGCGAGGCGAATCGGTGGCACGCAAGCTGGTCGCGGCAAACTGGAAGATGAATGGTTCTCTGGCCCGCAACCACGACCTCGTGGGCAAGGTTCTGGCGGGCCTCTCCGGCGTGGCGTGCGAGGTCGTGCTGTGCGTACCGCACCCTTACCTCGCCCAGGTCGGGGGGCTGCTCGAAGGCGGGGCGGTTGGGCTCGGCGGCCAGGATCTGTCGGCCCACGATGCCGGCGCCTATACCGGCGAGGTGAGCGGTGCGATGCTCTCCGACCTCGCATGCAGTCATGTCGTGGTCGGACACTCGGAGCGCCGCAAGTACCACGCCGAGAGCGACGCGCTGGTGCTGGAGAAGGTGCAGAAGGCGCTTCAGGCAGGTCTCGTGCCGATCCTGTGCGTCGGCGAGAGCCGCGAGGAGCGCGAGGCGGGCGAGACGGATCGCGTGGTCCTCGGGCAGCTTGAGGCCGTGTTCGCCGGGCTGGATGATGTTGCGGCGCGCAAAATGATCGTCGCCTATGAACCGGTGTGGGCGATCGGAACCGGTCTGGCCGCTACGCCCGAGATGGCGCAGGCGGTACATGCCGCGATTCGGGGGGCGCTGGGTACCCGCCTTGGGGCGGATGCCGCCGTTGTGCCGCTGCTCTACGGCGGAAGTGTCAATGCGGAAAACGCGGCGTCGTTGTTCGCGATGGAAGATATCGACGGCGCCCTGGTGGGTGGGGCGTCGCTTGATGCGGAAGCATTTGTTGCCATCTGCGCTGCCAACGCGGCGCACTGATTTCTGAAGGGTGTTCAAAAATGGGTAGTTTCATGTTTTCCGTCGTGCTGACGGTCCACGTCCTGGTTGGCCTGGGCGTCATCGGACTGGTCCTGATCCAGCACGGCAAGGGCGCCGACATGGGCGCGGCATTCGGTAGCGGTTCCTCCGGCAGCCTCTTCGGGGCCTCGGGTTCCGCCAACTTCCTGAGCCGCACGACCGCGGCGCTGGCGACGGTCTTCTTCCTCACCAGCCTGGGTCTGAGCTATCTCGCGACCGATCGCCAGAAAGCGCCGGCAAGCGTCATGGATGTCGCCCCCGAAGTGCCCGCCGGCGCCGTTGAGGCGCCGCCGGCGGCGCCTGCCGAGCCGTCCGATTCCAAGGCTCAGTCGATTCCTAAATAAGTTAAAAGACTTTCCTTTGGCAGTGCAGCAAGATATAATTTTGTCCGCTTTTTGAAGCAACGCCGACGTGGTGAAATTGGTAGACACGCCATCTTGAGGGGGTGGTGACGCAAGTCGTGTGAGTTCGAGTCTCACCGTCGGCACCAACTGGTTTGAACGCCCGCGAAAGCGGGCGTTTCCTTGCGGAACCGAAAGTCCGCGAACGACACAGGAAGCCAATCGATGCTGGAAAACTACTTCCCTGTTCTGGTCTTCATTCTGGTTGGATTGGCTTTTGGCTGTGCCCCCATTCTGCTGGGGCGTCTCGCTGCGCCCTATCGCCCGGACGGCGAAAAGAATTCGCCCTACGAGTGCGGCTTCGAGCCCTTCGAAGATGCCCGCATCAAGTTCGACGTCCGCTACTACCTGATCGCGATCCTGTTCATCCTGTTCGACCTGGAAATCGCGTTCCTGTTCCCGTGGGCGACGATTCTCCAGGAACTCGCCGGTAGCGAGTCCCTGCGTCTGTTTGGTTTCTTCGAAATGATGGTGTTTCTCGGCATCCTCCTGATCGGCTACATCTGGGTCTGGAAGAAGGGTGCTCTCGAGTGGGAATGATCCTCCCGCGAGCGGTGTGGTTGGAACGGTCGGTCTGCGGGGGAGGGGTGCTATGAGTATCGAAGGTGTTTTCAAGGAAGGTTTCGTCACGACGTCACTCGACGCCGTGATCAACTGGACCCGGACCGGGTCGCTGTGGCCGATGACCTTTGGTCTGGCGTGCTGTGCGGTGGAGATGATCCACGCCGGCTGTTCGCGCTACGACCTCGACCGATTCGGTGTGGTCTTCCGGCCGAGTCCGCGCCAGTCGGACCTGATGATCGTGGCCGGCACCCTGTGCAAC
>JAGRGD010000230.1 GCA_020445665.1 Rhodocyclaceae bacterium
CTCTCCTCCCTTGGGCGGCGCGAACGGGCGGCCGCCCCTTTTTTTTCGTGCGCCCTCAGCCTGCGTTCGCTGAAAGCCGACGTGCAGGTCTCATGCGTCTCGACGGGTAGGGCGGAAGCGCCGAAGGCGTCATCCGCCGGACGGATTGCCGCATGCCCGGGTACCCGGCGGATGACGCTGCGCTCTTCCGCCCTACGGCTGAGCCGCCGTCATCGCGATGCTCTTTCCGGTCGAGAGCAACGAGTCCGGCTGATCCGGCCAGAGACGTTCCCTCTCCTCCCTTGGTGGGTAGGGCGGAAGAGCCGAAGGCGTAATCCGCCGGACGGAACGCAGCGTGCCCGGCTACCCGGCGGATGACGCTGCGCTCTTCCGCCCCACGTCTGAGCCGCCGTCATCGCGGTGCTCTGTCCGGTCAGCGGACGTAGGGCGCAATAACCGAAGGGCATTGCGCCACAGCCACCTCACGCGGGCGGTGTCCGGGCGCATCGGTCCGCTGCGAGGTACGCTCGAACGGTCAGGCCGAATTGAGAGAAATGCGGTGCGATGCCTTTCGGTTATTGCACCCTGCGCGGGCTGAGCTTTTCGGGGGGCCGGTGGCGGATCGGGTGCGAGCGCCACGAGTTGCACATCACCCAGCCGATGCCACAGAAATGCGTGTAGTGGACGAAGCCCGGGACGACCCAGGCGACGCATTCGAGAATGGCGGAGCCTGCGGGTCCTTGCGCGTGCGTCGAAGGCGACGGCGTCGAGGGTCGATGCGATCATGACGGCTGTCGCGCGCGGCACGCCCTGCCGCAGATGCTGCAGTGGAATCCACCCCCAAGCGAAGGACACGATGGGTGCGGCGGGCTCCGCTGCTGCAATACACTGAGCGCCATGGCCAAGCCCCAGAAACTCTTCGAACTCGCCTATGCCGCCCACATGGCCGGTGAACACGACAACGCGCTGACGCTCTACCGGAAGCTCATCGCCAAGGCGCCAAGACATGGCGACGCCCACTATCTGTGCGGAACCCTCCTCGCCAGCACCGGGCGTGCCGAGGAGGCGCTGCCCCTGCTGCAGAAGGCAATCCGGTTTTTGCCGGACTCGGCGATGGTTCGATGCAATCTCGGCCTGGCCCTCAAGATGCTCGGCAGGAAGCCGGCGGCAGAGAAGTATTTTCGCGAGGCGCTCAAACTCGATCCGAAGCTACTCCAGGCACTGAACAATCTTGCCGCGATCCTGATCGATCTCGGCCGCCCGTGCGAAGCCGAAACGCTGGCCCGGCGCTGCCTGGACCTGGGCCGTGAGCAGGCCGCCTATGCCTGGGTTCAGCTGGCGAACGCGCTCGCGGAGCAGGGCATGGTGGAATCCGCGATCGAGGCGCTCGAACAGGCGGCCCGGCAGTTTCCGGGTGACAGGACCATCCAGACCAACCGGCTCTCCTTCCTGTACTACAGCAGTGCCGTCGACGGCGTGGGCCTCTGCGAGGCGCATCGACGAGCAGCCGGAAGCCGGGCCGCCTCCCGGATGGCCCCGGCCAGGCCGGCGGGGGAGCGCCTGCGGGTGGGCTACATCTCGCCGGACTTCGGCCTCCACCCGGTGGGGATGCTGATGGCGCCGATACTCGCCGGCCATGACCGCCAGCGTGTCGAGGTCTTCGTCTATCACGATCGACCAGACAGCGACGAGAAGTCGAAGGATCTGCAGCGCGTGACGGAGCACTGGCGGCCGGTCGCGGGCCTGCCGGACGGCGATCTTTCACGTCAGATCCGCGATGACGGCATCGACGTGCTGGTCGATCTGTGCGGGCAGCTGGCCGGCAATCGCCTCCCGTTGTTCGCGTCCCGCTGCGCGCCGGTACAGGTTACCTATCTCGGCTATCCCGGCACGACCGGCACGCCGAACATGGACTACGCCATCAGTGACGACTGGCTCGACCCGGCCCGGGAGGGCAACGCGCACTATTCGGAAACCCTGGTCCGCCTGGAAAGCACCTGCTTTGCCTTTCAGCCACCCTCCAACGCGCCTTCCGTTCGCGAGGCGCGCAACCCGTCGATCGTCTTCGGGTCGTTCAACACCACCCGCAAGATCTCTGAGTCGGTCCTGGACGCCTGGGCCCGCGTGCTGCTCGCAGTGCCGGGCTCAGGACTGATCATGCAGGCGCGGGGCCTTGCTGAACCGGCGCGGCAGGCCCAGCTACTGGCGTTCTTCGCGGCGAGGGGCGTCGCACCGGAGCGGATCACGCTGCATGGTTTCGTGGCATTCCAGGATTACCTGGCCATGATCGCGCAGGTGGACATCTGCCTGGACCCCTGGCCCTGGAATGGCCACATGACCACGCTCAACTGCCTCTGGATGGGTGTGCCGGTGCTGTCGCTCGCGGGCAGGCGCAGGAGCGGGCGCATGGGCAAGGCCATCCTGTCCGAGGTCGGCCTGGCGGAGTGGGTGGCGACGTCCGAAGCGGACTACATCGACAAGGCGGTGCGCTTCGCACAGGACCCCGAACGGCTCGACGCCCTCCGCGCCGGCATGCGGCAGCGGCTGCTGGCGTCCGCACTGTGCGATGGCAAGCGACTGGCGAGTGCGATGGAGCACGCCTATTTGACGTTGGTCGCGACTGCGCGGGCGGCGGGAGACACACCAGCGGTGCGATAGCAGACGGGCATCGCACCGCTTCGACCGGACCTTTGCGGCCTCAGGAATAGGCGAAGGTCACGGCAGCCAGAATGGACGCGACCGGGAACGCAGCCACGAGTTCTTCGTTGTGCCTGGCGGGTGGCGGAGGCGGATAGTGTCCAAGAGTCAGAGTCCTGAGCATGACCCAGCCTATGCCGTACAGGAGCATGTAGAACACGAACTCCAGGAATACCTTGGCGATGAACTCGAAAATGGCGTCAAGCATGGGGTCTTCGTGCTCCGTTCGACTTCGCCCGCCAGCGGCCGTATGGCGTGACAGTTGCATGGTGCCACGCATTGTCCGGCGTCTGGCAGAAAGGCCGGGCTACCGCTGGCCGAAAGCGCCAGACGCATGTGCACGGCATCCGGGTATGCGGGCATCGGCCGGTACCGCGACGCTAACGGATTGCCTCCTTCGGAGCCGCTTGATCCTCCGTTTCACGCTCAAAAAAAAGTCCGCCTCTGGCGGACTCGGTTCATGCCTGCGCGACACGAGGACGGGGATGCCTAGGGTCTGTGGACATTTGTATGGCGGTCGCGCTGTGGTCTGCTGGGTTCGAGGAGAAGGCGCGCCGACGCGGCCTGGGTGGCCCCCAGGCAAGGAGGCGTAACGCGGTCAACGGGCCCAGCAGACCACAGCCCAACGGGTTGAGGCTGTGAGCCCGCGCCACTTCGTTGCGCTCGTCGCCAA
>JAGRGD010000231.1 GCA_020445665.1 Rhodocyclaceae bacterium
AAGGGCGAAGCTGGGAATTCGCGGAGCATTGCTCCGCGCCAGCGAAGCCGGCGGGCTGTGCAAAGCCCGCAGTGGACCGCCACCCTTGCCTTCCTCCCGCGCCTTGTGGCATAGGCTCAAAGTCTCAACGCGATCCGCCATACAAATGTCCACAGACCCTAGCGCCTGCTGCGCGCTCCGTGCCCCCTATTCCTCGCCGCGGATCATGGCCTTGGTGAGCACCCGGCTGTACTTGATCCGGCGCAGCATCAGGAACGAGTTCATCGAGCGCACGCCGGGAAACTGGCGCAGCCGCTCCGAGACGAAGCTGCCGTAGGAACTGAGGCTGCGATCGACCACATGCAGCAGGTAGTCCGTCGCCCCGGTGATGTTGTGGGCGCCCATGATGCGGGGCTCGTCGACCACCGCACGTTCGAAATCCTTCGGTTCGCTGCCCTTGTGGTTGGCCAGCCGGACCTGCACGAAGGCCACCACGTCGAGATCGAGCTTGGCCCGGTTGACGATCGCCTGATAGCCGAGGATGTACTGCTCGTCCTCGAGCCGTTTCACGCGCCGCCAGCAGGCGGCTTCGCTGATGCCCAGCGCCTCTGCCAGGCGCGACTTGCTGAGTCGGCCATCGCGCTGAAGCAACTCCAGGATGGTCAGATCCAGGTCGTCCAGGTGTTTCATTGGTGAACTCCTTCGCCAATCTCCTTCCCTCTGGATGAAGTATCCGCCAGCTAGCGCTAAAGGCATAGAAATGGACCGGAAAATTCCGACGTGCTGCGAGAAAATAGGGGTATGTGCGCCACCCGCAACCCGCCATCCGGGCGGCATGCCCACACTGCACCAATGTCACCCCGCCGCCCCGGACAGGGCGGCCAGCCCGATGCCGCGGTAGGCGCCGGGGGGGGCCGCGCATGACGCAGGCGTCCGCCATCCCGATCCTGCGCAGGCATGCCCGCCTCCTTTCGCCCATCGCTTTTGCCGGTGCGCTGCTGCTGGTAGCGACCGCCCTGTGGCTTGCGCGCGGCCTGGAACTGGAAGTCGGGGAGGGCGACGCCCATGTGCGGGCCCTGGCCATCGCCACGCGGGTCGAGTCCGCGATTCGCGAGGCCGAGCTTCGGGGCCTGTCCGCCGGGGTGCCCGTGCATGGGGCGGAGGTCGCGGCAGGGCCGGGCACCGCCACGTCCGCCCATCTCGTCGCCGGCCACCGCGTCGAACTCCGGGTCGCCGAGGGTGCCTCGCCGTGGGCCGAAGGCGTCGAGTTCCGGCGGTTCGCCGGGCCGCAGGCGGCGGATGCGGCCGAGCCTCGCACCTATCGGATCCAGGGCGACGCCCTGCGCCAGAGCCTCGAGGGCCCGCCCGGCCTGGTCGACGGGGTGGCCGCGCTGGTCTCGCCGGCCAGACGCGTTCTTGCCGCGCCCCCCGCACCGGGCGTGCCCCTCGACTGGCTCGCCGACGCCGCATGCGATGCGCCTGCGCGCGACGCCTTCGCGGCGTTCAGCGGCTGGCTGGCTGCGCCGCCCGGTGGGCAGCGCACTTACCTGGTGCGCGAGCCGGTACCGGGATTCCCGGTCTTCGTCGCGACGGCGACCACCGAAGGGGCGATGCTGACGCGCTGGCACACGGCCCTCGTCGCGTCGGCCGTGGCCCTCGCACTGATCGGCCTCCTCTGCCTGCTGACCCACCGCGTCGTGATGCGGGCGGTGGCCGACCAGGACGCACTTCACGCAGCGCTCCGCGCCAGCAAGGAGGCGGCGGTTGCCAGCGAGCGACAGTACCGGCATCTGTTCGAGAACCTGCAGCTCGGCTTCGCGCTGCACGAGGTCGTCCTCGATGCCGACGGCAAACCGGTCGACTACATCTTTCTGGCGGCCAACCCGGCCTACCGCGAGGTCACCGGCGTCGATGCGCTGTCGAACCTGCATCGCCGGGTTTCCGAGGTCTATGCCTCGGTCTCGAGCGACACCACCGACTGGATCGGCCTCTTCGGCAAGGTCGCCACCGACGGCGAGACGCTGCGCCTGGACGCCTACGCGGAAGGGCTCGATCGCTGGTTCGATGTGCTGGCGTATCAACCGGAGCCGGGGAAGTTCGCTGTGCTCGTCGGCGACATCACCGGGCGCAAGGCGACCGAGGTAGCCCTGCAGCGCGAGAGCGCCGCCAATCTCAAGATGATCCGCGGCGCGAGCGACGGCGTTCATGTGCTCGACCTGGACGGCAACCTGATCGAGGCGAGCGATTCCTTCCTGTCGATGCTCGGCTACCGGCGGGCCGACCTGATCGGCGCCAACGTGACGCGCTGGGACCCGGACGCCGCCCCGGAGCTCGCCGACGGCGTGCTCGCCGGGATGTACGCCAGTGGGTCGCGCGTGCAGTTCGACCGCACCCACATGCGCCGCGATGGCAGCCGCTTCCCGGTCGAGATTACCGGCTTCCCCCTCGAGCTGGATGGCGAAAGGCGGGTGTACTTCTCGGCCCGTGACATCAGCGAGCGCCTCGCCATGACTGAAGAGCTGGTGAAGCGCGAGCGCTACCAGCGGGTGCTGATCGACAACTTCCCGTTCCCGGTCTGGCTGAAGGACGGCGCGCGCCGGCTGCTCGACGTGAATCAGGCCTATCTGTCGGCCTGCGGACGAAGCGACCTGGGCGACGTGATCGGCTCGACCGACGCGCAACTGTGGCCCAACGGCATGGCCGAAGTGTCGCGCCTCGGCGATGAGCAGGCGATCCAGACCGGGCAGACCGTCGTCGAGGAGCGGGAGCTGGAGCTGCATGGCGAGCGACGCTGGTTCGAGACCTACAAGTCGGCGGTGCGACTCGACGAGCGCCTCCTCGGCACCGTCGGCTACAGCCGCGACATCACGGCCCGGAAGGCGCGCGAACAGGAGCTCGAGCAATACCGCTCCCACCTCGAGGATCTCGTGCGGCGGCGCACCGAAGATCTCGCCCGCGCCACAAGGGCCGCCGAAGACGGCAATCGTGCCAAGAGCACCTTCCTCACCACGATGAGCCATGAGCTGCGTACGCCGCTGCACGCCATCCTCTCCAACGCCGAACTGGCCCGGCGGGCGAAGACCGGCGAGAAACTCGAGGAGCGACTGTCGCGGATCGACCAGGCCGGCCGCCATCTGCAGCGCATCGTCGAGAACATTCTGGATTTCTCCCGCATCGAGTCCGGCCGGGTCCACGTCGCGCCCGAGCGCTTCAGCGTCGGCGACCTGGTGGCCTGGCTCGAGAACCTGTTCGGCGACAAGATCCGCGCCAAGGGCCTCGCCCTGCGCGTACAGACGCCGCCCGAGCTCGAGGGGCGCCCCCTGCTGGGCGATGTGCAGCATCTGCGGCAGGTGCTCGCCAACCTCGTCGGCAACGCCGTGAAATTCACCGACACGGGCTGGGTGGCCTTCGCCTGCCGGCTGCTCGGCGAGACCGCCGAGGCGGTCGAAGTCGCCTTCGACGTCTCCGATTCCGGCATCGGATTCGAGCCGGCCGCGGCCGAGCGCATCTTCGAGCCCTTCGTCCAGGAAGAGGGGGCAGAGACGAGAAAGTACGGCGGCAGCGGCCTCGGCCTCGCCATCTCGCAGCGCCTGGTCGAAGCGATGGGTGGCAGGATCGTCGCACGCGGTGCCCCGGGAGCGGGCTGCACCTTCTCGTTCGCGCTCCACTTCGCGCGGGCACCGAAAGGGGACGGGCGCCATGCGCCCCCCGTGTCCGGCTTTCCGCGGGACTGACGCGCCAGCCGCATCGGACGCTCTACACTCACCGTTGAGCCCGCCGCCCGCCTCCGGTAAGGTGGCCCGGAGCCGGTGCCCACCCGGGCGCCGAACAACGTGACCATCGACTCGACCGCGGGGGGGCAACATGGCCAGGATCCGTCGGCGACCTGCCTGGCGCCAGCCGTCTGTCGCCCCGGTATCCCGCCTCACGGGCGGAATGACGACCCGCCGCGCGAGCGCGCAGACCCGCCGTCCCCGCAGCACGCCGGCGAGCACCTCGCCATGACCCGGCACGTCCCGCTGCCCCATGGTGAAACCGTACCCGCCCTCGGCCAGGGCACCTGGTTCATGGGCGAATCCCCCGCGCAGCGCCAGGCCGAAGTCGAGGCCCTGCAGCACGGCATCGCCCGCGGCCTCACCCTGATCGACACCGCCGAGATGTACGCCGACGGCGGCGCCGAGGTGGTGGTGGGCGAAGCCATTCGCGGCCGCCGCGACAGCGTCTTCCTGGTCAGCAAGGTCTATCCCCACAACGCCTCGCGCCGCGGCACCGTCGCCGCCTGCGAACGCAGCCTGAAGCGCCTCGCGACCGATCGCATCGACCTCTACCTGCTCCACTGGCGCGGCAGCATCCCGTTCCACGAGACGATCGAGGCCATGGAAGGCCTGCAGGCCGCCGGCAAGATCCGCCACTGGGGCGTCAGCAACCTCGACGCCGACGACATGGCCGAGCTTTGGGCCACGCCTGGCGGCGAGCGCGTCGCCACCAACCAGGTGCTGTACAACCTTGGTCGGCGAGGCATCGAGTGGGACCTGCAGCCCCGGTGCCGCGAGCGAGGGATCCCGCTGATGGCCTACTCACCCCTCGAACAGGCCCGCCTGCTTCACGATCCGGCGCTCGCCGACATCGCCCACGCGCTCTCCGCCACCCCCGCGCAGCTCGCCCTCGCCTGGCTGTTGCGCCAGCCGGACGTCATCGCCATCCCCAAGGCCGCGCGGCGCAGCCACGTGGACGAGAACCTGGCCGCCCTGTCGCTGACGCTCGGTGACGACGTGCTGGCCGAACTGGATCGGCTGTATCCGCCCCCGGCTGGGCCATGCGCGCTGGAAATGTTGTAGGGGCGGCGCGGGCCGACGGCGGAATGGCGGCCGGGGCGGCGGTTCAGCCATGACTCACGCAATCGCGACGTAGGGCGGAATGCATCTCGCCAGGGACAGCTGTTCGGCCTAAGCGGACGTCGAGAAGTCCGGTCCTTTCCGACTGAATTGGTATCGGCAAGCCGCCGTTTACTGAAACGGCGGCGTGCCGCTCTCTAAGATCTGGCCTCAGAGGTTCCGGGATGCGATGATCGGGCTTGGCTGGTTCGAGACGGCTGATATTGCGCATATCGAATCGTGAGTGCCAAGGCGCCGTCGCTCTCAGGCCTCTGCTCTGCTAGATTGTGCGTCTTCTCCGTTGAAATACAATACGAGTATGAACCCTACTGTCGATGAGCTTATTGCGTTCGCCAAAACATTGACGGACAGGGAACTTACGACCCTACATCGTAAGAAGCCCTTCACGGTGGCTGTCTTAGGGAAGCGCTGAACAATTCATGTTGATTTTGAGCCCCAACATTTCAGCGTGGTCACGTGAGCGGAACGTTCCGCATTCCGGAAATGAGGGGCTGGAATTTCGGGGCTGATGATTTATTTCGCGC
>JAGRGD010000232.1 GCA_020445665.1 Rhodocyclaceae bacterium
GACCTCGAGCCAGCCGGCTCTCGCTGCCGCCGGCAGCGCCGACGGCAGCTCGATGCCGAAGGCGCGGACCAGGAGCGGCACGGTGAGCACGATCAGCAGCACCCGGACGGTGTGAACCAGGGCAATGCGCCGGGCGTCGCCGCCGGCCCGGTCGCCCAGGAGGACCATCTCGCCGAAGCCGCCCGGCATGCCGGCGAAGAACGTGGTCCTTGGATCGAAGCGGGTGACCAGCCTGAGATAGGTCATGCTGGAGACGGCCACGAGGGCGACATAGATCGGCAGGACGAGCAGCGTCGGCAGCCAGGTCCAGAGATTGGCGACGAGCTCGGGCGTGAAGCCGCTGCCGAGCAGCACGCCGATGATCGCCATCATGGGGTCGCGCAGGGTCACCGGCACCGCGACCGGCAGCCGGGTCAGGGCGGCGAGGGTGGTGGCGATCATCGGCCCCATCATCCAGGGCAGCGGCCAGCCGAGCCACGAGAAGAGGAGGCCACCGGCGAAGCCGATGGCCAAGGCGAGACCGAGGCCCCGCCATTGGGCGGCGGTGAGAGGGTTGCGCACCCGCCCGCTCAGGCGTCGAGCCCCGCCATCCTCGTGATCAGCGCCCAGTGGGCGTCGCTCACCGGCATGACCGAAAGCCGCGACTGGCGCACCAGCGCCAGGTCGGCGAGCGCCGGGTCGGCCTTGATCGCCTTCAGGGACACCTCCCGGGGCAGCGGCCGCACGGGCGCCACATCGACGCGCACCCACTTGCCGGCCAGGTCATCCGGATCGGCATAGGCCGCGCGGGTGATCTCCATAATGCCGATGACGGCGGGGTCGACCAGCGAGCGGTAGAAGAAGGCGCGGTCGCCCTTCTGCATGGCCCGCATGTTGGCGGCCGCCTGGTGGTTGCGCACGCCGTCCCAGCCGGTCCCGCCCTCGGCGACCAGCCGGTCCCAGCTGTAGTCCTCGGGCTCGGTCTTCATCAGCCACTGCGCCATGTCAGCGGCTCCGGGGGGCTGGCTGGCCCAGGCAGGCGGTCTCGTATTCCAAGGCGGGCTCTCCCGATGTGCTTGGCTTGCTGGGGTGCCGGTTGCTGCTAGGCTCTGGGGCTGTGAAGCGCAAGATGCCGGGGCCTTTCGCCGCCCCTGTGCGACCGGCTGCGCTGTGGCGTTTACTTGGCGGCGACGGGTTGATAGAAGCGCGCCAGTCACCGCCACCCAGCCTCGATAGGCCCCTTTGATGAAACTGCTCGCCGGCAACAGCAATCGGCCGCTGGCCGAGGCGATTGCGGCCTATCTGCGCGTCGACCTGACCAAGGCCACGGTGCATCGCTTCGCCGACATGGAAATCTTCGTGGAGATCCACGAGAACGTGCGCGGCGAGGATGTCTTCATCATCCAGTCGACGTCGTATCCGGCGAACGACAACCTGATGGAGCTTCTGGTCTGCATCGATGCGCTCAGGCGCGCGTCGGCGCGGCGCATCACCGCGGTCATCCCCTATTTCGGCTATGCGCGGCAGGACCGCAAGCCCGGCCCCCGGACGCCGATCTCGGCCAAGCTCGTGGCCAATCTGATCACCGAAGCCGGGGCGAACAGGGTGCTGACGCTCGAGCTGCATGCCGGCCAGATCCAGGGCTTCTTCGACATCCCCGTCGACAACCTCTATGGCGCGCCCCTGATGGGCCCCGACGTGCAGAGCAATTTCGGCACGGACGACGTGGTCATCGTTTCACCGGATGTCGGCGGCGTGGCCCGGGCGCGCGCCTACGCCAAGCGGCTTGACGCCAATCTGGCGATTATCGATAAGCGCCGCGAGCGGGCCGGGATCTCCGAGGTGATGAACGTCATCGGCGAGGTCGACGGTCGCCACTGCGTGCTTGTCGACGACATCGCCGACAGCGGCGGCACCTTGTGCAATGCCGCCGACGCGCTGCTCGCCGAAGGCGCGGTGTCGGTCCAGGCCTACGTCACGCACGGCGTGCTGTCGGCGGGGGCGGTCGCCAGGATTGCCGCGAGCAAGCTCGACCGGCTGGTGATCACCGACAGCATCCGGCCGACCGAGGGTGTCAGGGTGACCGAGAAGATCCGGGTGCTCTCCGTGGCCCAGCTGATGGGCGAGGCGATCAGCCGGATCGCCAGCGAAAGCTC
>JAGRGD010000233.1 GCA_020445665.1 Rhodocyclaceae bacterium
CCGCCGCGTGCTGCTGGCCGGCCACAGCCTCGGCGCCAACGCGGCGCTGGCCGCCGCCCGCCGCAGCCCGGTGGACGCGCTGGCCCTGATCGCCCCGGGGCACCTGCCCGACCGGCTCTTCGCGGCCGGCCACACCGCCGAGGCCCTCGAGATAGCCCGCGCGGCCGCACCGGGCCGACCAATCCGCCTGCCCGACTTCAACCAGGGGCAGTCCCGCCCGCTACGCTTCGATCCGGCCATCTGGCTCAGCTACTTCGATCCGGACGGTGCCGCCGTGATGCCCCGTTCGGCGCGGGCGCTGGCCCCGCCACGGCCGGTGCTGTGGGCCAGCGCCCGCCACGACCCGCTCGCCGGCGGCGGCCGGGCCTACGCGTTTGACCTGCTGCCCGCGCATCCCCAGAATTTCTGGCTGGAACTCGATGCCGGCCACGTCGATGCCCCGGCCCGCGCCGCGGCGCCTCTGGCAGACTGGCTGCAATCACTGGACATGAGCCCATGACCGCGCCCGACCATACGACCCAGCTGTTCACTGCCTACCCGGTCCTCGCCGACCTCCCGCCGCCAGCCCAGGCCCGCCTGCTCGCCCAGGCCGCGTGGATGCGGGTGCCGGCCGGTGCCACCCTGTTCGACGACCATCAGGTGTGCGAGGGCTTCCCCTTCGTCGTCGACGGGTCGGTGCGCGTGATCAAGGCCTCGAGCAGCGGGCGCGAGTTGCCCCTGTACCGGGTCTCGGTCGGCGAGACCTGCGTCATCTCCTCGTCCTGCCTGCTCGCGGCCGAGGAATACAACGCGCGAGGCGTGGCCGAGACCGACACCCTGCTGATGCTGCTGCCCAAGCCGGTGTTCGACGAGCTGATGGCCGAGCCCGCCTTCCGCAGCTTCGTCTTCCACCTCTTCGCCGAGCGGATCGCCGGCCTGATGCAGCTGATCGAGGAGGTCGCCTTCCGCAAGCTGGACCAGCGGCTGGCCGCGGTGCTGCTCGGCAAGGGTCGTGTGCTTCACGTCACCCACCAGCAACTCGCCGACGAACTGGGCAGCGTGCGCGAGATCGTCAGCCGCCTGCTCAAGGGCTTCGCCGCCCAGGGGTTCGTCCGCCTGGGGCGCGAGCAGGTCGAGATCCTCGACGCCGCCGGCCTTCGTTCGATGGCCGCCGGCTGAGCCGACGCTGTGTAACCAAGGTTACAGATTCCGCCCCCTGCCGGCGGTTTAATACGCTCACCTGAACCCGATATGGAGAGCACATCATGAAAGCGAACGTTGGTGGAATCGACAAGATCCTGCGCATCGTGGCCGGCCTGGCGCTGATCGTCTGGGCGGCCGCCCTCGGCGGTCCGGTCTGGGCCTGGATCGGCGTCGTCCCGCTGGCCACCGGCCTGTTCAACTTCTGCCCGGTCTACCCGCTGCTGGGCATCAACACCTGCCCGATGAAGAAGGCCTGAGCCGGCGCACCGCGCCGATCACGACAAAGCCGGCACACGCCGGCTTTTTTCATGCCCGAGGCAGGGACGCGGCGCGATTGGCGAGGGCCACGAACTGGTCGAGGGTGAGCTTCTCGCCGCGCAGGCCCGGGTCGATGCCGACCGCCTCGATCTCGGCCTCGGGCAGCAGGCCCTTGAGCGTATTGCGCAGGGTCTTGCGGCGCTGTCCGAAGGCCGCCGTGACGATCGCGCCGAGCAGATCCGGGTCGCGGGCGGTGAGCGCCTCGGTCGGCTTCGGCACCATCCGCACGATCGCCGAGGTGACCTTCGGTGCCGGCCGGAACGCCCCCGGCGGCACGTCGAAGAGGCGCAGCATCGAAAAGCGGTACTGGAGCATCACCGACAGCCGCCCGTAGTCGTGGCTGCCGGGCTCGGCCACCATGCGCATCACGACCTCCTTCTGCAGCATGAAGGTCATCTCGCGAACCTGTTCGGCAAAGGCGGCGAGATGGAAGAGCAGCGGCGTCGAGATGTTGTAGGGCAGGTTGCCCACCACCTTCAGGCCGGCGCCCAGCGTCGAGAAGTCGAAGGCCAGCGCGTCGCCCTCGTGGATCACCAGTTGTTCGGGCGGGTGAGCCGTCTTCAGGCGGGCGATCAGGTCGCGGTCGATCTCCACCACATGCAGTCGGGGCAGGCGGGCCAGCAGCGGCTCGGTCAGCGCCCCCAGCCCGGGGCCGATCTCGACCACGGTGTCGCCGTCGCGCGGCGCGATCGCGTCGACAATCTTGCGGATGATGTTGGGGTCGGTCAGGAAGTTCTGGCCGAAGCGCTTGCGGGCCCGGTGTTCCATCAGGCGTGCCTCCGTGCGGCGACCATCTCGAGCGCCAGCTCCAGCGCCGTGAGGAGGCTGCCCGGATCGGCGCGACCGCTGCCGGCCAGATCGAGGGCCGTGCCATGGTCCACCGAGGTGCGGATGATCGGCAGGCCGAGGGTCACGTTGACGCCACCGCCGAAGCTGGCGTGCTTGAGCACCGGCAGTCCCTGGTCGTGGTACATGGCCAGCACCGCGTCGCCCTGTTCGAGGGTGTGGGGCACGAACAGCGTGTCGGCCGGAAGCGGGCCGACGAGGTGCATCCCCTCGGCCCGCAGGCGGGCCAGGACCGGCTCGATGACCTCGATCTCCTCGCGCCCCATGTGTCCGCCCTCGCCGGCGTGGGGGTTGAGACCGGCCACCAGGATGCGCGGCGACGGCAGGCCGAAGCGCTCACTCAGATCCCGCGCGAGGATGCGCAGCGTTTCGTCGAGCAGGGCATCGGTGATCGCGGCCGGCACCCGGGCGAGGGGCAGGTGGGTGGTCGCCAGGGCAACGCGCAGGCCGCCTCCGGTCAGCATCATCACCACGCGCCGGGTCCCGGTCTTCTCGGCGAGATATTCGGTGTGGCCCGAGAAGGGCACGCCGGCCTCGCAGATCACCCCCTTGTGCACGGGCGCCGTGACCATCGCGTCGAAGGCGCCGCTGGAGCAGCCTCCGATGGCCCGGTCGAGGGTCGCCAGCACATAGGGGCCGTTCACCGGGTCGAGCCGGCCCGGCGTGGCAGGCGATGCGAGGGGCACGTGCAGCACCTGCAGCGCTGCGTCGGCATCCTCTGCATACGCAGGCAGCGGTGCGCTCCCGCCCATCCGTGCCGCCAGCAGATCCCGATCCCCGACCAGGACGATCCTGGCTGACCAGGCCCGATCGGCCAGCGCCGCGCACAGCTCCGGTCCGACGCCGGCCGGCTCGCCGGTCGTGATGGCGACGACTGGCCGCCCTTCCGGCGCGCTCACGAGCGGTCGGTGCGCAGGTCCACGAAACTGCGGTCGCGCAGCTGGCGCAACCAGTCCTCGAAGGCTTCGTCCGCCTTGCGGGCCTTCAGCGCGTTGCGAGCGGCGTTGCGCTTGCGCTCGTCGGAGACGTCCTCGACCTGCCGGTCGAGGACCTGGATCAGGTGCCAGCCAAAGGGCGAGCGCACCGGCTCGCTCACCTCGCCGGGCTGGAGCGCCTCCATCGCCCGCTCGAAGGGCGGCACCGTGTCGCCCGGGTAGAGCCAGCCGAGGTCGCCGCCCTTGGCCGCCGACAGGTCGGCCGAGTGCACCTTCGCCAGCTCGTCGAACGTGGCGCCGCCATTGACGATGCGTTCGCGCAGCCCTTCCAGCCGGCGCTGCGCCTCGGCGTCGTCCACCACCTCGGAGGTCTTGATCAGGATGTGGCGGGCATGAGTCTGGGTCACCTTGTCCGGCCCGGCCATCTCGCCACCGCGCCGGTCGATCAGCTTGACGATATGGAAGCCGCCCGGGCTTCGCAGCACGGCCGAGTGCTGTCCCGGCGCGAGGGGCTGCAACGCGTCGGCGAACAAGGCAGGCAGCCGCTCGGCATCGCGCCAGCCCAGTTCACCGCCCTTGAGGGCGTCCTGGGCGTCGGAGTACGAGGCCGCCAGGCTGGCGAAATCCTCGCCGGACTCCAGCCGCGCCAGGGCTTCGTCGGCCCGCGCCTTGAGGGCCGACAACTGCTCCGGCGACGCGCCTTCGGGCGCGCGGAACAGGATGTGGGCGGCGAGGAACTCCTGGTTGGCAAGGCTCTCCCGATTGGCCTCGATGAAGTTGTCCACCTCGGCGTCGGTGACCACCACCTGGCTGTCCACCTCCCGCTCCCGGACCCGGGCGATCAGGATCTCGTTGCGGATGTTCTCGCGGAACTCGTTCCAGTCGATGCCATCCTGCTGGAGCGCCGTACGGAACTGGTCCATGTCGAGCCGGTTGTTGCTTGCGATCCGCTCCAGCGCCCGCTGCAGCGTCTCGTCATCGACCTGCATGCCGCCCTCACGGGCCAGCTGCAGCTGAGCCCGCTCAAGGATCAGACGCTCCATCACCTGCCGCTCGATGACATCGCCCGGCGGCAGCCGCGTGCCCTGGTGCTCGAGCTGCTTGACCGCCATGTCGACCCGCTCGGCGAGCTCCTTGTGGGTGATGACCTCGCTGTTCACGATTGCCGCGATCCCGTCCACCAGTTCGGGCTCGGCGGCCACTGCCGTTGCCGACGTGAGCACCATCGCTGCGGCGATCGTCGCCAGTTGCTTGATTCGATTCATAAGCTTGTCCACTGCGTCCACTGCGCCCTCAGGGCGCGCTGCCGAAGACCGGATCGTCCGGCAGGTCGTTGATGTTGCCATAGCCCCGCACGCTCCGCCGCAGCAGGTTCACCGGGCTCGAGCCCACGCTCGCCAGTCCGCCCAGTTCGAGCTGCAGGAAGATCGCCTGGGTGGCGTCGTCGGCGTTGGTCGCGAAGCGGTGCATCGCGACGCGGAACACCCAGCATCCCCCGTCGTACTCGAGCCCGCCGATGGCCTCGGTGACCCGGTGCTCCCGCAGCGAGCGGGTGTAGCGGGCCACGCCGTACCAGCGGCCACCGAGGGGCCACTGGGCCGACAGGTCCAGGTCCCGCAGGACGTCCCGCGTGTAGCGGAAACCGGCATTGAGGACCTTGGCGACGGCCGGCTGGTAGCGCAGCGACAGGTTCATCCGCTCGGTCCAGTGGTCCCGCGGGTTGTACTGCCAGTCGGCGCCGGCGCGCAGGTGCTGCGCCAGCCGACCCGAGAACGAGGCCAACACATCGGCCCGCTTGCCGGTGCGCAGCGCCTCCGCGTTGTTCAGACGCACCCGCTGCTCGTCGAAGTAGTAGCGCTGACCGATCGCGGCCCGCATCAGTTCCGCTCCCGATTCATCGAGGATGCGGGAGGTCACCGCCGCGGTGAGCTGGTCGGCATTGGCGATGCGGTCCTGGCCCGAGTAGAGGTTGGGCTGGAATATCTGGGTGAAGTTGAAATCGTAGGCGGCGGAGTCGAAGACCGGATACTCGTCCGGATCCTGGGCGTGGAAGGGAACGTACAGGTAGTACAGCCGGGGCTCGAGGGTCTGGACCAGCGATCTGCCGCCCCACTGGAGGTCCCGCTCGAAGGTGAGCTGGCCGTCGATCGAGGTGATCGGCACCGCGCGGGTGAGGGTCGTGCGCGCCCCCGCACTCACCGGCTCGTCGAGGTCATAGTGGGTCATGTGCAGGCCGATGCGTGGCGTCAGCCTGAAGGCGGTGCTGCGCAGCGGGTAGGCATAGCTCGGGTAGAGGACGGTTCGGCTGCCCTGGGTGCGCGTCGAGTCGGGGTGGTCGAAGGCGGTGAACTCGCCATGGAAATCGATCTGGCCAAAGGCATAGTCGCGACTGCCCAGCACGGACAGGCGCGGCAGCATGCGGTAGGGCTCGGCCCCCTCGATGGTCTGGTAGCCCTGCAGCAGGGCCTCCGCCCGCCACCACTCGGCGCTCTGGTAACCCAGGCGTGCCTGATTGAGCAGGTGGGACTGGGACGTCACGGCGAGGCGCGAACTGAGGTCCTCGAAATACTCGTCGTCGGAGATCCGGTTCAGGACCAGTCCGCCCGACAGCGTCGGCGAAAAACGCTGGGCGTGGCGCAGGCTGGCTGCGCCGCGGCTGCCGCCCCGGACATCGTCGTTGTGCAGGTATTCGGCGCGGATCTCGCCCGCGAAGGACGGCTGCAGGTATCGGAACTCGCCGCCCAGCTGCAAACCCCGCCGGCTCATGAAGCGCGGCACGAAGGTCGCATCCAGGTTGGGGGCGATGTTCCAGTAGTAGGGCTGAGTCAGGTCGAAGCCGGTCTTGTTCGACTGGCCCACCGTCGGCGCCAGCAGGCCCGACTGGCGTTGTCCGACCAGCGGAAACTCGACCCAGGGCATGTAGAACAGCGGGACGTCCTTGAAGACCAGGGTCGAGTGCCGCGCCTCGCCCACCTCGGTGTTGTAGTCGAGGGACAGCTCGTCGGCCCGCAAGTACCAGTCCGGATCCGGCGCCGGGCAGGTGGACCAGGTGGCGCCGAAGAAACGGTAGCGGTCCGGTCCCTCGAAGGCCAGCTTGTCGGCAGCGCCGCCACCCGAGATTTCGCGCCCGCTGCGACCCGGCTCGGGACGGCGGGAGATGTGGTATTCCGGCGCGGCGAACTCGCCGGTGCGGGCCTCGACATTGAGCTTCAGTGACGGCCCGGCGATGCGGTCCTCGCCCCGGCGCAACTCGACGTTGCCACTGGCCTCGACCTCGTCGCTGGGATCCCGGTAGATCAGTCGTTCGGCATTGAGGCGCAGGTCGCCGCGACTCAGGCGGGCGTCGCCCTCGGCGACGATCTCGGTGTCGGTCTGGCCGCTGACCCGGTCTGCCTCCACCTCGGTGGGCATCCCGGCGTCGGCGCCCCCGGCGGCCCAGACCGGCGCGCTGCACCCCAGCATGACCAGCAACAGCGAATGCGGCAGGGACCGGCTCGAACTCGGCAAGAGCGACTCCATCGACGTCCCGATCCGCGCATTGCGGCCGTGGCGCGGTCGAAACTTGTAAAATCCGGCGATTCTACACGATGGTCAGGGGGCTCCCGGGTGCAACGATTGATGGAAATTCAGGAATGGGTGGCGGCCCGCGACCCCGAGCGGAACTTCTGGATGGCACCGGCCTCGGCCGACGCCAGCTTCCGCCGCTACCACCGGGTTCACTTCACCGACGACGACAGCACCCTGATCGTCATGGACGCGCCACCGGCCCACGAGGACTGCCGGCCTTTCGTGCAGGTCGCCGCACTGTTCGCCGAAGCCGGCGTGCATGTCCCGAGCGTGCTCGACCAGGATTTTGAGCGGGGCTATCTGCTGCTCAGCGATCTGGGCACGACCACCTATCTGGACGCGCTCAGGCAGGACGGTGCGCACCACGACCTCTACGCCGAAGCGCTCGGCTCCCTGATCGCGATCCAGGCGGCGAGCCGGCCGGACGTGCTGCCCGAGTATTCGGAAGCACTCCTGCGGCGGGAACTGGAACTGTTCCCGGAGTGGTACGTGGCCAGGCACAAGGGCATCACGCTGGACGACAGGCAGCGGGCCACCCTCGATACGGTGTTCGACCGGATCCTTGCCGTGAACCTCGCCGAGCCGAAGGTCTTCGTCCATCGCGACTACCACAGCCGCAACCTGATGGTGAGCCAGCCCAACCCCGGCGTTCTCGACTTCCAGGATGCGGTGTATGGCCCGATCAGCTACGACCTGGTGTCGCTGCTGAAGGATGCCTACATCCGCTGGGAGGAGGATTTCGTGCTGGACCTGCTGGCACGCTACTGGGAGACCGCCCGCAAGCTGGGCCTGCCGGTGCGGGCCGAATTTTCCGACTTCCATCGCGACTTCGAGTGGATGGGGGTGCAGCGACACATCAAGGTGCTCGGCATCTTCGCGCGCCTGTGCCACCGGGATGGCAAGGAAGACTACCTGAAGGACATGCCCCTGGTGATGGACTACCTGCGCCGTGCCTGCGAGCGCTACATCGACCTCAAGCCCCTGCTGAGGCTGCTCGACCAGATCGATCCGATCGAACGCGGCGTCGGCTACACGTTCTGACTACCATGCGCGCGATGATCCTGGCCGCCGGCCGCGGCGAGCGCATGCGGCCGCTGACCGATGCCTATCCCAAACCCCTGCTCGCGGCGGGCGGCAAGCCACTGATCGTCTGGCACATCGAGAGACTCCGTGCCGCCGGCTTCACCGATCTGGTCATCAACCATGCCCACCTGGGCGAGATGATCGTCCGGGCGCTCGGGGACGGCCGCAATCTGGGCGTATCGATCACCTACTCGGCAGAGGGCCGGGCCCTCGAGACCGCCGGCGGCATCCGCCATGCCCTGCCGCTGCTCGGCAACGCGCCCTTCCTGGTGATCAACGGGGACATCTTCTGTGACGCGGATCTCGCCGCCCTGCGGGACATGCCCGCGCGGCTCGCCCGCGGTGAGGACCTCGCCCACCTCGTGATGGCGCCGAATCCGCCCCACCACCCGGACGGCGACTTCCACCTGGACGCCGCCGGGCGGCTGACCCAGGCGGGCAAGCCGCTGCTGACCTTCGCCGGGGTCGGCGTCTATCAGCCGGTCCTGTTCGACGGGGTGCGCGATGGCGACGCCGCCCCGCTCGGCCCCCTGCTACGCGCGGCGATGGACGCCGGTCTCGTCAGTGGCCAGCGCCACGATGGCCTGTGGCTCGACATCGGCACGCCGCAGCGGCTGTCCGAACTCGACCGCAGCCTCCGCCTTGCCGGCAACCCGGTCGCCGGCCACGATCGCCAGCACCCCTAGCACCGCGAACAGCGCCGCGGCAACGGCATGTACCAGCCGAACAGGCAGCCGGTCGGCGAGCTTCTCGCCCACGATAACCGCCGGCACATTGGCGAGCATCATGCCGAACGTGGTTCCAGCGACGACCGCCATCAGGCTTTCGTACTGGGCCGCCAGCGCCACTGTCGCGACCTGCGTCTTGTCGCCCATCTCGGCCAGGAAGAAGGCCACCAGCGTGGTCCCGAAAACCCCGAAGCGAGACGAGCTGGCGGTCTCGTCGTCGAGCTTGTCGGGCACCAGCATCCAGGCCGCCATGGCGATAAAGGACAGCCCAAGCACCCAGCGCAGCACCTCCGGCCCCATCAGGTCGGCGATCCAGGCGCCGACCGCCCCCGCAAAGGCATGGTTGGCCAGGGTCGCCACGAGAATGCCGAGGACGATCGGCCAGGGTCGCTTGAAGCGGGCGGCCAGGAAGAAGGACAGCAGTTGGGTCTTGTCGCCGATTTCGGCGAGGGCGACGATGCCGGTGGAGATCAGGAAGGCTTCCATGGGGATATCCGGGGCCGGAGCGGACAACCGATGACCACCCGCCCGCTCCGGCCCGGAGACGGCGGCGTGGTCAAAGGTCTTGCCAGGCGCGAAAGGTCTTCGCGCTGCCCGCACCATGCCGGTCGGCAAGTGTGTTGATGCGGGCCCCTCCGGGCGACGGAGGGCGGCTACTCCCCAGTGACGGCGCGACTATAGCAGCGAATGCGGCAGCGCACCAGAGCCGCCATCGCGGGGCCGGCCGTCCGGCGCCGCCCCCGCTCAGCGGGCGACCAGGACGGGGATCCCCGAACCTTTCAGCAGCGGGCTCGCCACCGAACCGAGCAGTAGACCGGAGAGGGCCGGCGTGCCAGCGCCGATCACCAGCAGGTCGGCGGCCTTCTCGATCGCAAAGCGCTCGATGGTCTCGGCCGCATGGCCGACGGCCACGTGGGGCGTCGCCACTACGCTGGCGGCCTCGAATATGGCACGGGCGCCAGCCAGCGCGGCGAGCCCCTCCTCCCGGTACCAGCCCTGCAGTTCGTCGGCACTGACGAACATCCGCAGGTGGCCCGACTCGACCACCGGCTGCACGTTTAGCAGGTGCACCTCGGCATCGAGGCCGGCGGCCAGCAGCCGCACGACGAAGCGGGCCGCCACTTCGCCCGGCGGCTTGCCGTCGATCGCCACGAGCAGCTTGAGGGGCGTTACGGGTGCGCTCATCGGTCTACTCCAGGGGAATCTCACGGACCGGGCCGGTCGGGCGCGGCCGGCGCGAGGCAAGCCAGCGGCCGAACACCACGACAAGCAGCGCGCCGGCCGCACCCGCGCTCATGTGTGCGCTCGGCAGGTGCGCCTCGGCCCAGGCCCGCGTCGCCACGTCGCTGACCAGCATGCCGCCGGCGATCCAGCCGAGCAGCGCGCCGCCCAGGGTCACGATGAAGGGGAAGCGGTCCATCAGGGTCAGCACGATCCGACTGCCCCAGACGATGATCGGGATCGACACCAGGATGCCGAACACCACCAGGCTCATGTCGCCATGGGCTGCGCCGGCGACGGCCAGCACGTTATCGACGCTCATCACGGCGTCGGCAACCACGACTGTCCTGACCGCGCCCCACAGGGTGGCGCTGCCCTCGACGCTGCCGTGGTCCGCGCCCTCGGCCTCGGGCAGCATCAGCTTGACCCCGATCCACACCAGCAGCGCCGCACCGACCACCTTGAGCCATGGCAGCTCGAGCAGGTGGAGGGCAAAGAAGATCAGGACGACGCGCAGCCCGATCGCGCCGACCACGCCCCAGAAGATGCCGCGGCTGCGCTGGGCCTCGGGCAGGCGGCGGCAGGCCAGCGCGATCACGACGGCGTTGTCGCCGCCGAGCAGGATGTCGATCGCGATGATCTGGGCCACCGAGATCCAGAAGGCGGTGGTGAGGAAGGGTTCCATGGGGTTCCGATCGGCCTGCGGGAGTGCGGCCGGCGGCCCGACTCTACCTGCCCGCCAACGACCGCTCAAGCGGCGGTTTGGCCCGTCGCCACCGGCTGGGGCACAATCGCGCCACGTACCGCAGTGGCAGGACCATGCCGTGAGCAAGCAACTGGATTTCGACGTCCTCATCGTCGGCGCGGGTCTGGCCGGCGCCAGCCTGGCCGCCTCGCTGCGGGGCAGCGCCCTGTCGGTCGGCGTCGTCGAAGGCGCCGTGCCCCGCCTGGCCGCGGAGTGGGATGCCCGCATCTACGCGATCAGCCCGGCCAGCAAGGCTTTCCTGAGCGAGATCGGCGCCTGGGAACATCTCGATCACGCGCGCATCGGCCCGGTCTACGACATGCGGATCTTCGGCGATCGGGATGGGCGCCTCGATTTCTCGTCCTACGACTGCGGTCTCGAAACCCTGGCCTGGATCGTCGAGGCGAGCCGCATCCAGATGGAGCTGTGGGAGACGATCAAGCGCCAGCATCGCCTGACCCTGCTGTGCCCGGCCCGGCCGACCGGGCTCAGTTTCGACGAGCAGCGTGCAACACTGACCCTCGAGGACGGCCGCACGGTTTCGGCACGGCTGGTCGTCGGCGCCGACGGGGCGAACTCCTGGGTGCGCCGCCAGGCGGGCATTGCCGAACGCTTCAGCCCCTACGGCGAGAAAGGCGTGGTCGCCAACTTTCAATGCGAGCTCGAGCACGACGGCTGCGCAATGCAGTGGTTCCTGCCCGAGGGCATCCTCGCCTGGCTGCCCCTGCCCGATCGCCGCCTATCGATGGTCTGGTCAGCACCGGATGCGCTGGCCGACGAACTGGTGGCGATGTCGCCCGAGGCCCTGTGCGAACGGGTCGCCAGGGCCGGCGGTGAGCGGCTCGGCGCCCTCTCGCTGCTCACGCCGGCCGCGGCCTTTCCGCTGCGCCTGATGCGCGTCGAGCGACCCGTGGGCCACCGGCTTGCACTGATCGGCGACGCAGCCCACGCCATCCACCCCCTGTCGGGGCACGGCATCAATCTGGGCTTTCAGGACGCCCGGGCGCTGGCTGCGCGGCTTGCCGACCTGCCCACCTGGCGCGATCCGGGCGAGACATCGATCCTCGACAGCTACGCCCGCGCCCGTGCCGAGGAAACCCTGCTGATGCAATACACGACCGATGGGCTGAACCGCCTCTTCCGCCCGACGCACCCGTTCGTCGCCCGGATCCGCAACCTCGGACTGAACCTGACCAACGCAATGCCGGTCATACGCAATATGCTTGTACGCTACGCGGTCAGCGGTCACTTCTGACCCGGCCCTCCAACGACTCACTGGAACCCGCTTCAATGAAGACTTCGATGCTCAAGCTGGCGCTGCCGGCACTCGCCATCGCCCTGCTCACCACCTCGGGCGCCGTCCGCGCCGACGAGGACAGCGTACGCAAGGGCGTGAACGAATTCCTCGGCGTGCCGGCCGTGGACTCCGTCGCCAGGATTCCGTACGGCGGACTCTACGAAGTGGTGCTGAAATCCGGCGAGTTGATCTACACCGACGAGTCGCTGAGCTTCATCCTCGACGGCCAGATCATCGACGGCAAGACCCGCCGCAACATCACCCAGGCCCGGCTCGCCGAGTTGCAGCGCATCGACTTCGCGACCCTGCCCCTGGAGCGCGCGATCAAGCAGGTCAAGGGCGACGGGAGCCGGGTGCTGGCCACTTTCGAGGATCCGAACTGCGGCTACTGCAAGCGCCTGGCGACAGAGCTGCAGAAGGTGGACAACGTCACGGTCTATACCTTCATGATCCCGATCCTGTCGGCCGACTCGGGTGACAAGGCGCGCAGCATCTGGTGTGCCAGCGACAAGGCCTCCGCCTGGAACGACTGGATGATCAGCAACAAGAAGCCCGCGCAGGCGGCCTGCGAGAGCGACGTCATCGACAAGAACGCCGAATTCGCCCACAAGCTGCGGATCAACGGTACGCCGACGATCTTCTTCGCCGACGGCAACCGGGTCGGCGGCTACCTGCCCGCCAGCGAGATCGAGAAAGGCCTGTCGATGGCCGCCGGCGGCGGTCAATAGGCTGCCACGCACAACGATCCGGGGCGGAACCACCCCGCGGACCTCGGCACGGCGCGCGTCCCGGGCCACCCGACGGCGGCCAGTGGCGAGCCCCGGACGCATCGCCCCCCCATGGAAGCTCGTCGCGGAGGATACCGGCCGGGGGTGAACGAAAAAAAGGCGCGGTGTTAACCGCGCCTTGCCCCCTCTCCCGTTGCCGGTCCCGTGTCGGGCCGGCCCTCCGTTGTCCTGTCAGTAAAAAGCCCGCGCGTGATGCGCGGGCTTTTTTGTCACGATCAGCCTTTCAGCTGGTCGAGGATGGCCGGGTTCTCAAGGGTCGAGGTGTCCTGGGTGATCTCTTCGCCCTTGGCCAGCTGGCGCAGCAGGCGACGCATGATCTTGCCCGAGCGGGTCTTCGGCAGGTTCTCGCCGAAGCGGATGTCCTTCGGCTTGGCGATCGGACCGATGTCCTTGCCAACCCAGGTGGACAGCTCCTTGGCGAGGGCAGCGGCCTCGTCGCCGGTCGGACGGGGACGCTTCAGCACCACGAAGGCCACGATCGCCTCACCGGTCAGGTCATCGGGACGACCCACCACGGCAGCTTCGGCGACCAGCTCGTGCGCGACCAGCGAGGACTCGATTTCCATCGTGCCCATGCGGTGACCGGAGACGTTCAGCACGTCGTCGATACGGCCGGTGATGGTGAAGTAGCCATTGTCCTTGTCGCGGATCGCGCCGTCGCCAGCCAGGTACAGCTTGCCCTGAAAGTCGGCCGGGAAGTAGGACGACTTGAAGCGGTCCGGGTCACCCCAGACGTTGCGGATCATCGACGGCCACGGACGCTTGACCACCAGGATGCCGCCCTGGCCCCAGGGCACTTCGGTGCCGGTCTCATCGACCACGGCAGCCATCACGCCCGGGAACGGCAAGGTGCAGGAACCCGGGATCAGCGGCGTGGCGCCCGGCAGCGGGGTGATCATGTGGGCACCGGTCTCGGTCTGCCAGAAGGTGTCGACGATCGGGCAGCGACCGC
>JAGRGD010000234.1 GCA_020445665.1 Rhodocyclaceae bacterium
CACCGCGGTCCAGGCGGCGCTGTCATGGCGTTCGCGCAGGACGGCGATGATCATGTCCTTGAGCCGTTCGCGCCGGCGGCGGCCGCCCTGACGGGCGACGATCTCGGCGCGCTCGCGGTTGAGGTGGCGCAGCGCCGTGCGCGCGCGGTGAAACCAGTCGGGGTCGATCGGCCTGGCCGTCCGCTGCCGCGCCAGATCCGCGGTCGCGATCTGCGTGCGGATCTTCGCGATGGCGTCCTCGATCTCGATCAGGCGCCGGGTGTCTTCGGGCAAGCCGGGGGCGTTCGCGGCCACGCAGGCCGCGTCGGTGGTGTTGGTCATGGTCTGTCTCTCGGGTCTGGCGACGTCCGGGCCGCCGCAGGTCTCAGCCCGCGGCGGCCAAGGGCATCAGCTCCTGCGGTTCCAGGGCGCGGTGGCCGGGCGGGCGGGCACCGACTGCGCGGGCGCGCTGGCCGGCTGCGTGGAGGCGGGCCTCGGCGGGGTCGCCTGTGCCGTGGCCTCCGGCACCAGGTAACGCATCTTGTTGCGCTCGCCGTAGCCGTCCTTCGGGGGCTTCACCCCGACTTGGATCCTCATCGGGATCAGGTGCAGCTCCTCGCTGTCGTTCACCTGCAGCTTGCCCGTGGCGTGGCAGATCGCCGACAGCGTGCGCTGCGCGATCTCGACCGTGGTCGGGTTGGCGTTCACCAGGTTCAGCTGGTCGAAGACCTTGCGGCCCTGCTGCGGCCCCTCGAGGATGTCGAGCATCAGCCAGAAATACTTCCCCATCCCGTTCTTCGTGACGCGCATCTCGCTCTCGACGATCTGGGCGCGATACTTGCCCGCGGGCAGGATCTCGCAGGCGGTGGTGGGCTCGATGCCGGCGGCGTCAAAGGCGGTGTCGAAAGGTGCCATCGTTCTGTCCTTTCAGTCGTAATCAGGCGGATTCGGGCATGGCGGCTAGGAACTTCGACCACTCGAGCGGGAGGGTTTCCGGCAGGCCGTAGCGGTTCTTGGCGAGGAAGGCGGGGCGCTCCTCGGTGTGCATGACGCGCGCACCGGACCCGAGCGCCCGGGTGACCTTCTTGTTGAAGCCCACGTCGGACTTGCTGACCGGGATCCGGTAATTGGCGAAGAGCACGACGTCCGAGTGCTCCTGCAGCAGCGCGGACGCGCGGGCCTGCAGCTTGATCACGTACCGGTCGTTGGGTTCGTGCTCGGGACTGTCGAAGCGCTTGATGTCGGTATGGGCGATCTGGATGACCGCCACGCCCTTCCGGTCGCGGAGCGCGTTCAGCTTGTCGATGTATTCGCGCCAGATGGTCAGCGCCTCGGCGTAGCCCTTGCCGAAGCCGGGGCTTTCGATCGACTGTCAGCCGTTGCGCCGGCAGGCCTCGGCCCAGATCAGCGGCTCCAGCCAGTCCACGCTGTCGACGACCACCGTCGAGTAGCTGTGGTCCTCGTCGAGCAGGGCGTCGAGCGCCTCCGCGACCTTGGCGTAGCTCGTCGCCAGGGGAAAGTGCGGCACCTGCAGCTTTCCGAGACCGTCCTCGGTGAGGACGAACATCGGCGCGTCGGCGGACGCGGCGAAGGTGGACTTTCCGATACCGGCGACGCCGTGGATCAGCACGCGCGGCGGGCTCAGCACCGTCGAGGTTTGCAGGGATGCGAGCAAAATAGCCATCAGCGCGCCTCCTCGCCGAGCAGCAGCCGGAACTTGGGCTTGCCGGTACGAACCGTGCGCGCTGGCTCGAACTCCTGGCGGATGTCCTTGGGCCAGGCCGTGTACTTGCGCTCGGGGACGCTGAACGCGATATCGACGTACTCGGCGGGATCGGCGCCGTCGGTCCGAATCCGCTCGACCAGTCCCGCGAGCATCGCCTGATCCCAATCGATGCGCTTGGGGAGCTCGGCGACCACGGTGACCTGGCCGTCCTGCAGCCGGACCGTGCCGGTGTCCTTGCCCTCCGCGTGGCGCGCCTCCTGCGCCTGGTTGCCGTATTTCAGCGCGATGGCGCCATCGAGCCAGTCGCAGAGGATTTTCGCCGAGCGCAGCCGCTCGTCGGCGTCGTGCTTCAGGACCGCCAGCTGGTCACCCGGCAGAGCGGCGATCTCGCCGACCGGCATGGTGGGAAGGTCGTCGATGGTGATGCGGTTGGGGATCGTCATGTCCGCCCCCTCACGCCAGCTTCACGGCGGGCTTGTCGGCCGTGCTCGAGCAGTGCCGGTTGGCCTCGTAGGCCTCGACATCCTTGAGCCGGTACACGACCCGGCCCCCGATCTTGATGAAGGCGGGGCCCTCACCGGTCCAACGCCAGCGCTCCAGCGTGCGCGGGCTGATCTTCCATCGAGCCGCCAGCTCGACCTGGTTGAGATGCGTGACTGACATCGTCGTCTCCTTCG
>JAGRGD010000235.1 GCA_020445665.1 Rhodocyclaceae bacterium
AGCCAGCGCCAGGCCACCAAGGACGCGGGCAAGATCGCCGGCCTCGAGGTCAAGCGCATCATCAATGAGCCGACCGCCGCGGCGCTCGCCTTTGGCATGGACAAGAAGCCGGGCGACTCCAAGGTGGCAGTCTATGACCTGGGTGGCGGCACCTTCGACATCTCGATCATCGAGATCGCGGACGTGGACGGCGAGCACCAGTTCGAGGTGCTGGCCACCAACGGCGACACCTTCCTGGGTGGCGAGGACTTCGACCAGCGGATCATCGACTACATCGTCGGCGAGTTCAAAAAGGAACAGGGCGTCGATCTGAAGAATGACGTGCTGGCCCTGCAGCGCCTGAAGGAAGCGGCAGAGAAGGCGAAGATCGAGCTCTCGTCGAGCCAGCAGACCGAGATCAACCTGCCCTATATCACGGCAGACGCCTCCGGTCCCAAGCACCTGGCGCTGAAGATCACCCGCGCCAAGTTCGAGTCGCTGGTCGAAGACCTGGTCGACCGCACCATCGAACCCTGCCGCATCGCCCTCAAGGACGCCGGTGTCAGTATCAACGATATTGACGACGTTATCCTGGTCGGCGGCCAGACCCGGATGCCCAAGGTCATCGAGAAGGTAAAGGGGTTCTTCGGCAAGGATCCGCGCCGTGACGTGAACCCGGACGAGGCCGTCGCTGTCGGCGCTTCGATCCAGGGTGGCGTGCTGCAGGGCGACGTCAAGGACGTGCTGCTGCTCGACGTGACGCCGCTGTCCCTCGGCATCGAGACCCTCGGTGGCGTGATGACCAAGCTGATCCAGAAAAACACCACGATCCCGACCAAGGCCAGCCAGGTGTTCTCGACCGCCGACGACAACCAGTCGGCCGTGACGATCCACGTCCTGCAGGGCGAGCGCGAGATGTCCGCCGGCAACAAGAGCCTTGGCCAGTTCAATCTCGCCGACATCCCGCCGGCACCCCGCGGCATGCCGCAGATCGAGGTGACCTTCGATATCGACGCCAACGGGATCCTGCACGTGTCGGCCAAGGACAAGGCGACCGGCAAGGAGAACAAGATCACCATCAAGGCCAACTCCGGCCTGTCGGACGACGAGATCGACCGCATGGTGAAGGACGCCGAGGCCCACGCCGAGGAAGACAAGAAAGCCCACGAACTGGTGGATGCCCGCAACCAGCTCGACACCCTGGTGCATTCGGTCAAGAAGGCCCTCGCAGAACACGGCGACAAGGTCGACGGCGACGAAAAGGGCAAGATCGAGGCCGCCATCCAAGAAGCCGAGGAAGCGATCAAGTCGGGCGACAAGGCCACCATCGACGCCAAGAGCGAGGCCCTGGCCAAGGTCAGCCAGTCGCTCGGCGAGAAGGTCTATGCCCAGGCCCAGGCGGAGGCCGAAGCCCAGGGCACCGGCACCTCTGCCGGCAGCAGCAAGACCGACGACGCCGACGTGGTGGACGCCGAGTTCACCGAGGTCAAGGACCAGAAGTAAGCCGTACTGCGCGCCGCCCCAGGCGGCGCATCGCCCACCCGGCCGGGCCGGGACGACGCACCGCGTCGCCCGCCCCGGCCTTCGCGCAGGCAAGCCTGAGAGACGATGGCAAACAGGGATTACTACGAGGTACTCGGCCTGAACCGGGACGCCTCCGACGACGAGATCAAGAAGGCCTACAAGAAGGCGGCCATGAAGTTCCATCCGGACCGCAATCCGGACAACAAGGAAGCCGAAGAGAAATTCAAGGAGGCCAAGCTGGCCTACGAGGTCCTCTCCGATTCCCAGAAGCGGGCGGCGTACGATCGCTACGGTCACGCGGGTGTCGACCCGTCGGCAGGCGGTGCGGGCGGCGGCCAGGGCTTCGATGGCTTTGCCGACGCCTTCAGCGACATCTTCGGCGACATCTTCGGTGGCCAGCGTGGCGGGGGCGGTCGCTCGAACGTCTATCGCGGCGCCGACCTGCGCTACAACCTCGAGATCTCCCTCGAGGAGGCCGCGCGGGGCGCCGACAAGACGATCCGCATCCCGACCCTGGAGAACTGCGAACCCTGCGGTGGCACCGGCGCCAAGCCCGGCACCCAGCCCAAGGCCTGCCCGACCTGCGGCGGCGCGGGCCAGGTGCGGATCCAGCAGGGCTTCTTCTCGATCCAGCAGACCTGCCCGAAGTGCCACGGCTCGGGCCGCATCATTCCGGACCCCTGCCGCAGCTGCGGCGGGGCCGGCCGTACCAAGAAGCAGAAGACGCTCGAGGTGAAGATTCCGGCGGGTATCGACGACGGCATGCGCCTGCGCCACGCCGGCCACGGCGAGCCGGGCATCAACGGCGGGCCGTCGGGCGACCTGTATGTCGAGATCCACATCAAGTCCCACGCGGTCTTCCAGCGCGACGGCGACGACCTCCACTGCGAGATGCCCGTATCCTTCGCCACCGCTGCGCTGGGCGGCGAGATCGAGATCCCGACCCTCGACGGCATGGCCCGCATCAAGGTCCCGTCCGAGACCCAGAGCGGTCGGGTGTTCCGCCTGCGGGGCAAGGGCATCCGCAATGTCCGCAGCCACGCGCCGGGCGACCTGATGTGCCACGTCGTGGTCGAGACCCCGGTGGACCTGACCGACCGCCAGAGGGAACTGCTGCAGGAGTTCGAGGAGATCTCGGTCAGCAATGCCGACCGGCACAACCCGAAGGCCCGGGGCTGGATGGACAAGGTCAAGGAGTTCTTCGGCGGCTGATCTGTGCCAGATCGGTAATATTTCCGCAACGGCGACCGAGCCGCCATCAACCTTTCACGTCCAGCGCCGTTACGGCTACGAAGCCGTCTTAGCCGATTCTTGAGAGGTCATACATGCTCGCTCGCTTCGCCCGCGTTCTCGCGCTCGCCGCGCCGCTTCTGTTCGCCCCGGCCGCCCAGGCGGTCGACGGCGTCACCGACAACCGCATTCTGCTCGGCCAGTCGGCCGCGCTGAGCGGACCGGCCGAAGCCCTCGGCCGGGAGATGCGGCTGGGCGCCAAGCTGTACTTCGACCAGGTCAATGCGGCCGGCGGCGTGCACGGCCGGCGCATCGAGCTGACGACGCTGGACGACGGCTACGAGCCCGATCGCACCGTCGCGAACACAATGCAGTTGATCGAGCGCGACAAGGTCTTCGCCCTCTTCGGCTACGTCGGGACACCCACCAGCAAGGCGGCCCTGCCGATCTTCACCCAGGAAGGCGTGCCCTTCATCGGCCCCTTCACTGGCGCAGAGTTGCTGCGCGCGCCGTTCAATCGCCTGATCTTCAACATCCGCGCGAGCTACTACGACGAGACGGCGAAAATCGTCGACGCCTTCACCTCCCTCGGCATGAAGAAGGTCGCGGTCTTCTACCAGAACGACGCCTACGGCCAGGCCGGACTGACCGGCGTCGAGCGCGCGATGGCCGCCCAGGGCATGACGCTGGTGGCCAAGGGCACGGTCGAGCGCAACACCACCGAAGTCGCCGAAGCGGTCAAGACCATCAGCGCAGCCCAGCCCGACATCGTCGTGATGATCAGTGCCTACAAGTCCTGCGCCGCCTTCATCAAGGCCATGCGCGAAGCGGGCAGCTTCGCCTCGTTCTACAACGTCTCCTTCGTCGGCAGCCGGCAGCTGGCCGACGAACTCGGCGACACGGGGATCGGCGTCGGCATCTCGCAGGTGATGCCTTTCCCGTGGAACAACACCCTGGCCGTGGTCCGGGACTACCGCAAACTGCTGACAGAGAGCGGCAACACGGAATCCTTCACCAGCATGGAAGGCTACGTCGCCGCCAAGGTCATGGTCGAAGGCCTGCGCCGGGCGGGGCGCGACCTGACCCGCGACCGCCTTATTTCGGCCCTCGAGAGCATGACGCGCTACGATGTCGGCGGTTTCGATGTGGCCTTCTCACCGGAGAACCACTCGGGTTCGAGCTACGTCGACCTGACGATCATCCGCAAGGGCGGACGGTTCATGCATTGACCCCGGCGTGCACGGCACGCCACAGCCAGAAGACAGCACCATGACGGAGACACCCCACGGACTGGCCGGCTCCCTGTTGCGCCTGGCACGCCGCGCCACCGTGATGCTCGCCATGGCGCTGTCGGGAATGGCCGCAGCCGAGAATGGCGTCAGCCCGGAGGAGATCGTGCTGGGTCAGACCGGAGCCGCCAGCGGCTCCCTCGCGGCCCTGAACGAGGCGTACCTGGGCGGGGCGCTACTGTATTTCAATGATCTCAACGCCCGGGGGGGCGTCCAGGGCCGCCGCATCCGCCTCGTCACGATGGACGATGGCTACCAGCCCGACAAGGCCCTCGCCAACGCCCGGCAACTCGTCGAGGAAGACGGCGTCTTCGCCCTCTTCGCCTGCTTTGGGACCGGCCCCAGCCTGAAGGTGTTGCCCTACGCAAACGAATCGGGCGTCCCCTACTTCGCGCCCTACACCGGCGCTGACGCCCTCCGGTCGGCCCAGTATCGCTGGGCCTTCCACGTCCGAAGCTCCTATGGCCAGGAGGTCGAGAAGATCGTCGATCACGTGACCTCGATCGGCATGACCTCGATCGCCGTGGTCCACCACGACGACGCCTTCGGCAGCGCGGGTCTCGAAGTCGCCGAGAAGGCCCTCGCCCGGCGCAACCTGAAACCCGCTGTCGCGGCGGCCATCCAGGCCGATGGCAGCAATGCCGCGAGTGTCGTGGCGCAGCTGGCCGAGGCCAATCCCGCGGCAGTCGTCATGATCACGGCAGGCACCAGCTCAGTCTCCCTGGTCCGGGCCATCCTGTCCGCAGACCTCCACGCCCAGTTGATGGGGCTCTCGGTGATCAGCTCGAACCAGCTGCTCGACGCCCTCGGCAAGTCGGCCCACGGGCTCGTCGTGGCGCAGGTCGTGCCATCGCCATACAGCTACGGCATGCCGGTGGTCGATACCTATCGGGAGATTGCGCAGGCGGCCGGCCAGCCGGTTTCGTACACCGGGCTCGAAGGCTTCATCGCCGCCAAGACCTTCGCCATCGCGCTGCAACGCAGCGGCAGCGAACCGACCCGCGAAGGCCTCGCCGCGACGATCGCCGCAATGGACCGGGTCGACACCGGCGGCTTCACACTCACCTACGGCGAATCCCGGCGCAGCGGCTCGGACTACGTCAATCTCTCGATGGTTCGCAACGGACGTTTTGCGCACTGAGGCCAGCGAACACCTGCCTCGCTCCCGGGCCGCAGCCTTGCCCGGGCCGCGGGCGCCCGGCGATTCATGCGCGGCGCCAGGAGGTGCCGCCCGGGCCGTCCTCAAGCACGATCCCGTGTCCTGCCAACTCGGCGCGAATCGCGTCGGCGCGGGCAAAGTCCCGCGCCTTCTTCGCCGTCTGGCGCTCGGCGATCAGCGCCTCGATCGCCGCCGGCGCAAGCGCGTCGGCAGCCTCCCCGGCCCCGCCCTGAAGGAAGGCCTTCGGGTCCCGCGCGAGCAGGCCGAGCACGCCGGCCAGGGCCCGGAGCTGGCCAGCCACTGCGGCATCACCGCTGCGATTGACCTCCCCGGCCAGGTCGAACAGCACGGCGACGGCCTCGGGGGTGTTGAAATCGTCGTCCATCGCGCGGGCGAAGCGCTGTCCGGCCGGGGCATCGAAATCGGGCGCAGCGTCCACGGGCGGCACATTCTTCAACGCCGTGTACAGGCGCGTCAGCGACTGCCGGGCGTCGTCCAGCATCGCGTCGGCGTAGTTCAGCGGGCTGCGATAATGGGCGCGCAGAATGAAGAATCGCACCACCTCGGCGTCGTAGTCCTTCAGGACATCGCGAATCGTGAAGAAATTGCCGAGGGACTTCGACATCTTCTCGTCGTCGACCCGCACGAAGCCGTTGTGCATCCAGACATTGGCGAAGGTCGTGCCGTGGGCCCCCTCGCTCTGCGCGATCTCGTTCTCGTGATGGGGAAACTGAAGGTCCTGCCCGCCACCGTGGATGTCGAAGTGCTCGCCCAGCAGGCGCGAACTCATCGCCGAGCACTCGATGTGCCAGCCCGGGCGGCCCTCACCCCAGGGCGAGGACCACTTGGCATCCTCCGGCTCCTCCGCCTTGGCGTGTTTCCAGAGGACAAAGTCCAGGGGATCGTGCTTGCCGCTTGCCACCTCGACCCGCTCGCCGGCGCGCAGGTCGTCGAGAGACTTTCCGGACAGCCGGCCGTAGCCGTCGAACTTGCGGACCGCAAAGCAGACATCCTGATTGCCGGCCTCGTAGGCCAGGCCCCGCGTCTGCAGTCGCTCGATCATTGCGAGCATGTCGGGCACGTACTCGGTGGCACGCGGCTCGGCATCCGGCCGCTGCACGCCAAGGGCGTCGGCATCCTCGTGCATTGCCGCAATGAAGCGGTCGGTCAGCGCACGGATCGGCTCGCCGTTCTCTCCGGCCCGCCGGATGATCTTGTCATCGATATCGGTGATGTTGCGAACGTAGGTGAGCGCGAGGCCGCTCGCCCGCAGCCAGCGGGCCACCATGTCGAAGACCACCATGACGCGGGCGTGGCCCAGATGGCAATAGTCATAGACCGTCATGCCACAGACGTACATCCGCACCTTGCCGGGCTCGATCGGACGAAACGCTTCCTTCCTGCGGGTGAGGGTATTGAAGATTTCCAGCATGGGCTCGCGTGCAACGGCAGTGGTTGGGAGGTGTTGGCCGAACGGCGACGAGCGTCCGGGAACTCCCTGCCGCCGCGCCGGATTGTGACGCCAATTGCCTTGTTGGTAAAATGCGCTCTCGGCTCGGCAATTGTCTTGAAATCAACAGGTAAGTCTAGCATATGAAGAATCCCAGCCTCTGGTCAGCCGGAGCGCTTCTGGCGCTGCTCACCCTCACCGGTACGGCGCTGGCTTCGCCTGCCGAGATCCAGTCGCTGGTGCGCGCCGGCCAGTTCGATCAGGCCCTGGCGATGACCGACGCAGATCTCGCCGAAAAGCCGAAGGACCCCGACCTACGATTCCTGAGGGGCGTTGCCCTGACCGAGTTGGGCCGCCAGGACGAAGCCATCGAAGTCTTTCAGGCCCTGACTTCCGATTTTCCGGAGCTGCCCGAGCCCTACAACAATCTGGCGGTGATCTACGCCCAGCAGAAGGCCTTCGACAAGGCGCGCGCCGCCCTCGAAATGGCCATCCGTACCCATCCGAGCTACGCCACGGCCCACGAGAACCTTGGCGACATCTACTCCCGGCTGGCCAGCGACGCCTACAGCAAGGCCCTGCAACTCGACGCCGGCAACGCAGCCGCCCAGACCAAGCTGGCAATGGTGCGCCAGCTCATCTCCAGCAACGGCGCCGTGGCCCCAACCCCGGTGGCTGCCTCACCGATCGCCGCAGCGCCGGTCACCGCCGCGACCGCGCCGCTCCCGGATGCGACCATGCCTGCGCCCGTGGCACCGTCCGCGGAAGCCCGGGACGTGGAGGCCCGCGTGCTGGCCTGGGCCGATGCCTGGTCGAACAAGGACGTGGACGCCTACCTGTCGTTCTACGCGCCCGACTTCGTCGTGCCGGGTGGTCGCTCGCGATCGGCCTGGGAAAACGAACGCCGCGCCCGCGTCGGCAAGCCGGGCAAGATCCGCGTCACCCTCGAGAACGTCGAGGTGAGCCTGGATGGCGACAAGGCCAGGGTCCGCTTCCGCCAGCACTACGACTCCTACAACTTTGACGCGTCGGCCGACAAGACGCTCGAGATGGTCCGCCACGGCGGCGACTGGGCCATTCGCCGCGAAGTCGTCGGCGGCTAGCGCTCGTGAAGCCGGGCCCGATCCTGCGCCTGATCCACATCGCCGCCCTGCTCCTGGGGCTGGCGGGCGCCGTGTCGTGGGCGGCTGCTCCGGAAACCCACCAGATCGACCCGGAGGCTGCGCTGCAGGCGATCATCGCCGACATTCGGGACAACCGCCTCGATGCCGCCCTGACGAAGACCGATGCCCTGCTCGACCTGCTTCCCAATTTCCGGCTTGCCCACCTGATCCGCGGCGACCTGCTGCTGGCCCGGGTGCGCCCTCTGGATTCGGTCGGCAGCGTCGATGGCGTCTCGGCCGCCACCCTTGCCGATCTCCGCGACGAAGCCTTCGCCCGGCTGCGCGCCCGCAGCGAGCGTCCGGCCGACGGGCTGCTGCCCCGCAGCCTGCTGCGCCTGTCGACCGACCAGCAGCACGCGGTGGTCGTCGACACCAGTCGCTCGCGCCTGTACGTCTTCCGCAACGATCGCGGACTGCCCCGGCTGGTGGCTGACTACTATGTCAGTCAGGGCAAGGAAGGGTCGGAGAAATGGCGCGAGGGGGACAAGCGCACGCCGATCGGCGTCTATTTCGTGACCTCATCGATTCCGGCGGCGGAACTGCCCGAGTTCTACGGCAGCGGGGCCTTTCCGATCAACTATCCCAATGAGTGGGACCGTCGGCTGGGCCGGGATGGCTACGGCATCTGGCTCCATGGCTCGCCCCCGGACACCTACGCGCGCCCGCCGCGCGCCTCCGACGGCTGCGTGGTGCTCGCCAATCAGGACCTGGACGCCCTGTCCGGCTTCGTCACGCCGGGCCAGACCCCGGTCGTGATCGGCAACACCATCGACTGGGTACCGGCCGCGCGCTGGCTCAATGAGCGCAAGGCACTCGAGCGGCATCTCGAAACCTGGCGGCGGGACTGGGAAAGCCGCGACGTAGTGCGCTATCTCGCGCACTATGCAGCGGATTTTCGCAGCGACGACGTCGACCGTGCCGGCTGGGAGAGTCAGCGACGGCGCATCATCGCCGACAAGACCTGGCTGCGGGTGCGCCTGTCGAACCTCTCGATGTTCCGCAGCCCCGGGCGCGAAGACCTGATCGTCGTCAGCTTCGACCAGCACTTCGAGAGCGACACGCTCAACTCAACCCTTCGAAAGCGCCAGTACTGGATCCAGCGCGAGGGGCGCTGGCAGATCGCCTACGAGGGTCAGGCCTGAGACGGCAACCCGAGCATTCAACGAGGAGTCAGACCATGAAGCACCTGTTCGCGGCCGTCGCAGCCGCTTGTCTCGCCGCATCCGCATGGGCGGCCAATCCGGTTGTCGAGCTGAAAACCAGCGAAGGGCCGATCCGGCTCGAGCTGTACCCCGACAAGGCCCCGGAAAGCGTCAAGAACTTCCTCGCCTACGTGAAGAGCGGCCACTACGACGGTACGATCTTCCACCGGGTGATCCGGGGCTTCATGATCCAGGGGGGCGGCTTCGACCAGGACATGAAGCAGCGCGACACCCAGGCGCCCGTTCGCAACGAGGCCAAGAACGGCCTCAAGAACAAGACCGGCTCGATCGCCATGGCGCGCACCAGCGCCCCCCACTCGGCCACGGCCCAGTTCTTCATCAACCTCGTGGACAACACCTCCCTCGACTATCCGTCGCCGGACGGCTGGGGCTATGCGGTGTTCGGCGAAGTCACCGACGGGCTGGACGTGGTCAAGAAGATCGGAGACGTTCGCACCGCGGCCGTGGGGTATTATCGGGACGTGCCGGTGGCGCCCATCGTGATCGAGTCCGCGACGGTCGTCGAGGCCCCGCCCGCCAACTGAACCCACGCATTTCCGGAGAGCTCATGGCAGTCAAGTTGCACACCAACCAAGGCGAGATCACGATTGAACTGGACGAGGAGCGGGCCCCCGAGTCGGCGCGCAACTTCCTCGCCTATGTCGAGTCGGGCCACTACGACAACACGGTGTTCCACCGCGTGATCCGCGGCTTCATGATCCAGGGCGGCGGCTTCGAGCCCGGCATGAAGCAGAAGCCCACCGGCGAGCCGATCCAGAACGAGGCCGCCAACGGGCTGAAGAACGTGCGTGGATCGCTCGCCATGGCCCGGACCAACGCGCCCCACTCGGCGACGGCCCAGTTCTTCATCAACGTGGCCGACAACGCCTTCCTCGACTATCCCGGCCAGGACGGCTGGGGTTATGCCGTCTTCGGCAAGGTCACCGAAGGCATGGACATCGTCGACAAGATCGAGGCCACCAAGACCGGGAACCGAGGCTTCCATGCCGACGTGCCGGTGGATGACATCCTCATCCAGAAGGCTGAAATCGTCTGATGCAGACCCTCGCGGTCGGCGACGAGGAACGCCTGTTCTTCCTCTCCGACCTGCACCTGGCAGAGGACCGACCGGCCACCACGGCTGCCTTCCTCGCCTTCCTCGCTGACCAGGCGCCGCTTTGCCGGCGCCTGGTCATTCTGGGTGACCTGTTCGAGTACTGGATCGGCGACGACGACGACCGGCCGCTGGCCACGCAGATTGCCTCGGCATTGCGTCGTCTGTCGGACCAGAGCACCACCTGCTACTTCATGGCTGGCAACCGGGATTTTCTCCTCGGCGACGCCTACGCGGAACGTGCCGGCATGGTGCGCCTCGAGGATCCGTGTCTACTCACGGCGAACCGGCTGCGGCTGCTGCTGATGCACGGCGACACCCTGTGCACCGACGACGCACCCTACCAGGCGTTTCGCCGTCAGGTTCGCGATCCCGCCTGGCAGGCGGATTTCCTCGCCCAGCCCCTCGCCGCGCGGCGCGCCTTCGCGACCGAAGCCCGCGCCCGCAGCCAGGCTGCGACGGCCGGCAAGAGCGACGAGATCATGGACGTCAATGCGGCGGCGGTCGTCGCGACGCTCGACTCGGCAGGCGGCGCCGATCTGTTGCACGGCCATACCCACCGGCCGGGCCACCACCGCCACAGGGTGGGGCAACGCGACTGCGAGCGATGGGTACTGGCCGACTGGGCCGACAGGGCCGAATATCTCGTCTGGGAGGGTGGCGAGATCCACCCCGTGACCGGCATGCCGGCCGCCGGCTGAGTCGCGCGGTCAGATCAGCGCCAGACCCCGGGCGAGATCGGCCTTCAGGTCCGCGAACGACTCCAGCCCCACCGCCACGCGCAACAGCCCTTCGTGAATCCCCGCAGCCTGCCGCGCCTCGGCACCGATCCTGCCGTGGGTCGTCGAAGCCGGATGGGTGATGGTGGTCTTGGTGTCGCCGAGGTTGGCGGTAATGGACAGCAACCGGCAGTTGTCGACCACGCGCCAGGCGGCTTCCCGTGCGCCACGCACCTCGAAACTGACGATCGCACCACCGGACTTCTGCTGGCGCATCGCCAGGGCATGCTGCGGGTGGGAAGCCAGTCCCGGGTAGAAGACCCGTTCGACCCGCTCGTGGGATTCGAGCCAGCGGGCCAGCTCCAGGGCCGTTGCCGACTGGGCCTCCATCCGGATGCGCAAGGTCTCCAGTCCCTTCAGGATTACCCAGGCATTGAAAGGTGACAGGCTCGGTCCCGCGGTCCGCAGGAAGCGGAAGACCTCGTCCAGGTCCGGCTTGTTGCCGACCACCGCACCACCGATGATGCGGCCCTGACCGTCCAGGTACTTGGTGGCCGAGTGGATGACCAGGTCGGCACCGAGCGCCAGCGGCTTCTGCAGCGCCGGGGTGCAGAAGCAGTTGTCCACCGCGAGGCGAACGCCACGTCGGCGGGCAATCTCCGACAGCGCCGTGATATCGACGAGTTCGGTCAGCGGGTTCGAGGGCGTCTCGACGAAGATCAGCTTCGTCTCCGGCCGGATCGCCGCCTCGTAGGCGGCGAGATCGGTGGCCGGTACGAAGTCGGTGGTGATGCCGAAGCGCGACAGAATGTTCACGAACAGCTGCTGGGTCGCCCCGAACAGGCCGCGCGAGGCCACCACGTGGTCGCCGGCGCTCATCAGCGCCATCACGGTCGCCATGATCGCCGACATCCCCGACGAGGTCGCGACGCACGCATCACCGCCTTCCATCGCCGCCAGCCGCTCCTGCATGGCCGTGACGGTCGGATTGGTGAAGCGGGAATAGACGTTGCCTTCCTCCTCGCCCGAAAAGCGGGCGGCCGCCTGGGCCGCGGACTCGAAGACAAAGCTCGAGGTCAGGTACAACGCCTCGCTATGCTCGTTGAACTGGCTGCGCGCGGTGCCCGCCCGTACGGCCAGGGTATCCAGATCGTAGTCCTGCATATGTGCTCGCTGATCCATGCCCTACTGCTCTTGGCCGCTCGAGACCAGGTTCAGGTCGAGCTGGCCGCCACCGTCGGCATCGTGGTCGTCGGCGACCGACGCCGGCGACGGCTCGCCCCGCTTGTTGGCGACGCCGTTGAGATACTCGGCGGTGATGTCGCCGGTGACATAGCAGCCGTCAAAACAGGAGGTTTCGAAGAAGTTGATGGCCGGGTTGATCTCCCGCACCGCGGCCTTCAGGTCCTCGATGTCCTGGTAGATCAGGCCGTCGGCACCGACCACCGCGTTGATCTCTTCCTCGGTCCGGTTGGCGCCGATCAGTTCGTCCTGGCTCGGCATGTCGATGCCGTAGACGTTGGCATAGCGCACCGGCGGCGCCGCCGAGGCCAGGTAGACCTTCTTGGCGCCCGCCTCACGGGCCATGCTGACGATCTCCTGGCTGGTGGTGCCGCGCACGATCGAATCATCCACCAGCAGCACGGTCTTGCCGCGGAATTCCTGGTGGATCGCGTTCAGCTTCTGCCGTACCGATTTCCGCCGCACCGCCTGACCCGGCATGATGAAGGTCCGGCCGATGTAGCGGTTCTTGACGAAGCCCTCGGAGTACGGCACCCCCAGGGTGTGGGCCATCTGCATCGCCGAGGGGCGGCTCGAATCGGGGATCGGGATGACCACGTCCGGGTGCACGTTCGGCAGCATGCGGCGGAACTTCGCGGCGAGGTATTCCCCCATCTTGACCCGGGAGTCGTAGACCGAGATGCCGTCGATCAGGGAATCCGGGCGCGCGAGGTAAACGTACTCGAACATGCACGGCGCCTGGGTCGTCTCCTCGGCACACTGGCGGCTCGTGAAGTTGCCGCTGGTGTCGATCAGCACCGCCTCGCCCGGCGCCACGTCGCGCAACAGCTCGAAGCCCAGGACGTCGATGGCGACGCTCTCGGAGGCCACCATCCACTCGGTGCCACCCATGGCGTCGTTCTTGCCGATCACCAGCGGCCGGATGCCGTAGGGGTCGCGAAAGGCCAGCAGGCCGTAGCCCGAGATCATCACCACCGCGGCGTAGGCGCCCCGGCAGCGGCGGTGAACCCCGGCCACCGCGCGAAAGATCGCATCCTCGTCGAGGCGGTACTTGTCGGAGGCCTCCTGCAGTTCGTGCGCCAGCACGTTGAGCAGCACTTCCGAATCGGAATTGGTGTTGATGTGGCGCAGATCCGACAGGAACATCTCCCGCTTGAGCGCCTCGGAGTTGGTCAGGTTGCCGTTGTGCGCCAGCATCAGCCCGAACGGCGAGTTCACGTAGAAGGGCTGGGCCTCGGATGGATTGTGGGCCGACCCGGCCGTCGGGTAGCGCACATGACCGATCCCCCAGTTACCCGCCAGGTTGCGCATGTTGCGCGTGCGGAAGACGTCCCGCACCAGGCCTGGACCCTTGTGCATGTTGAAGCGCCCGCCTTCCGCGGTGGCAATACCGGCTGCATCCTGCCCGCGATGCTGGAGGACCAGCAATCCGTCGTACAGCAACTGGTTGACCGGCGTTGTCGCCACGACACCGAGAATCCCGCACATGAATTAGTACCTAATCGAATCGAACACGATTTGCCACTGCTTCGGGCATCAGCGGCCGCGCCGCCAGCACCGCCGTCTCCAGCGGAGGGGTCAGTACGGCCTGTCGCCACCAGCCAGCCTGGGAGACGCCAGTGAGGCCGCCCAGCAGGACGACGACCAGCGCGATCACGAGGCCCTTGACCACCCCGAAGCCTGCGCCGAGGATGCGGTCCGCAGCCCCCAGTCCAGCAGCCTTCAACAATTCCCTCAAGATCCAGCGGAGGATTCCGCCGGCCATCAGGGTACCGATCAGTATCGCGAGGAAGGCCGCCGCCTGCCTCACCAGCTCGCCTTCGATGAATATCATCTGCTCAGCGAGCGGAACCGTAAACAGTCGTGCCAGCACGATCGCCACGACCCAGGCGGCGATGGCCAGCACCTCGGACACGAAGCCACGCCAGAAGCCGAGCCCCGCACAGATGGCGAGCAGACCGATCACCACGATATCGAAGGCCGTCACTTGACCGTGATCACCGTGCCGCCCAGCCCCATCCGCCGGATCCGGGCCAGCGCGGACTCCGCGCCGCCCCGATCCGCGAATGGTCCGACGCGCACCCGCGTCTTGTCACCTGCCCGCTCCGTGTACGCCGGCAGGCCATCGGACTTGAGCCGTCCCTGCAGGCTGCTGGCGTTGCCACCGTCCCGATAGGCGCCGACCTGGACCACAAAGCCGGCCTCCGCGGCAGCCACCTCATCCGGCGACTTGCCGGCCAGAATCGCCGCTGCCCGTGCCGCTTCATCGAGCGCGGGCTTCGCCGGCACGGCGACGGCTTCCGGCGCAGCCCGGGGGGCTTCCGGCGCCGCGACCGGCGCCGGCTTCTCGGGCGTCGCCGGCTTTGCGGTGGGCGCTGGCGCCGGAGCGGGCTTCGCTGCCGGCTTGTCCGCCACCGGCTCTCCGGCGCTGTCGGGCGGCCGCGGCGCGGCGTCGTCGCGGACCTCCGCGACCGTCGGCTCGACAACCGGCGTCGCCGGTTCGATCGTGTGGGCAGCGGTGTTCACGCCGGTCTGCGGTGGGATGCGAACCTGAATGTCCTGATCAAGGGGACGGGGTTCGCTGTCCATGACCATCGGCAACACGATGATCGCCAGCAGCGCCAGCGCCGCGGCGCCGACGAGTCGCCGCCGGGCGCGCTTCTTGATCTCGATCTGCTTGTCGTCGTCGGCCATCGAAGAAGAAACTCAGCGCGCGCTCCGCACGACGGGCAGGACATCCGCCACCGTCAGGAACGAGCCAAAGACCAGGATTCTATCACCCTCGCCGACCCGCTCGCGGGCGCTCGCGAAGGCCGCGGACGGACAGTCGAAGACCTCGACCGGTGCGTCACCGACCATCGCCCGGACGCGCTCGGCGAGCGCCTCGGCGGGCAGCGCCCGGGCGCCGGGCAGGCCGGTGACGAGCCAGCGGTCGACCCGCTCGCGGATCCGACCAACGGCGCCCTCGACGTCCTTGTCCGACAGCATCGAGAACACCGCCCAGGTCTCCGGATAGAAGCTCATGTTGGAGAGGTTTTCGGACAGGACGCCGACCGCCTGGACATTGTGCGCGACGTCGAGCACGACCGTCGGCTGACCCGGCAGGATCTGGAAGCGCCCTGGCAGCTCGACCAGCATCAGGCCCTGCCGGATCGCCTGCATCGGCACCGGGAGCCGGTCGCGCAGGGCGTCCAGGGCGGCAATCACCGCCGATGCGTTGAGCAGCTGGTTGGCCCCGCGCAGCGCGGGAAAGGCCAGCCCACCCCGGCGCAGGCCGCCACCGCGTCCCCAGAAGGCCCACTGCTGCCGGTCACCGGAGAAGCCGAAATCCCGCCCGCTCACCTGCAGTTCGGCGCCTGTGGCTGCGGCATGGGCGACGAGGGACGCAGGCGGCTGCGGGTCGGCACAGATCGCCGGCACGCCGGACCGGAAGATGCCCGCCTTCTCGTAGCCGATCGCTTCCCGGTCCTCGCCGAGAAACTCGACATGATCCAGCGCGATGCTGGTGACGATCGCGCAGTCGGTATCGACCACGTTCACTGCGTCGAGCCGGCCGCCCAGCCCGACCTCGAGGATCACCACGTCGAGGGCAGCCGCGCCGAAAAGGGCCAGGGCCGCAAGCGTGCCGTGCTCGAAGTAGGTCAGCGGCGCGTCGCCACGGGCCGCCTCGACGCGGGCCATGGCCTCGACCAGCGGGGCGTCGTCCACCTCGCGACCATCAACGCGAATCCGCTCGTTGTATCGCAGCAGGTGGGGCGAGGTGTAGAGGCCGACCCGGTAACCCGCCGCCAGCAGGATCGCCTCGAGCATGGCGCAGACCGAGCCCTTGCCATTGGTGCCGCCGACCGTGATCACCGGACAGGCCAGTGGCGCCGCCAGGCGCCCGGCGACCTCGCCGACGCGATCGAGTCCGAGACGAATGCTCTGGCCGTGGCGCGCTTCGAGCAGCGCCAGCCAGCCCTCCAGGGTTTGGGGCAGGTCCATCGGAACGGGTCGGGATCAGGCGCTGACGGCGGCCTGCCGGGTCATCAGGGTGATCAGGGCGACCAGCCGTTCGCCCAGTTCCCGGCGATCGACGATCATGTCGATCGCACCCTTCTCGAGCAGGAATTCGGAGCGCTGGAAGCCCTCGGGCAGGGTTTCCCGCACGGTCTGCTCGATCACGCGCGGCCCGGCGAAGCCGATCAGCGCGCCCGGCTCGGCCAGCACGACATCCCCCATGAACGCGAAGCTCGCCGACACCCCACCCATCGTCGGATCGGTCAGGACCGTGATGAACGGCAGCTGGCGGGCCGACAGGCGCGTGATCGCGGCTGTCGTCTTGGCCATCTGCATCAGCGAGAACAGCCCTTCCTGCATTCGCGCGCCACCGGTGGCGGTACAGCAGATGAAGGGCAGGTTGTTCTCGAGGGCGGCCTCGACACCGCGCACGAAGCGCTCGCCGACGACCGAGCCCATCGAGCCCCCCAGGAAATCGAACTCGAAGCACGCGACCACCACCGGAACCGTCCGGATGCTGCCCTGCATGACAATCAGGGCATCCGCCTCGCCGGTCTCGGAGGCCGCAGCCGACAGGCGATCCGGATACTTTCGGGAGTCCTTGAACTTCAATGGATCGACCGGAACGATCTGATCCCCGATCTCGAAACGGCCATCCTCATCAAGCAGGCCATGGAGGCGCGTGCGGGCGCGAATCCGCTGGTGGTGTCCGCACTTCGGGCAGACATGGAAGTTGGCTTCGAGATCGGAGCGGTAGAGCACCGCCTCGCAGGCCGAGCACTTGCTCCACAGGCCCTCGGGGATCGACTTCTTGCCCGCGGCGTCCCGGTTGATCTTGGGTGGAAGGAGCTTCTTCAGCCAGCTCATGCGGCCTCCCTCGGAATGGTGTCCAGCGCTTCGCGAATGCCGCGGATGAAGGTTTCGACCCGGGCGGGGGCCTCCGCTTCGCCGGCGGTTTCGATCTCTTCGATGATGCGGCTGCCGATCACCACCGCATCGGCCATCTCGCCGATGCGGCGGGCAGAGGCCGCATCGCGGATGCCGAAGCCGACGCCGACCGGCATCCCGACCGCCTCGCGAATGGCCGGGATGCGGGCCGCCACCTGCCCATGGTCCAGGTGGCCAGCACCCGTGACGCCGGTCAGCGAGACGTAGTAGATGTAGCCGCTGCCGAAGCGACCGACATCGCGCATGCGGGCCTCGGACGAGGTCGGCGCGAGCAGGAAGATCGGATCCATGCCGGACGCCTTGAGGCGATTGGCGAAGGCCTCGCTCTCCTGGGGCGGATAGTCGACCACCAGCACGCCGTCGACGCCAGCCCCGGCAGCCGCCTCGGCGAACCGATCGACGCCCATGGCCTCGATCGGATTGGCGTAGCCCATCAGCACCACCGGGGTGTCGGTGTCGCCCTGGCGGAATGCGCGCACGATCTCGAGCACCTTGCGCAGGCTCATGCCGCCGGCCAGGGCGCGCTCGGAGGCGCGCTGGATGGTCGGCCCGTCGGCCATCGGATCCGAGAACGGGACGCCCAGCTCGATGATGTCGGCACCACCGGCAACCAGCGCCCGCATCAGCGGCAAAGTGGCATCGCCCGACGGATCGCCGGCCGTGATGAAGGGAATGAGCGCCCGCCGGCCCGCCTGCTGCAGGGCGGAGAATCTGGCCTGGATCTTCGACATGTGGTTCAAGACTCGCTATCGCACCCGGTCGGGCACATCAGAATTGGATGCCCGATTTCTCGGCCACGGTGTGCATGTCCTTGTCGCCCCTGCCGGAGAGATTGACGAGGATCACCTTGTCCTGGGGCAGTGTCTTCGCCAGACGCGCCGCATGGGCCAGCGCATGGGAAGACTCGAGCGCGGGGATGATGCCCTCGAAGCGGCACAGGTCGTGGAAGGCCTGCAGCGCCTCGGCGTCGGTCACGCCGACATACTCGGCACGGCCGCTGTCCTTCAGCCAGGCGTGCTCGGGGCCGACGCCCGGATAGTCGAGGCCGGCGGACACCGAATGGGTCTCGATGATCTGACCGTCCTCGTTCTGCAGCAGGTAGGTGCGGTTACCATGCAGCACGCCCGGCTTGCCGGCGGACAGGGAGGCCGCATGGCGGCCCGTATCGAGCCCGTCGCCTGCGGCCTCGACACCGATCAGGCGCACGTCGGGCACGTCGATATACGGGTGGAAGATGCCCATGGCGTTCGAGCCGCCGCCCACACATGCCACCACGTAGTCGGGCTGCCGGCCGACCAGTTCCGGCATCTGCTCGATGCACTCCAGGCCGATCACCCGCTGGAAGTCCCGCACCATCGCCGGATAGGGATGGGGGCCGGCCACCGTGCCGATGATGTAGAAGGTATCGGCGATGTTGGTGACCCAGTCGCGCATCGCCTCGTTGAGGGCGTCCTTGAGGGTCTTCGAGCCCGACTCCACCGGCACCACCCTGGCGCCCAGGAGCTTCATGCGGTAGACGTTGGCCGCCTGGCGGCGGACGTCTTCGGAGCCCATGTACACCACGCACTCCATGCCGTAGCGGGCAGCAACCGTGGCGGTGGCCACGCCGTGCTGACCGGCGCCGGTCTCGGCGATGACCCGCGGCTTGCCCATCCGGCGCGCCAGCATGGCCTGGCCGATGCAGTTGTTCACCTTGTGCGCGCCGGTGTGGTTGAGATCCTCGCGCTTGAGGTAGATCTGCGCCCCGCCCACTTCCCTCGACCAGCGCACGGCATGGTAGATCGGGCTCGGGCGGCCGACGTAGTGCTTCAACTCGTAGGCGAACTCCGCCAGGAACTCCGGATCCTTGCGGCAGGCCTCGTAGGCCCGGGACAATTCATCAAGGGCCGGGATCAGGGTCTCGGCGACAAACACCCCGCCGTAGGGACCGAAATGTCCCTGGGCGTCGGGCAGGTTATACGGGGCATCAGCCATCTGCATCATGAACTCCGGCAACGAATCGTGCGATCTTCGCGGCGTCCTTGATCCCCTTCGCCGCCTCCACGCCGCTTGAAACATCCACCGCCTGGGGCCGCACACGGCGGATCGCTTCGCCCACGTTGGACTCATCGAGGCCACCGGAAAGCACCAGGGGCCGGTCAAATTCGGGTGGAATCAGGGACCAGTCAAAGACCTTTCCGCCGCCTCCGTAGCCTTCCACGAAGGCATCCACGAGCAGGGCCCGAGCGGACGGAAAACAAGCCGCGTAGTTTACCAGATCGAGGCCCGGCCGCATCCGCGCCGCCTTGATGTAGGGCCGGCCAGCCGCCAGGCAGTCAGCCTCCACCTCCTCACCGTGGAACTGCAGCAGTTGCAGCGGAACCTGGTCCAGAACCCCGCGAATCTCTTCAGGCGACGCGTTCACGAAGAGACCGACCGGGGTCACGAACGGCGCCAGCAACGCACACAGCTCGGCCGCCCGCGCGGGACGGACATAGCGCGGGCTGGGGGGATAGAAGACGAAGCCGATGGCGTCGGCGCCGGCGTCCACCGCGGCCAGGACATCTTCCTCGCGGGTCAGCCCGCAGATCTTGATTCGGGTTCTCGGCAAGGGTCAGTCCCCGCGGATCGATGGACGGCAGATGATACGCCCTCCCCCCGGCAGCGACCATTGCGCCGGATAGGCGACACCGCAGAGGTACAGGCCGTCGGCGGCGAAGGTCGGCGCGGCCTGGCTGCGATCGCGCCCCTCGAGCACCGCTGCCATCCGCTCCACCGGCCACGCCCCCTTGCCCACATAGACCAGCGCGCCAACCAGGTTTCGGATCATGTGGTGCAGGAAGGCGTTGGCCTCGAACTCGAAGACCACCAGCTCGCCCTGCCGTGTCACCTCCGCGCGCAGCAGATCGCGCACCGGCGAGCGAGCCTGACAGCCCGCCGCACGGAAGGCCGTGAAGTCGTGGCGACCGACCAGGCAGCGGGCCGCAGCGGCCATCGCGTCCACGTCCATGGGGAGATGATGCCAGCCGACCCGGCCCGCCATCAGCGCCGGACGGACCGGCCGGTTCAGCAACAGGTAACGGTAGAGACGGGACTCGGCACTGAAGCGCGCATGAAAGGCCTCGCCCACCGGCTGCGCCCACAATACGCCCACGCCAGCCGGCAGGTGCGAATTGACGCCCCGCACCCAGGCCTGGAGCGGCCGCGCGGCTGGCGGATCGAAGTGCACCACCTGAACCGTGGCATGCACGCCGGTGTCGGTGCGCCCGGCGCACACGGTCGCGACCCGCGGTGTCGCGGCAATCTGCCCCAACGCGCGTTCGAGGGCATCCTGCACGGTGCGCCCGTGGGGCTGCGTCTGCCAGCCCTCGAAGCCCCGCCCGTCGTACTCCAGCCCGAGCGCTATGCGCTGCCGATCTGCCATAGCACCACCAGAATCATGACGGCCGCCAAGGCGACCCCATCGCGCCAGCCGAAGCCGCGCTGCCGCAGCTCGATGCAGGCCGGGACCTGCTCGGGCGTAGGTGCATCCAGCCAGTGGCGCCAGTCGGTCGCCTCACGATCGGCTACCAGATCCAGCACCAGCGCCAGACGGACCGCGAGCCGGTCCGGGTCGCCGCCGATCCAGCGCAGCGGCGTCGCCAGCACGGCGATCGCGAGCACCAGGTCCCCCCGTGGCAGGCGCTGCAACAGAACTGCGACCAACGCGATGACCGCGAGCAGGCGCGCCAGATGGATCGCGGCGAGCATCACGCCTTCCTCGGTCAGCGGCAGCCACGCAGGCTCGAGCCACAGCCGCTTGCCAGGCGTGAAGCCTGCGAACAACACCGCGATGGCCAGCAAAAGGAAGCGGCTGCGGCGGAGCAGTCGGCCGCTCCGCGCCGGCGCAAGCAAAAGCGCCAGGACCAGAAGCGCCGTTGCAAGGGCCGCCAGAGGCCAGCCGGTCGGCGCCTGAACCGCCACGACCGCCAGGCCCCAAAGCAAGAGCGAGAGTGCGGGGTGCAAACCCCGGACTCCCGCTCCTTCGGTCGGAAGACCGCTCAATCAGAGACGCGACATGACGACGCGGGCCTGCTCCTGCTGCTTGCCATTGCCTTCGGCCAGCACTTCTTCAAGCAGCTCGCGCGCGCCATCCTTGTCACCCATTTCTTCGTAGGCCCTGGCCAGCTCGAGCTTGGTATCGACCTCCGGATCACCCGGCTCGTCGTCTGCCGGTGCATCGTCTGCCGGCGCGTCCGCCACGTCGGCTGCTGTCGGCTCGGCGTCTGCAGTCTCACCCGCTGGCGGGATGATCGCGGTCGGCAGGTCTTCTTCCGTTCCCTGGATCGCGGGTTCAGCACCCGCCGCATCCTGCTCCTGCGACTCCAGGTCCAGGCTGATGGACGAGATGTCGAGGGCGGTGGCGTCCATGTCCGGCATCTCGGCTTCGCCCGCCGGCTGGTTGTCGAGGTCGAAGTCAAAGTCGAGCAGGGTGCCGTCGAAGCTGCTCTGCTCGAGATCGGTCGCCATCTCCTCATCGGAAACCGGGTTGGCGATCGTGGCGCTGAGATCCACATCGTCGTCGCCGATGGCCGAGGTATCGACCGCCTCGCCGGAGCCGGTGGACGCAGGCGCTGGGGGCTCCGCATCGAGATCGGTCGTGAAGTCCAGCGACGCGCCCGCGTCGTCGGCCAGCGGCAAAGCGTCCGCGTCCGGCTCGTCGAGCGACGGGACATCGCCGGTCGGCGTATCGAGCGCGTCGATGTCGAAGTCGAGTGCGCTGTCAGCCAGAGAGATCGTGACGTCCTCGGACGCTTCCGCCGTCGGCGCTGCGTCGCTCTCCGGGCGCATCGCGATGGTGGTGGAGTCGTCCGTGTCCTCACCCAGCGAAGCAGGCGCGGCCGGGGTCGGCTGCGGCTCGTCCTCGGCGAAGTCGAGATCGAACTCGAGGGTCGTCTCGCTCGCGTCGGCCAGCACCAGATCTTCGTCGGAGACCTCTGCCGGCGGAGAAATCACGGTGTTGTCGGAGCCCTCGGCCGGCAGGTCCAGCGAGGGCAACTCGACGGTGTCGTCGGTCGCCGCCCCGGGCTGCATGCCACCTCCCTCGGTGGGCGGCGCCTGGTCAAAGTCGAGGCTCGACACTTCCGGCTGCGCTGCTTCCGCTGGCGCCGCGTCGTCAGGTGCGTCGCCCAGGTCGAGATTGAAGTCGAGAGAGCTGGTCGCCGACTGGGAGATCCCGCCGGTATCGGTGGCACCAGCGCTGTCTTCGCCGAACTGGCTCAGTTCGCCCGGCATCGCCCAGGTGTCCTTGAGCTGGGAGTGGGACGTCGGCGCATCGCCACTGTCGCTCGGCAGCCCGAAGTCGAGGGCCGACATCTCGTCGGCAGTCGGCTCTCCGGTCTCGGGCGTCGGGACCTTGGCCACGGTCGGCTTCATCGACTCGGTGATGCCGGCGGCCGCGGCCGCCGCTGCGGCGGCACCCACGCCCGTCTCGGAATAAAGCGGGTTCTCGGGGTCGATGCCTCGGCCCATCTCGGCAGCGCGCGCCCAGTCGTTACCCTGACCGCTGGTACGGGAATACAGCTCGGATGCCGTCGCCTCGAACTGGGCAGTACTGTTGCGCTGGGCGTAGATCTCAAGCAGCTTGAGGTGCACCGCGGTGCGGGACGGGTCCGCCTTCAGGGCATCGAGCAGAATCTCTTCCGCCTGGGCGTCGCGACCGTAGGCCATGTAGACATCGGCCTCGGCCACCGGATCGACCCCTTCGTCGGCATCGATCGCCGACATGCCCGACTGGCTGAAGTCCGTCTGGATCACGCTGGAACCGGTATCGACACTCTGGCCGCCACTGGTGCCAAAGACCGATCCGCCACCCATCGACAGCTCGGACGGCGCGCCCATGGCGAGCTGCGATGCTGCCTCGTCGGCCTTGCGACGGCGCGACAAGAATGCCAGGCCGCCCAGCAGCGCGAGAATCGCTGCGCCAGCGCCCATGAGCAGGGTCGGATTGCCGAACAGTTCGTCCGCAAAGCTGGTGGACACCGGCTCGGGTGTCGGCGCCGGCTTGGGTGCGGGTGGCGGAGGCGGCGGCGGGGGCTCCGCGGCCTTCGGCGGCTCCGGCGCCGGAGCGGGCGG
>JAGRGD010000236.1 GCA_020445665.1 Rhodocyclaceae bacterium
CAAAATGACGTAAGTCCTTTATTTACCTGGTACGCCGCCAGGGAATCGAACCCCGAACCTACTGATTAAGAGTCAGTTGCTCTGCCAATTGAGCTAGCGGCGCACCGAGATATCCTGAATCTGGCTGTTGGGCGGGGCCGGTGTTAAACTGCCCCGAGTCGGGCGATGAAGTCAGCGGCGGGCGTGGTGCGAAACCCGTGGACCGGCACCCAACAGGCGGCAAAAGCTAGCATCCGCCCCCCGCCCTGTCAAGGCTATGGGGCCGATTTCCGCCCCCAGGCCAAGATTCGTCCCGACAACGAGTTGATCCCATCGCCCCCAACCGGAAGACCGAGACCGATGCCCGACGCCAAGCCCCTCAAGACCCTCCGCACCCGCCGCAAGAACGCCCGCGAGGTGATCGCCGTCCTGCGCGAGGAGTTCCCCGACACCCAATGCAGCCTGCTCCACCAGGACGCCTGGCAGCTCCTGGTGGCCACCATCCTCAGCGCCCAGTGCACCGACGCGCGGGTGAACATGGTCACCCCCAGCCTGTTCGAGCAGTTCCCCACGCCGCAGCACTTCGCCGACGCCCCCATCGAGGAGATCGAGGAGGCGATCCGCTCCACCGGGTTCTACCGGAACAAGGCCAAGTCGCTGCAGGGCGCGGCGCGGGCCCTGATCGAGCGCCACGGCGGCGAGGTGCCCAACGACATGGCCAAACTGGTGAAGGTGCCGGGCGCGGGCCGCAAGACGGCCAACGTGGTGCTGGGCGAGGTCTTCAACAACCCGGACGGCGTCGTGGTCGACACCCACGTGGGGCGCATCTCCGAGAAGCTGGGCTTCACCGACACGGGCGACCCGATCAAGGCCGAGCGGCAGCTGAACGAGGTGATCCCCCGCGAGGACTGGCGCGACTACGGGCACCTGATCATCGACCACGGCCGCAAGACCTGCAAGGCGCGGGCGCCGAAGTGCGACGACTGCCGGCTGTACAGGTGGTGTGTGGTGCGGGCGTAGGCCGATTGCCCGTTCAGGCCCCCAGTTCGCGGGCCGATAACTCGACGGAGCTCGATCTCGTCCCCAACCAGGACCGACCGCCATGCGCAAATACGTGATCACCGGCATCCAGGGCTGCGGCAAGGGCACCCAGGCCAAGCTCCTGAGCGAGAAGTACGACCTGGTCCACATCTCGGTGGGCGACATCTTCCGCTGGAACGTGCAGCACCACACGAAGCTGGGCGCGCGCATCCGGCGCATCGTGGCCCGGGGCGAGCTGGTCGACGACGAGATCGTGGCCGACATCGTCCACAAGCGCCTGGCCGACCACGACTGGAACTACGGCTTCATCCTCGACGGCTTCCCTCGCAACCCGCGCCAGGCCGAGTTCTTCCTCGAGAACTACGACATCGATGCGGTGATCAACATCGAGCTGCCCGACGCCATCGTCATGAAGCGCGTGCTCTCGCGCCGGCTCTGCAGCCAGTGCGGCCTGGACTACAACCTCTTCTTCCACCGCCCCGAGAAGGAAGACACCTGCGACGTGTGCGGCGGCCAGCTCATCGCCCGCGCCGACGACAACGAGGACGCCGTGAAGGCCCGCATCGCCGACTTCCACGCCAAGACCCAGCCGGTGCTGGACATCTTCGCGCGGAAGGAGCTGATCGTGACGGTGGATGGGAATCAGGATGTGGGGTTGGTGCAGGCGGAGTTGAGGTTCAAGCTGAATCTGGTCTAGGACTCGTCCTCGCGCCGGGTCGGAATCCCGTACTTCTCCATGCGGCGGTAGAGGGTGCTGCGGCCGATGCCGAGGCGCTTGGCCGCCAGGTTGCGGCTGCCCCCGTTCTCTTCGAGGGCCATCAGAATCCGCGATCGCTCGACGACCTCGCTGTGGGTCAGTCCGGCAGTCGGCTCGACCGCCGCCGGCGCGACCGACGACTCCCCGGCCGCACGCATGGCCAGCAGGGTCGCGCTTCCCTCACCGTGTTCATCGTCCCACCCCTGGGGCCCGGTCAGCAGCAGGTCGGGCAGGTTCAGTTGCCGGATCTTCACTTCGACCCGCCCCAGGGCCCGCAGCGAAACGTGGGCCTGCCGCGCCACCATGGCGATCTCGCGCACGTTTCCGGGCCACGCATAGGCCTCCATGAGGTCGAGACTGAGGCGATTGAAATACTCCGCCAGATCGACGGGATGACCCGCCGCCACGCCGAGGAAATGGCGCATGAGCGGCAGCACGTCCTCGACCCGGTCCCTCACCGGCGGCAGGGGCAGATCCAGGATCCGCAGGCGGTAGTAGAGGTCGGCCCGGAAGGTCCCGGCCCGCACCTTGGCGTCGAGATCCGCGTTCGTGGCCGCCACGAGCCGGATGTCGGTGCGCCGCTCATTCGGGTCGCCCAGCGCCTGGTACGTTCCCTCCTGCAGCAACCGCAGCAGCTTCGGCTGGAGTTCGATCGGCAGATCACCGATCTCGTCCAGGAAGAGCGTGCCGCCGTGGGCCCGTCCCGCGAAGCCGGCGCCGTCGCTCGTCGCGCCGCTGAACGCACCTTTCACGTGGCCGAAGAACTCCCGCTCGAACATGGTCTCGGGAATGGCCGCGACATTGACGATCACCAGCGGCCCGTCCGCGCGATCGCTGTAGTTATGCAGTCGCCGCGCCACGATCTCCTTGCCCGTCCCGGTCTCGCCGGTGATGAGCACGGGCTCCCCGGTCGACGCGAACATGTCGCACAGCTGGAGCATGTCGCGCATCGTCTGGCTCTGGTGGACGATCACCTCGCCGGGTGCATACGCGCCCGCTTTCGCGACGCGGCCCGACCTCAGCGCCTCCCTGTCGGCCTTCTCCTGCGCGTTCCTTGCCCCGGACACGCGCCGGACGAGCGAGCGGGCCTGCTCGGTCCACCACGGGACGTCGATGCGGATGAAGTGATCCAGCGCCAGAGTCGCGTCTTTCCAGGCCTCGTTCAGCGTCGTGATGCGGGGCGCCGCCGAGCGCGGATTCTCCGCCTCGTGAAGGTGGAGCTTCGCGCTCGTCCAGAGGCTGATGCCGAGTTCGTGCCGCGCCTCGATGTCCTTCAGGATCGCGATCGAGGCGTCGATCGCCTTCCGCGCCGACTTCAGGTTCCCTGAATTCACGTATGCCTCGCAGATCACCCGCTGCGTAACGGCCTCTTCGAAGCGGTCGCCCTGGTCGCGAGCCATCTCCAGCGCCCGGTGCAACGACTTGAACGCCTCGACCTGGTCGCCCTCATGATTCAGGCACTCGCCGATGCGGCGGTGCGCCTCCATGACGATATCGCCCTCGGGCGCGATCTCGCAGCCGATCGCCATCGCGCGCCAGTAGAACCGCCGCGCCTGGAGGTACGACCCCTCATCGCGATAGACGTCCCCCAGGAACTCCAGGGCCAAGGCTTCTTCCCGGGGAAACTGCAGATCCTGGGCCTGCTTGTAGGCGGTGTGGAGGTGGCGGCGCGCCTCTTCGAACTCTCGGGTCATGCGGAAGACATAGCCGAGACCGATGTTGGCGAAGCATTGGCGGTGGGGCCAGTTGCC
>JAGRGD010000029.1 GCA_020445665.1 Rhodocyclaceae bacterium
GAGGAATCGCGCCAGCAAACCGAGCGCTATCGCCTGTTGATCGAGTGGCGTGGAAAACGCGAGACCGAACGCCTGCGTGCCATGCTCGGCCACTCCGACGAAGAGGCAGGGCCAACGCGATAACGGGGCGTGCGCGTAGACCGCCGCCCCCGGTCTGAGTTATACCTGTACCACCCTCCGGCACGGTCCAGTGCCTCCCCCCCTGAAGTACTTCAGGGGTAACGTAAACCGTGATGGGTGCGGACACTCCGCCCCATGCAACGCATTCACTTTCTCCGCCCCGGCCAGTTCGTCGACATGAACGGCGTGAAGGTCGAATTGACCGCCGCCGATCTGCAGGCGATGGCCAAAGCTTACGACCCGGCCCTGCACGAAGCGCCGATCACCATTGGCCATCCGGAGCACGACGATCCGGCCTACGGCTGGATGGGCGCGGTCGAGCACGACCCCGCCAGCGGCAACTACGCGACCCCGCGTGACGTGGCCCCGGCCCTCGCCGAGGCGGTCGCGGACGGGCGCTATCGCAAGGTCTCCGTGGCTCTCTACAGCCCGACCAGCGGCGCCAACCCGGTGCCGGGCGTCTGGTACCCGCGCCACCTCGGCTTCCTCGGCGCCATGCCGCCTGGTGTGAAGGGGTTACGCCCCGTGGAACTCGCCGACGGCGAGACCGAGCAGCTGACCGTGATCGAGGTCGACGTCCAGTTTTCCGAGGGCGAGGCCGAACCCGGCGCGCCCGCCAAACCCGAGCAAGAGGAACCCGCCATGCCGGACCCGAACAAGCCCGACGCAAAGACTCCCGAGACCAAGGCCGCTGATGAGGTTGCCCTGGCCGAACAGCGCAGCAAGCTCGACGGCGACCTGGTCGCCCTGTCCGAGCGTGAGGCTGCGCTGGCCAAGCGCGAGGCCGACCTGCACCGCCGCGAGCTGGGCGAGAAGGTTGACGCCCTGATCGACGATGGCCGTGTCCTGCCGCGCGATCGCGATGCTGTCATCGCCTTCGCCGAGCGCCTCGAGCACCGCACCGACGATGAGCCGGAGGTGGTCGCCTTCGGCGAGGGCGATGCCAGGACCGCACAGTCCCTTGCCGACCACTTCTGGGGCTACCTGGAGCACCAGCCCAAGCAGGTCGAGTTCGGCGAGCGCGCTGCCGAGGAAACCGCGACCGCCACCGGCGTCGAGTTCGCCGCGCCGGAGGGTTACCAGGTCGATGCCGCGCAGGTCACGCTGCACCGCCAGGCCAAGGCCTACGCCGCGCAGCACAACGTCGATTTCGCCGTGGCCGTCGCCACGATCAGCCGCTAACAGGAGGCCAGACATGAGCCAGAGCACCCCGATCCTCACCCTCAGCGTGGCCGCCAGCGGCGCGGTGGCTGCGCACCGGTTCGTCACGCCGGCCCGCGACCAGGCGGTCGCTGACGAGAACACCCTGGGCGTCGCCCGCACCGCCGCCGCCGACACCGAGCAGGTAGCCGTCGACGTACTCGGCACCACCGTGGTCGAGGCCGGTGCCGCGATCGCGGCTGGTGCCACGATCAAATCCGACGCCAACGGCAAGGCGGTCACCTGGGCGACCAGCGGCGGCAAGGTCGCTGTGGCGCTCGAAGCGGCCAGCGCGGACGGAGACCTCATCGAGGTCCTGCTGATCCCCAACGCGGCCTGATCCCCATATATACAGGAGACACCCCATGTCCCAGATGACCGCATCCCAGGCCCGCGTGGTCGACCCGATCCTCACCGAGATCGCGCGAGGCTACAAGAACGCGCAGATGATCGGCAGCACCCTGTTCCCCACCGTCCCGGTGGGCCAGCGGGGCGGCAAGATCATCACCTTCGGCAAGGAGGACTTTCAGTTGTACGCCACCGGTCGCGCACCCGGCGCCAACACCAAGCGCGTCAACTACGGCTACACCGGCTCGTCCTACGCGCTCGACCAGCATGCCCTGGAAGGTCAGGTCCCGTTCGAGCTGATGGCGGATGCCCGCGCGGTGCCCGGCATCGACATGGGCCGCGTCGCGGTCGTCAAGACCCAGAACATCATTGCGCTGCGCCTGGAGAAGGCGCAGGCCGACCTGGCGACCACGGCGGGCAACTACGCGGCGTCGAACAAGGTCACCCTGTCCGGCACGGACCAGTTCTCGAACCTGACCGCGTCCGACCCGATCGACGTGATCGAGACCGCCAAGGAGGCGGTGCGCGCCAAGGTGGGTCGCAAGGCCAACACGGTGGTGATCGGTGCCGCCGTGATGGCCAAGCTGCGCCAGCACACCAAGATCATCGACCGCATCAAGTACACCGGTCGTGATGTGCCCACGCCCGAGCTGCTCGCCAGCCTGTTCGGCGTGGATCGCGTGGTGGTCGGCGAGGCGGTCTACGCGGACGCCGCTGGTGCCTTCAGTGACGTCTGGGGCAAGAGCGTGGTGGTGGCCTACACCGACACCTCGGGCCTGGCCGACATGGGCGTCCCATCCTACGGGTACACCTATCGCCTGTCCGGTTATCCGGTGGTGGAGCAGCCCTACCAGGACCGAAACGCCAAGAGCTGGATTTACCCGGTGACCGATGAGTGCGCCCCGGTGATCGCCGGCGCCGAAGCGGGGTACCTGATCAGCGCGGCAGTCGCCTGATAGGTCATGCCCACACGCAGCCCCGGGCGTTCGCCCGGGGCTGATTGCCAGAAGAGGACTCCGACGATGCCCCAATTCCACGTACTCACCCCGCTGCGCCACAACGGCACCCACCATGAGCCGGGCGCCGTGGTCGATCTGCCCGCCACCGTCGCCGCCGCGCTGCCCGCCGGCGTCGTCGAGCCGGCCCCCGAAGTCCTGTCGTCGGGACTGGAGACGGATCTCCCGCCGGCGTCCTCGGATGCCGGCACCTCCACTGATTCCGTCGACGAGGTCGACGGCACCGAACCCTCCCAGGGTGGCGCCGAACCCGGCGCCGGCGCTGCGGCTCCCGCCGCCGGCGCCACCAAGCCGCGTGCTCGCGCCAAGAAGAAGTAAGCCGCCGTGGCCTATTGCACCCAACAGGACCTGATCGACCGCTACGGCGAGGCGGAGCTGATCCAGCTCACCGACCGCGCCGGCGCGGACGCGATCGACACCACCGCGCTCGCCCGTGCGATCGCGGATGTCGACGCGCTGGTCGACGGCTACCTGGACGCCCGTTACAGCGTCCCGCTCAGCCCGGTGCCCGGTTTGATCGTACGCCTGGCGTGCATGCTGACCCGCGCCGAGTTGTACCGTGACCAGGTCCTCGAGGACTCGCACCCGGTCGTGCGCGACAAGGCCGAGGCGACGCGCGTGCTGATGGCGCTGTCTCGCGGCGACGTGTCGCTCGGCCTGCCTGAGGGCGGTACGCCCGAGCCGGACAGCGCCGGTCCGTCCGTCAGCACCAATACGCCGGATCGTGTGTTCGATTCGACCTCGCTGGATGGGTTCTGACCATGCTCGCCGAGACCATCGCCCGTCTGGTCGATCAGCTCGGCGAGCTGCGCGGCGTGCAGGGCGCCGCCGATCTGGCCGCCGTGCAGAAGACCCCGCCGGCCCAGGTGCCGTGGGTGTTCGTGGTGCCGCTCGAGGACGCCGCCGAGGGCGACGGACGCATGCGCGGCAGCACTCAGACCCTGCGCGAGCGGGTCGGCATCGTGCTGGTGCAGCGCTCCGCCAAGGGTGACCGGGGCGAGGGTCTGGCCAGCGACGGCCGCACGCTGCGCGACGCCGTGCGCGGCGCGCTGCTGGGCTGGTCGCCGGATACCGGCTGTGACGCCTACCGCTACATCGGCGGTCGCACGCTGTCTTTCGCGGGTACCGCCTGGTGGTACCTGCTCACTTTCGAGACTGCCCGCCGCCTGGACAAGGCGGCGGTGAACTGAGGAGACCGACATGGCACAGGTACGCGGTACCGACACCCAGATCGCGCTGTTCGACGAGAGCACCTTCGGCGCCATGCCGGGGAGCCCGGCGGGCAAGCTGCTGTACTGCACCACGGCGTCTCCGGACGCCAAGCGCACGCTGGTGCGCTCCAACACCATCACCAACGGCCGCACCAGTCACCGTGTGTGGCCGGATCAGTGGGACATCACCGCCGCCATCGCCGGCGAGCTGGCGCCCGAGTCGTCCGGCATGTGGCTCAAGCACGCCATGGGCCAGGTGGCCACCACCGGGGTCGGTCCCTACACGCATACCCTGACGCTGGGCGCGTTGCCGGTCGGTCTGGGTATCGAGGTCGATTACGGCAGCCAGATCAGCGGCGCCGGTCGATACATGCAGTATCACGGTCTGAAGGCCAACCAGCTGACGCTGGACTTCCCGGCCACCGGCCCGGTGACCTTCTCGCTGGATCTGATCGGCGCGTCCCACACCGCCGCCTCGGCGGCGCTGGACGCCTCGCTGACCGACACCGGCCACACCCCGTGGTTCGCGTGGGAGGGCACGGCCAAAGAGGGCGGCTCCGCGATCGCCTATCTGAGCTCCGGCCGCATCCAGGTGGCCAACGGCCTCGATGGCGACACCTACACCATCGGTAGCGCCGGCCGGCGCCGCGCGATCGGCGCCGGGCGCGCCGTGGTCACCGGCCAGATCGTCGCGCTGTTCGAGTCGCAGGCCCTGCTCGACAAGGCCCTGGCCAGCACCGAGTCCTCGATCGAGTTCACCCTCAGCCGTGGCGACGGCCTCGGCAGCGCAGGCAACGAGAGCCAGGTGTTCCTGGTCGAGGGCCTGTACTACGAGCCGGCCAGCCCGGCGATCGACACGCCGGACGGCCTGAAGATCACCCTCAACTTCCAGGCGCACGGCGATGGCACCACCACCACCGGCCTGAAGTGCACCCTCAAGAACGCGCTCGACGCGCTCTGATCCGGCGATGAACTGGCCCCTCGACAAGATCCACGACCCGCTCAGCAGCTATGGCCGGCTGCTGATTCCGCTCGGTCGTGGGCGTTGGCTGGCCTGGTTCCGTCGGTACGGGTTTTGCCGTACCGACAAGATCGGATTCCACAACTGCACGCGAAGCGGCGTGCACTGAGTATCACGGAGACCGTCATGCCGTTCCGTATCGACGAGAAGTACTTCTTCCGCGCCCCGGTGGTGATTCATCGCCCGGGTGGCGGCGAGGTCGAGTTCATCGGCGGGTTCCGCCTGTTGTCGCGCTCCGCCTACGCGGCGCTCCAGGCGGATGCCGAGGTCACCGATCTGGAGCTCTGCCTGCGCCTGCTCGCCGGTTGGGACGACATCGAGGGCCCGGACGGTCCGGTGCCGTTCACCGACGAGGCCGTGGCCGCGTTGCTCGATCAGGAACCGACCTTCGCGCACGGCGTGTTCGCGGCCTACGGGCGCGCCAGCGCGGAGGCTGCATTAAAAAACTACGCGCCGCCGGCGCCGCGTGGGCACGCGAAGTCCACGGCGCCGGCGGACGAGGCAGCGCCAGCGAAGTCCTGATCCCCGCCGCGCTGTGGCCCGTGATGCGGGCCTGGCTGGCGGTGCAGACGCAATGGCGCTGGGGTCCGCTGGGCCCGGCGCTGGATTACACGGCGGTTCGCGCCCGGATGGGCGACCTGGACGAAGAGGTCTGGGACGGACTGGCGGAGATGGAAGGGGCCGCGCGGGAAGCGTGGCCCAAGCAATCAGGATGACGTCAGGAGGACGCGCCGGAGATGGCGCCGAACAGGATGCCGAGCAGCGGCACACCCTCGGCGAGCACGCCGAGCACCGCGGCGCCGAGCAGTAACTGCCACGGCACCCCGGTGAAGAGGCCGAAGAAGGCGAAGAGCAGTAAGGCTTTACCCATAACGGACAGTGTAACCCCGTAACGACGACCAGGCCCAATCCGACATGCGCGACAAGCTCGAACTCAAGGTGCAGCTGACCGGCCAGGGCAACCTGCGCGGCGAGGTCTCGGGCGCCCGTCGCGAGGTCGAGCGCTTCGGCGACAGCACCGATCGCATGGGCCGCCAGGCCGGCGGCAACTTCGGCAAGACGCGCGCCGGCGTCGAATCCATCTCCAAGCAGCTGGCCGTGGCCCGCCGCGAGCTGATCAGCTTCATCAGTGTGCAGCAGGGGATCCGCTTGGCGCGCTCGTTCGAGGAGGTCGTCGCCAGCGGGCAGGATCTGAATTCCCGTCTCGAGACCATCACCGGGAGCTCCGCGTCGGCCGCCCTCGAGCAGCGCTATCTGGCCGAGGCGGCGGATCGGCTGAGCGTGAATCAGGACACCCTGACCGATTCCTACATCGAGCTGATCAATATCCAGAATCAGGGAGTGATCAGCGGCGAGCAGAGCCGCGCGATCCTCGAAGGCATCGGCAATGCCAGCAAGGCCGCCTCGCTCGACAACGCGCGGCTCAGCCAGGTGATGTACGGCCTGCAGCAGTCTCTCTCCGGCGGCATCCTGACCATGGAGAACTACCGCCAGGTCTTCGAGCCGATCCCCGGCTTGCATCAGCGCATCGCGGCCGCGGCCGGGCTGACCACCGATGCGCTGTATGACCTGGTCGGATCCGCCCAGGTTACCGGTCAGCAGTTCGCGATCTGGCTGGTCAAGGCGCTGGAAACCTACGATGGCACCGCCGAGCGGATGCGCGAGAACATCAACTCGAAGCTGGCCCGCGCCGGTAACGACTATCGGGCCCAGGTGCGCGAGCTCGAACGCCCGGTTTCCCTCGGCGTCGAGATCGGCCTCGATGCGGCGGCGCTGGCCTACGAGCATCTCGATGCCATCCTCGCTGGCGGCGTGCTCCTTGGCGTGCGGGCGCTGGCGCCGCCGGTGGCGAGTGTCGGCAAAGCCTGGGCGCAATCCGCACAGCAAGGCGTCGCCGCGGCCAAGGCTCACCAGACAGCGGTGGAGGAAGATCTGGCACGCTCGCGTGCCGCGTTGGTGCAGGCCAATGCCTCCACAATGGCGGCACGTGAGCGTGCGGCCGCCGTCCGC
>JAGRGD010000237.1 GCA_020445665.1 Rhodocyclaceae bacterium
GATCGGATCCGCGTCGCAAATCTGATGCGTAGCGGTGCGTGCCAGCGGCGAGCTGGCGGTCGCCGCCATTTGGTCCCCCTCCGCTACCGCGGCAACGCCGCCCCTTTCGCTCGCGCAGACCGCAGTTGTCATGCGCGCCAGCAATCAAGCGTCGTCTCGCGCTGTTTGTTGGCTCACGAACCTTGCGCGGGTCAGCACGCCAAGCGCCAGGCCGGCGGCAAATGATCGCCGCGGACCAAAAGACATGACTAGCTGGACTTTCCGAGGGGCAATGCGTACCTGCCCCTACTACAGACCCAACCGAATCGACGATCAACGAGATGGAGAAGCAAATGGACACGAACGAACGACCCCGAAGAACCAGGCGGCGGATCTGCACATCGAGCGCCAGGACGAATCCGAGACTGCTGATGTCTCGACGCCGACCCGTTCTCGGCATCCGACGACGCCGTTCTACGTCCCAAACGGAACAGGCGAACACGACCAACTGCCGCACGGACGACGCCAAGGAAGACGCAACGGCCCTGGAGAGCAAGAAATGACCGATCGAATCCTACGCATGCCCCAGGTTGTGGAGATGGTCGGCCTGTGCCGCGCCTCCATTTATAACAGGATGCGCGATGAGGCGTTTCCCAGGCAGGTCAAGCTTGGGCGCCTATCAGGATGGCTGGAGTCGGAAGTCCAGGAGTGGATCCGGGAGCAGATCCGACAGAGTCGTCCAGACCCGATTCCGGAAGACGCGCGCGGGAATCGCCCGTCTTGATCACATCGGCGATCCCCTGCTCGACGACATCATCCATCTGCCTGATCGGCCTGGGCGCAGTTGCCGCTGCGCGATCCAGGCCGGTCTTCACGACTGATCGAGGGCAGACGAGGCAAATCCTTGCAACAGGGGCAACGTCACGGACGTGAGCCAGCCACGCCCACCGGCTCGCGTTTAGGCGTGCTCAACAGCCACTGCTTCGCCGCACTCATCCGGTCGCGTCCCAGCCCAGGACCCAGCTCACACGGTCATTGAATGGCCCTCTCGCGCCGATGCCGCCCTTAGAGGGGACCTCACGCTACGTGCCGCGCACCCTGCGGTGACTGCCCAGGATCAACCCGTAGCGGAACTCCGCAACGGGGAATCACATCGCGGGCTGTGACTTGTGGCGAGCGCACACCAAGAAACGGACAGGGAGGCCGCACTGACTCGACAGACGGCCTGCGGGAACGACCGCAATGCGTTGCGGTCACGTGGCGCTACAACGTCCTCGCGCACTTGAGCAGTCAGATCGCAAGGAAGGAACGCCAACCAACTAGCCCCGAAAAACCAAAAGCCCACCGAAGTGGTGGGCTATCTGGTGGGCTACTGCACAAAATCGCCATAACATTTTGATTTTACGCATGTTATGGCGGAGAGGGTGGGATTCGAACCCACGGTACGGCAAGCCGTACACTTGATTTCGAGTCAAGCCCGTTCGACCACTCCGGCACCTCTCCGCTTCGGCACGAAAACCGAAGCCGCGCATTATACCGGCGATTGGCCCGCTGTAAACCGGATTGCGCGCTGGCAGCGGTCTTCAGGCGGTCTTCTGCATCCGCGGCGCCAGTTCGTCGTAGGCCCGGACGGCCTCGGCGGCGTACATCAGGCTGGGGCCGCCGCCCATGTAGGTGCAGATGGCGAGCGTCTCCATCAGCTGCTCGCGGGTCATGCCGAGGCGGATCAGGGCCTTGACGTGGAAGCCGATGCAGGCGTCGCAGCGGGACGAAACGCCGATGGCCAGGGCGATCAGCTCCTTGTGGAGCGCGTCGATGCTGCCCCCCTTCATGGCGGCCTTGGCGAGGGCGGAGAAGCCTTGCATCGTGTCCGGCACTTCGTGGCGCATGGCGTCGAGCGCACCCGACACGTCGTTGGTGATCTGAACGAAGGACTTGCCGGACATCGTCACTCTCCAATTTATTAGCAGATTCTAATTTACCACAAATTGATGACATTCCGGGCGCCCTGGGGTATCACTGCGATCCCGTCCCGATCCGATGGAAAATTGAGCACCCCACCCGCACTGCACCGTTCTGTCGCTGTCTCCGGCGTCTGGCTTGTCATCGCAATGGCGGCGACGCTGCTGCTGTCTGCCTGTGAGCGCGCGCCCCGTGCGCAGTTGCTGCCGCCAGCCGAGCTCGGCGAACTGCGGGTGGCGATCCGGCAGGACGCGGTGTCCTACCGCGAGGGCCCGGATGGCGCACCCGAGGGCTTCGAGCACGATCTGCTGGTGGCCCTGGGGGAACATCTCGACCTGCCGGTGCGATTCGATCTGGTTCCGAACTCCGCGGCCGCGCTCAGGGCCGTCGAGCGCGGGAATGTGCACATGGCCGCAGCCGGCCTCATACAGACTGCGGCCCGCGGCGTGCGCTGGTCGTCGCCGGTGCGGCCGGTGGATTACGTCCTGGTGGGCAGCACGGAGGGGCCCGCTGTTGACAAGGAAACCGAGCTGGTCGGTCATCAGATCGGCGTCCGTCCCGGCTCGGTACCGGCCCGTGCCCTCGAGGCGATGAAGCGCCGCGTGCCGGGCATCCGCGTCGCGTTCGCCCGCCTCGGCGGGGAAACCGAGCTGATCGAGCGGGTGGCTTCCGGCGAGCTCGATTTCGCTGCGGCCGACCGCATGAGCTACCAGGTGATGTCGAACTACTTTCCGGAGCTGCGGGTGGCGATGCCGCTCAACCTGCGGGCCGAGACGGCCTGGGCGCTCGCCACCGACACGGCCGATGCACTGTCTGCGGATGTTGACGCCTTCCTCGTCGACGCCCGTGCGAGCGGTCTGATCGATCGCATCACCGAGCGCTATTTCGGCCATGTCGAACGCCTCGACGAGCAGCGGGTCGCGGCTTTCCTGGCCCGCATGCAGACCCGCCTGCCCCGCTACCGGGAGTTCTTCGTTGAAGCCGGTGCCACCTACGACCTGGACTGGCGGCTGATCGCCGCGGTGTCGTATCAGGAGAGCCAGTGGGATCCCACCGCGACTTCCTACACCGGCGTGCGGGGCATGATGATGCTGACCTCCGAGACGGCGGCCCGCCTCGGGGTCAAGAACCGACTGGATCCAAAGGAAAGCATCCTCGGCGGCGCGCGCTACCTGTCCCTGCTACGTGGCGAGCTTCCGGATTCGGTCCCTGAGCCGGACCGCAACTGGATGGCGGTGGCGGCCTACAACGTGGGCATGGGCCACCTGCGGGGCGCGGCTGCGATCGCCCGCAGCCTGAAGAAGGACCACACCAGCTGGAAGGACATGAAGGCCGTGCTGCCGCTCATTTCACGGCCCGCCTATGCGGCGCGGCTGCAGTCGGGTCGCGGGCGCGGCGGCGAAGCGGTGATCATGGCCGAGTCGGTGCGCAACTACTACGAGATCCTGGCCCGCTTCGAACCGGCCGAGGTAGTCGCCGACGAGACGTCCCTCGACGACCTCCTCCCGCCGGCACCGGCGACACCTCAGGGAGCGAGCACCTCGACGCCGCCCAGGTAGGGCACCAGGGCCTTGGGCACGATCACCGATCCGTCGGCCTGCTGGTAGTTCTCGAGCACCGCGACGAGCGTGCGTCCTACCGCCAGCCCCGAGCCGTTCAGGGTGTGCACGAACTCGTTCTTGCCCTGGGCGTTCTTGAAGCGGGCCTGCATCCGCCGCGCCTGGAAGGCGCCGGTGTTGGAGCAGGAGGAGATCTCACGATAGGTGTTCTGCGCCGGCAGCCACACTTCCAGATCGTAGGTCTTGGCGGCCGAGAAGCCCATGTCGCCGGTGCACAGCACGATCTTGCGGTAGGGCAGCTCTAGCTTCTGGAGGATGGCTTCCGCGTGACCGGTCAGCTCCTCGAGGGCGTCCCAGGACGTCTCCGGAGTCTCGATGCGCACCAGCTCCACCTTCTCGAACTGGTGCTGGCGGATCATGCCCCGCGTATCGCGCCCGTAGGAGCCCGCCTCGGAGCGGAAGCATGGGGTGTGGCAGACGAACTTCATCGGCACCGTACCCGCCGCCTGCAGTTCGTCGCGGACCATGTTGGTGACCGGCACCTCGGCGGTCGGGATCAGGTAGAAGTGGCCGCCGTCCGCCTTCGGCACCCGGAACAGATCCTCCTCGAACTTGGGCAGCTGGCCCGTGCCGAACATGCTCGCCGGATTGACCAGATACGGCACCGAGACCTCGGTGTAGCCGTGCTCGCGGGTGTGGGTATCGATCATGAACTGGGCGAGGGCCCGATGCAGCCGCGCGACGCCACCGCGCATGACCGCGAAGCGCGCGCCGGCGACCTTGGCCGCGGTCTCGAAGTCCAGGCCACCGAGGGCGCCCCCCACGTCGACGTGGTCCCTCACCTCGAAGTCGAAGCTGCGCGGTGTGCCCCAGCGGCTGACCTCGACGTTGTCATCTTCGGAGTTCCCGGTGGGCACCGATTCGTGGGGAAGATTGGGCAGCCCCGCGACGAAGTCGTTGATGCTGGCCAGCAATTCACCCAGTTCGTGCTCGTTGCGCTTCAGCTCGTCGCCGATGCCTCCGACCTCGGCCATCACCGCGGAGGCGTCCTCGCCCTTGCCCTTGAGCATGCCGATCTGCTTGGACAGCGCGTTGCGCTTGGCCTGGAGCTCCTGGGTGCGGGCCTGCAATCCCTTGCGCCGCTCTTCGAGCGATGCGAAGGCCACCGTGTCGAGTTGCATGCCGCGATTGGCGAGGGCGGCGGCGACGTCGCCAATCTGGCCGCGGAGAAGCTGGATGTCGAGCATGTGAATTTGGGTCCGGTCGAGTCGATTGCAAAGGCCGGATTCTACCGTCTCGCGCAGGCACGCCGCGAGCAACTGGCCGACCCGATAGAACAGACCAATCGGAAGTCAGATTTTGTCGCAGAAACTTTTTTCCAACCGAGCACTCTTTGAGCCATATTGAAATACTCGATTGAGAGGCGCCGCGACAAGACGGCGCCCGAAACGGAGGAGACCACATGCTTTCCATCAGGGACTGCCTGGATTACTGCGACCTGACCGATGACGAGGTCGCATTGATCGCCGAACACGAAGCCATCCCCGACGCCGCCGCGGCGCACATCGCCTGCGGTCTGGTCCAGACGCCCGAGGGCGTCCTGATCCTGAGCCAGTTCATGGCCGAGATGCTCCATCGCGCGGAGAGCCGGGGCGACCGGGCCCGCGCGGAGCAGGTCCGCCGGATCTGCGCGCGCTTCCTGCAGGACCACCCGGTCATCCACTGAGCCGCCGGCAGGCGGCGCGACTCAGCGCCTGGCCTGCGCCGCGAGCCAGGCCGCGTCCTCTTCACGCAGGCGGGCGAGCTTGTCGCGGATGCGCTGCTCCAGCCCCCGCTCGGTGGGCTGGTACCAGTCCGGGCGGGCCATGCCATCCGGCAGGTAGGTTTCCCCCGCCGCATAGCCGCCGGGCTCGTCATGGGCATAGCGGTAGGCCTTGCCGTGCCCCATCTCCTTCATCAGCCGTGTCGGCGCGTTGCGCAGGTGCAGCGGCACCGGCGCGGAGCCCGCCTCGGCGACTGCCTTCCGCGCCGCCTTGTAGGCCACATACACTGCGTTGGACTTGGCCGCGCAGGCCAGGAATACCGCCGCCTGGGCCAGGGCCAGCTCCCCCTCCGGCGCACCGAGGCGCTCGAAGGCGGCACAGGCGTTCAGGGTGATCTCGAGCGCCCGCGGATCCGCCAGGCCAATGTCCTCGCTGGCCATGCGCACCAGCCGCCGGCCGAGGTAGAGGGGGTCGGCGCCAGCGTCGAGCATCCGGCACAGCCAGTAAAGGGTCGCGTCGGGGTCAGAGCCCCGGATCGACTTGTGCAAAGCCGAGATCTGGTCGTAGAAGGCGTCGCCACCCTTGTCGAAGCGCCGAAGATTGCGGGACAGCACCTGATCAACGAAGTCCGCCGGCACCTGTGCCAGACCCGAGGACACGGCGGCATCCAGTAACTGCTCAACCAGGTTCAGCAGGCGCCGGCCGTCGCCGTCGGCGAAGCCGCAGACCCGATCGACAGCGCCCTCTTCGAAGGCGGCCACCTCACCGGATGCGGCGACCGCGCGGGCGAAGAGGGCCCGCAGATCGTCAGCGGCCAGCGCCTCGAGCACATAGACGCTGGCACGAGAGAGCAGCGCCGAATTCACCTCGAACGAGGGGTTTTCCGTCGTCGCACCGATGAACGTTACCAGCCCCTGCTCGACATAGGGCAGGAAGGCATCCTGCTGGGCCTTGTTGAAACGGTGCACCTCGTCGACGAAGAGCACGGTGTGGCGTCCCCGTGCCTTGGCCTCTTCGGCGCGTCGAACCGCCTCGCGGATGTCCTTGACGCCCGAGAAGACCGCGGAGAGGGCCTGGAAGTCCGCATCCACGGCGCCCGCCATCAGGCGCGCCAGCGTCGTCTTGCCGACGCCCGGCGGCCCCCACAGGATCATCGAGTGCAGCTTGCGCGCCTCGAAGGCCAGGCGCAGCGGCTTGCCGGGGCCGAGCAGGTGCCCCTGGCCGATGACCTCGTCGATCGTCGCCGGGCGCAGCCGCTCCGCGAGCGGGGCGTTGGCGGACGGGGCGTCCGCAGCGGTCTCGCCGGAGAACAGGTCGTCCATGGAAAGGTGGCTACTCGCCGATGACATCCGCCCCGGGCGGCGGCGTGAATCGGAACAGACCGTTGTCGAGGATCGGATTCGTCTCGAAGCCTTCGAAGCGCAGCTCGGTGACCTGGCCGAAGCCATCCCGGATCGTCATCGCGACCAGCGCATCGCCGCGAAAGCCCAGCGCCATGTCGGTGAAAGGGCTGTCGCTGGCTCGGGGCGTCGCCACCGCCCAGTCGAGCCCGTCGTGGCTACCGCCGTCGGACAGTTCGAAACGCGCGCCGATGTCGCCGTCACCGGCGAGGATCGCCGCCGGCGTCGAGCCCAGGGCGTCACCGATGGTCTTGACCGAGACCTGATTGAGCTCCGGATCATAGGACCACAGGCGCTCGCCGTCGCCCACCAGGGTCTGGGGATAGGGCTCGCTGTACACCCAGCGGAAGCGGCCCGGTCGCTCGAAGGCGAACTCGCCCCGCGCGGATTTTGGCTTGCGCCCGGAGCGCGCGGTGACCACCTGGGAGAACGCCCCCTTGCCCCGCTCGACCTCGGCAAGGAAGCGGTCGAGCCGGGTGAGCACGTCCGAAGCGTGGGCAAAGCCCGCGACCCACAGCAAGGCCGCGGCCACCAGCAGTCTTCCGGTCATTCGCCCTCCTTCGGCGGCACCAGGACCTCCCGGTTGCCACTGCCACCGGCCGGGGACACCAGGCCGGCCCGCTCCATCTGTTCGATCAGGCGCGCGGCCCGGTTGTAACCGATGCGCAGGTGACGCTGCACCAGCGAGATCGAGGGCCGGCGCGTCTTGAGCACCACCTCGACGGCCTGGTCGTAGAGGGGGTCCGCCTCGTCGCCGCCGCCCTCGTCGCCACCGCCGAGCAGGCCACCGCCATCGTCTTCGGGCGCCGACAGGATGCCTTCCACGTAGTCCGGTTCGCCGTGCTGCTTGAGATGCTCGACCACCTTGTGCACCTCGTCGTCGGCCACGAAGGCGCCATGCACGCGCATCGGAAGACCGGTGCCGGGCGGCAGGTAGAGCATGTCGCCCATGCCCAGCAGGTTCTCCGCGCCCATCTGGTCGAGGATCGTGCGTGAGTCGATCTTGCTCGACACCTGGAACGCGATCCGGGTCGGGATGTTGGCCTTGATCAGACCGGTGATGACGTCCACCGACGGCCGCTGGGTGGCCAGGATCAGGTGGATGCCTGCTGCGCGCGCCTTCTGGGCGAGGCGGGCGATCAGCTCCTCGACCTTCTTGCCGACCACCATCATCAGGTCGGCGAATTCGTCCACGACCACCACGATGTGGGGCAGATGCTCGAGGGGCTCGGGGGTATCCGGCGTGATCGAGAACGGGTTCCGGAGGGGCGTGCCGGCCTTCTCGGCCTCGGCCACCTGGCGGTTGAAGCCGGCCAGGTTGCGCACGCCGACCGCGGCCATCAGCTTGTAGCGCTTCTCCATCTCGGCCACGCACCAGTTGAGGGCGTGCCCGGCGTGCTTCATGTCGGTGACCACCGGTGCGAGCAGGTGCGGGATGCCTTCGTACACCGACAATTCGAGCATCTTGGGGTCCACCATGATCAGACGGACCCGCTCCGGCTCGGCCTTGTAGAGCAGCGACAGGATCATGGCATTGACGCCCACCGACTTGCCCGAGCCGGTGGTACCGGCCACCAGCAGGTGGGGCATCTTCGCCAGATCGGCCACCACCGGGTTGCCGCCGATGTCCTTGCCGAGGGCCACCGTCAGGGCCGAGCTCATATCCTGATAGGCCTTGGAGGCGATGATCTCGGACAGGCGCACCGTCTGACGCTTGGGGTTGGGCAGTTCGAGGGCCATGCATGACTTGCCCGGCACGGTCTCGACGACCCGCACCGACACCAGCGACAGGGCACGCGCCAGGTCTTTGGCCAGATTCAGGACCTGGCTACCCTTGACCCCGGTTGCCGGCTCGATCTCGTAGCGGGTGATCACGGGCCCCGGATAGGCGGCCAGCACCTTGACCTCGACACCGAAATCGCCGAGCTTGCTCTCGATCACGCGGGACGTGAATTCGAGCGTCTCGGCGCTCGGCGGCTCCACGTCTCGTGCGGCGGGATCCAGCAGGCCGACCGGCGGGATGATGCCTTCCGGCAGATCGGTGAACAGCGTCTTCTGACGTTCCTTCTCTATCCGCTCAGAGCGGGGCACCTCGACCACGGCCGGCTCGATACGGACGGGCTCCGGCTTGTTCGTCTCGATCTTCTTGCGGCGCGTCTTGACCACCGCCTCCCGCTTCTCGGCCACCTCGCGACCGACCTTGCGGTCCTTCCACTCGGCAAAGCCGGCCACCATCGACAGCCACAGGCCTTCCAGCCAGGCGCCCACCCGCTCGGCGGCCGCAACCCATGAGATACCGGTGAAGAGGCTCACGCCGGACGCGATCAGGGTCAGCAGAATCAGGGTGCCACCGGTGAAGCCGAGGTTGCGCATCACGATGTGGCCCAGTTCGACGCCGATCAAGCCGCCTGCGGCCAGTGGCAACTCGGTCTGCAGAGAGTGGAAACGGAGTGCCTCGAGGGCGCTGCTGGCGACGACCGTGATGACGAAGCCAACACCGACGATGAGCATCGAGCGTCGATCAGCCTGCCCCGGATGGCGCAAACGGCGATAGCCCCAGACCAGCCCGAGCCCCAGGAACAGGACCCACCACCAGGCCGAAACGCCGAAGAGGTAGAGCATCAGGTCGGACAGCCAAGCGCCGAAGCGCCCGCCCGGATTGGCCACGCGCTCGACTGCCGCGGCGTGGGACCAGCCAGGATCCCCCTTGTGATAGCCAAGCAGGACCATCGCCACGTAGACGCCCAGCAGCCCGAAGAGCAACCAGCGCGTCTCCTGAAGACGAGCGGCGATCTTGTCGGGCAAGGGTTGGGATCGGGTTGAAGCGGAAGGCAGCATGAACGCGGACCGGCGCCGCTGGGCGCGGGAGATTCGGTCCCGGATTATAAGCGATCGGGCCGACGACTCATGTCGGCCCGGCGACCCGATACATGGGCTTACAGCTCGTTGATCCGCTGTCTCAGGACGATGCCGCGGTCACATTCCTCGATCAGGCCCTGCAGGCCCAGATCCTTCATGACGCGGCTCACCATCTCACGCGAGGCGCCGATCATTTTGGCGATGTCCTGCTTGGAGATCTTGCGAACGACGATCTGCTCGCCATTCACGTCCTCCGCCATCTCGAGCAGCAGGCGGGCCACCCGCCCGTAAACATCCATCAGGGCCAGGCTTTCGATCTTGCGATCGGCGTTGCGAAGGCGCTCGGCGAGGTTGCACATGATCCGCCAGGCGATTTCGAAGTTGTCCTGCATCATGCGGCGAAAATCGCTCTTGGCGATCATCACCACATCCACCGGGGACACCGCCACTACCGACGCCGATCGCGGCTGCTCGTCGAACATACCCATCTCGCCGAACAACTCGCCCTGCCCCAGCATGGTCAGGATGACCTCGCGGCCGTCCTCGTCGCTGACCAGCACCTTGAGCGTGCCAGTGAGCACGAAATAGACGTAGTCCGCCCGGTCACCGGCGTGAACCACCGCGTGACCCCGAGGCACACGCCGCATCATGGCGTGCTGCGCCACAAGAGCCAGCCGATCATCACCCAGGCCGGAGAAGAGAGGGAAGGTCTTGAGGGCGATGGTCGATACTGCGTTCGAAACGTTCATGCCAGCTCCGTTCATTGCCCCGCCGGGCAATCAATGGTTGAAGGGCGATCCGCAGAGGCGCGCGGGCGGCTCTGCCGGCCCGCATCGCCGCAGCCCGAGCGGCTGCGGGCGTCTGGCGGGCCCGGTCGCAATAGAGTATATGCCAAAGCGCCGCCGTGACGGGTTGCTCGGTGTGGTGTAGAAAGCCGCCCCGCGGGGCAGGCCGCTATAATTCCGGTTTCGAGAACCACTGCCTGGAACCCGCCCGATGGAAACCCGCCACGCCCGCCTCCTGATCCTCGGCTCCGGCCCGGCCGGCTACACCGCCGCCGTCTACGCCGCCCGCGCCAACCTCAATCCTGTGCTGATCACGGGCATCGCCCAGGGTGGGCAGCTGATGACCACCACCGAGGTGGACAACTGGCCCGCCGACGCCGACGGCGTGATGGGACCGGACCTGATGGCGCGCTTTCTCAAGCACGCGGAGCGCTTCAATACCGAGATCCTGTTCGATCACATCCACACCACCAAACTCGACGAGAAGCCGATCCGGCTGATCGGCGATGCCGGCGAGTACACCTGCGACGCGCTGATCATCGCGACCGGCGCGACGGCGAAGTACCTGGGCCTGCCCTCCGAAGAGACGTTCATGGGCAAGGGCGTGTCGGCCTGCGCGACCTGCGATGGCTTCTTCTATCGCAACCAGGAAGTGGCCGTGGTGGGCGGTGGCAACACCGCGGTCGAGGAGGCCCTCTACCTCGCCAACATCGCCTCGAAGGTCACCCTGGTCCACCGTCGCGACACCTTCCGGGCCGAGAAGATCATGATCGACAAGCTGATGGAGAAGGTCGCCGCGGGCAAGATCGAACTGGCCACCGACGCGACCCTCGACGAAGTGCTGGGCGACGACAGCGGCGTCACCGGCATGCGCTTGCGGAGCACGAAGGACAGCAGCACGCGGGACATCGCGCTGCGTGGCGTATTCATCGCCATCGGCCACAAGCCGAACACCGACATCTTCGAAGGGCAGCTCGAGATGGAGGGCGGCTACATCATCACCCACAGCGGTCGCGCCGGCAACGCAACGGCCACCAGCGTGCCCGGCGTGTTCGCCGCGGGCGACGTGCAGGACCACATCTACCGTCAGGCCGTCACCAGTGCGGGCACCGGCTGCATGGCCGCCCTCGACGCCGAGCGCTACCTGGACGCGCTCGGCAAGGCCTGAGCCGGCCATGGGCAAGCGCGCCCGGGCCGCGCGCGAGGCGGACGGGCAGCGCCCGTTCGCCGGCCTGAAGGCTGCCCTGCGCGAGCGAGGCAGCCCGACAGCCCCGGCTCCCAGCGCGAACCGAAAGGCCGTACCGTCCACGGCGGCGCGCCGGACGCCCGTCGTCGACGACGCCGACCTGGCCCTCTTCCGGCGCGAGATGCGCGATGCCCGCCGACTGGCCGATGCCAATCGGGCCGAGCTGGATCGGCCGCGGCCAGCGCCGGTGCCGCGTCCAAGGGAGCAGGCAGAAGATGCGCCGCGACCGCGTGGGCGTCGCGGGGGACCGCGCAGCGACGCGGAAGCCTTCGCCGACGCGATGGCCGATGTCAGACCGCTGCCGGATCGCAACCGGGTCGATCCACTGCCACCGACCCGCTCCAGCGGCGCCGGCTCGGTGCCCCGGCCAAGCCCGGACCGGCCACCGGACGACAGCTCGCCGCCCGAGGCCTGGCTGGACTGGGCCCAGGCCGGCGCCACCCCCCTGAAGGACAGCGGGCGGGTTGCCGTGGACAAGCCAAAGCCCACGCCGCACCCGCTGCAGCGCGAGCTGGATGACGCCTCCGTGTTGCGCGAATCCATCGAGACACCCCTCAGCTTCGAGGACCGGCTGGACATCGGGGACGAAGCGGTCTTCCTGCGGACCGGCCTGCCCCGGCGCGTCCTTAGCGACCTGAGACGGGGCCGCTGGGTCGTCCAGCGCGAGCTCGACCTCCATGGTCTGACCCGCGACGAAGCGCGTCAGGCGCTCGCGACCTTTCTCGCTGCGTGCCTGAACGACGGCAAGCGCTGTGTCCGACTGATCCATGGCAAGGGCCTGGGATCACCGGGTGGCGTGGGCATCCTGAAGCAGTTGTCGCGCGGCTGGCTCGCGCAGCGGGAGGAGGTCCTGGCCTTCTGCCAGGCGCGCCCGCACGAGGGGGGAAGCGGCGCCCTGCTGATCCTGATGCGATCGGGCAAGGCGCGCAGCGGTGGCACCGGCGAAACCGCAGGCGCCACCTGAGGGATCAGACGTGGCTCAGATCGCGGATTCGTCGGTCTCGCCGGTGCGAATGCGGACGACCTGCTCCACCGCCGTCACGAAGATCTTGCCGTCGCCGATCTTGCCGGTCCGGGCCGCCTTGATGATGGCTTCGATGGCCTGCTCAACGACCGCGTCGCCCACCACCACCTCGACCTTGACCTTCGGCAGAAAGTCGACGACATACTCGGCACCGCGATAGAGCTCGGTATGCCCTTTCTGGCGCCCGAAGCCCTTGACCTCGGCGACGGTCAAGCCGGTGATGCCCACTTCCGACAGGGCCTCCCGCACCTCGTCGAGCTTGAAGGGCTTGATGACTGCTTCAATCTTCTTCATGACTTCGTCCTCTGTAGCAAATCGTTGTTGTCTCAGTACTCGTCGCGATAGCGCGAGGTGATCGGGTAGCGCCAGTCCTTGCCGAAGGCTCTCTCGGTCACGCGGATGCCGACCGGCGCCTGACGGCGCTTGTACTCGTTCCGCCGCAACATGCTGACGGTGCGGCGAACATCTTCTTCCGGATAGCCCCGCGCGATGATCTCGGCGGGCGACTCGTCCTTCTCCATGTAGGCCTCGATGATCGCATCGAGCACCTCGTAGGGCGGCAGCGAATCCTGGTCGGTCTGGTCGGGCTTCAGCTCCGCCGACGGTGGCCTGACAATGATGTTTTCCGGAATCACCGGGCTCACCGTGTTACGCCAGCGTGACACGCGGTAGACCAGCGTCTTGTAGAGATCCTTCAACACCGCGAAGCCCCCAGCCATGTCGCCATAGAGGGTCGCATAGCCGGTCGCCATCTCGCTCTTGTTGCCGGTGGTCAGCACCAGCCGGCCGGTCTTGTTGGAAAAGGCCATCAGGAGGTTGCCACGGATCCGCGACTGGAGGTTCTCCTCGGTGGTGTCCGCGGGCAGGCCGGCAAAGTACGGTGCCAGCATCTCCGAATAGACCTGCATGGCCGGCTCGATGGGGATCTCGTCGTACTCGACGCCCAGGTTGCCTGCCAGTGCCCGGGCGTCATCCAGGCTCATCTGCGCGGTGTAGGGCGAGGCCATCATGATCGCGCGCACCCGCTCGGCACCCAGCGCGTCGACTGCCACGCACAGGGTCAAGGCTGAGTCGATGCCGCCGGACAGGCCGATCAGCGCGCCCGGGAAGCCGTTCTTGTCGATGTAGTCCCGAACCCCGACGACCAGCGCCCCATACACTTCGCCCGCCTCGGGATCCGGCTCGCACAGGGCGCCACCAGACCAGCGCCCGGCCTCCCAGTCCAGCACATCGACCCGCGACTCGAACAGCGCGCTGCGATACGCGAGGCGGCCGTCATTGTCGAGGGCCATCGAGCCGCCATCGAAGACGAGTTCGTCCTGGCCTCCGACCATGTTCACGTACAGCACCGACAGGCCGGATTCGGACACCCGGTCGGAGAGCACCCGCTGCCGTTCGAGCACCTTGCCAACGTGATAAGGCGACGCATTGAGGGTCAGGAGCAGGTCGGCGCCGGCCCGCCGAGCCTCTTCGACCGGCCAGGCATCCCAGACATCCGCGCAGATGTTGATGCCGCAGCGCACGCCATGGACGGCGAACACGCAGGGCTCGTCGCCAGCATCGAAATAGCGCTTCTCGTCGAAAACCTGGTAGTTGGGGAGGCGCATCTTGCGATACGTCTCGACCACCATTCCGTCGCGCAACACGGAGGCCCCGTTGAAGAAGCCACCCCGGTGCACGGTCGGATGCCCGACGACCAGCACCAGGCCCTCGGCAGCACGGGCGAGGCTGTCCAGTTGCTGCGCGCAGGCACGGTAAAAATCGGGCCGCAGCAGGAGATCCTCAGGCGGATAACCCGACAGCGCCAGCTCCGGTGTGACGAGCACGTCGGCACCGGCCTCGACCGCCGTGGCGACGGCATCGAGAATGCGACGCGCATTCCCGGCCAGATCCCCGACCGTGGGATTGATCTGCGCAACGGCAATTTTTAGGCGGTTTTCCATAGACTGCTAACTATACCTGCTCGCCGGCCAAGCTTCAGCGGGGAACCCTCGTCGCAGACGCAGATCCACGCTTACCCACAGACCCTGTGGGCACGCCTGTGCATAACCGGTGGACAGCGTGCCGCCCCCCGGGCCACCCGCGGGTGCCATCCAATTGACTCATTTCGCAGCAGCACCCCGACCCGTGACCAACGCCGACACCCCGATCACCTTTGAACTTGCCGAGTCGATCCTCGGCATTGAAGCCGCTGGCTGGGACGACCTGACCGGTGGGCACCCCGCCCTCAGCCACGCTTTCCTGGCCGCGCTGGAGCGCCATGGATGCGTCGGCGAGGTCGCCGGATGGTGGCCACGCTATCTGCTGGGCCGCCGGGCGGGCGCCCTGGTCGCCGCCGCGCCGCTGTTCCTCAAGACCCACTCCTACGGCGAGTACGTGTTCGACTGGGCCTGGGCGGATGCCTACCAGCGGAACGGCATCGAGTACTACCCCAAATGGCTCGTCGCGGCGCCCTTCAGCCCCCTGCCCGGCCCGCGCCTGCTCGGCCGGGACACGTCCTGCCGCCGCGCCGCGCTGGCGGCACTCCTGCAAATCGCCCAGCAGAGCGGGCTGTCCTCCCTCCACATCCTTTTCGCGACACCCGAGGAACGCGAATGGATGCGCACCGCCGGCCTCCTGATCCGAGACGGGGTGCAGTTCCACTGGCAGTCCCGTGGCGAGTCGGATTTCGATGGATTCCTGTCCCGCCTCAACCACGACAAGCGCAAGAAGATCCGCCAGGAGCGGCGCAAGGTGGCCGCCCTCGGCCTGCACGTTCGATGGCTGAATGGCGAAGACGCGAGCGAGGCCGACTGGCGCTTCTTCGCCCGCTGCTATGAAGGCACCTACCGGGCCCACCACTCCACGCCCTACCTGAACGAGGCCTTCTTCCGGGACTTCGCTCGCCAGCGGCCCGGCGCGGTGCGCCTGTTGCTGGCCGAGCGCGACGACACTCCCGTCGCCAGCGCCTACTTCCTCGTGTCGAACGGCACCCTGTACGGACGCTACTGGGGCTGCCAGGAGCCCCTGCCCGGCCTTCACTTCGAGCTCTGCTACTACGAACCGATCGACTACTGCATCCGCCAGGGGCTCACCCGCATGGAGGGCGGCGCCCAGGGCGAGCACAAGCTCTCGCGAGGTCTTGAACCTGTCGAAACGGGGTCCGGTCACTGGATCGCCGACCCGCGCTTCCGCGATGCAATCGACCGCCACCTCGACCACGAGGCGGCGCACATGACGGAGTACCGGGAACATCTCGCAAACCGCAGCCCCTTCCGCCGGCCGGACGGTGTCCCCAAATGAAAACGGGCCCCCGAAGGCGCCCGTTTCGAGATACCCCGCAGTGCGGAGTTACTTGCCTGCCTCGATACCGGCCAGGATCTCCTGGCGCGCGTCATCGACGCTGCCCCAGCCAACCACCTTGACCCACTTGCCCGGCTCCAGGTCCTTGTAGTGCTCGAAGAAGTGCGAGATCTGCTTGAGCAGCAGCTCGGGCAGGTCGTCGGTCGTCTGGACCTTCTCGTACAGCGGGGTCAGCTTGGTTACCGGCACGGCGACCACCTTGGCGTCCTCACCCCCTTCGTCCTGCATCTTCAGGATGCCGACCGGGCGGCAACGGATCACGACGCCGGGCTGCAGCGGGAAGGGCGTGACCACCAGCACATCCACCGGATCGCCATCGCCGGCGACGGTGTGCGGCACGTAGCCGTAGTTGCACGGGTAACGCATCGTCGTGCCCATGAAACGGTCCACGAAGACGGCGCCGCTGTCCTTGTCCACTTCAAACTTGATCGGATCGCCCTGCGCGGAGATCTCGATGATCACGTTGATGTCGTTCGGTACATCCTTGCCTGCGGCTACGAGGTCGAAACCCATGTTGTCCTCCCTGATTAAGTCGGCCGGATTATAAAGGGTTTTCCCTGATCTTCACCGTCGATCGGACGGACGCATGGCCGCCGCGCTATAATTCCTGATTGACGTACCGGCCTGGTGCCCACCGCTCGAAGGTGGGTGCAACGGGAAACAGGTGAGAACCCTGTGCTGCCCCCGCAACGGTAAGCGCCCAGCGCGAGCCCGGAGACCGGCCAGGCCGGCCGAAGACTGCACCGCGGGTGGCGGACGGCAGCGGCTTCGCCCTGTGCCGGCCCTGCGCTCCCCTCCCCCAAGAGGATTGACGCGCCCGTGGCCGAACCCACTGCCTCGATGAACATGCCATTCGCCCTACTCGGGCGGATTGCCCTGTTCGCGCTCGTGGCGGGCTGTCACCTGGTGGCGATCGCCGCGATTGTGGGCCACGGCCCGTCCCCCACGCCATTGCGCCCGGCACCACCGGTCATCGAGGCCCGTCTGCTCGCCCCTGCGCCGGCCCCGGTCTCGACGTCGACGCCCGTCGCCGTGCCCCCCGCGCCGCCACCGACACCAACCGCGCCCTCGCCCCGGACGGCCCCGCGGAAGCACCTCACCCCAAGCCCTCAATCAAGCCCTCGCACCGCCCGGCAGCGCCCCGTTCCATCCGCCAGGCCCGCGCCAGAGCCACCGCCTGCGCTGGCGCTGGCGCTGCCGCGGCCTGCGGCGCCAAGCGAACCGGCACAGCCGGTCGAGCCGCCGGCCGTCCAGGCCAGTGACGCAGCTCCGCCCACAGTGTCCGAAGCGCCACCGCGCGAGACACCGGTGCGCGTGGAAGCGGCCTACCGCAGCAACCCGGCGCCGCGCTACCCGCTTGCCTCAAGGCGCCTCGGCGAAGAAGGTACCGTCGTGCTGCGCGTGCGGGTGAGCGCCGATGGCGCGGTCAGCCAGCTTGACGTCGGCAGCTCGAGTGGATCCGCCCGGCTTGACCGCGCCGCCCTGGCAACCGTGGCAAACTGGCGGTTTGAGCCGGCCCGGCGCGGCCACGTGGCCATTGCGGCCGCGGTCGAGGTGCCGATCATCTTCCGCCTGGAGAACTGAATGCCCATCGAACACACCGGCTTCGCCCAGCTATGGGCCGAGGCCGATGCGATCTCCCGCAGCGTCGCGGTGCTGCTGCTGGTCATGTCCGTGACCAGCTGGTATCTGATCGCCGATCGCCTGATCCGGGGTATCGCACGACGTCGCGACCGCCACGCCGTCGAACGCTTCTGGCAGGCCAGCAGCCTCGAAGACGGCCTCGAGACCCTCTCCCAGCCCGGGCCGGACGGCAGCTTCAACCGACTCGCCCGCGGCGCGGCACGGGCGGCCGCCCACTACGACCAGCACCGCGCCGACACCCTCGCCAGTCACATGGAGCGCGGCGAATTCCTGACGCGGGCGATGCGCCAGTCGATTGCCATCTCCACGGCGCGCATCGAGTCCGGCCTCACGGTGCTGGCCTCGATCGGCTCGACCGCGCCCTTCATCGGCCTGTTCGGCACGGTCTGGGGCATCTACCATGCCCTGATCCGCATCTCGGCCACCGGCTCGGCGACCCTGGACAAGGTGGCCGGGCCGGTCGGCGAGGCCCTGATCATGACCGCCGCGGGTCTCTTCGTCGCGATCCCCGCGGTGCTCGCCTACAACGCCTCGGTCCGCGCCAACCGGCTCGAACTCGCGGCGCTGGATGCCTTCGCCCACGACCTTCACGCCTTCCTGACCACCGGCGCCCGGGTCGAGCACCTGACACCGCTCAAGAAGGCGGCGGGAGGCAACTAGCGTGGCCTTCGGCGACTTCAACCAGGGCAACGGCGGCGCCCCGATGAGCGAGATCAACACCACGCCGCTGGTGGACGTGATGCTCGTGCTGCTGATCATCTTCATGGTGACCGCGCCGCTGATCACCCAGAACATCAGTGTCGACCTGCCGCAGGCCGACGCGGTCGAACCCCCGCAGGAAGCGCCCAAGGTGGCGCTCGAGATCGACGCCGAGGGCCGCATCAGCTGGGACAAGCAGGCCATCGACGCGGAAGAACTCGACCGCCGCCTGAGCGAGGCGGCCAGCGCGCGTCCGCAACCGGAACTGCATCTGCTGGCCGACCGCCTGACCGACTACGAGCACGTGGCCAAGGTGCTCGCGGCGGCCCGTGCTGCGGGCCTGGAGAAGATCGGCTTCGTCACGCTGCCGGTCGCCAACTGACCCGCGGGCGCCGTCTAGGCCGCGTCGAACCCCGCTTCCTCGATCGCCGAGCGCAGCTGTCCGAGGGCTACCTTGCTGCCGTCGTAGTGCACCGTGGCCTCGCCGTTCTCCAGGGATACATCCACCTGCTCGACACCCGGCTGGGCCTGCAGGACGCCGGTGACGTTGCGCACGCACCCATGGCAGCTCATGCCACCGACCTTGATCACCGTACTTTCCATCCGTTTGCGCTCCTTAACGTGGTTCCGGATTTGCAGAGGGGCGCCAGCGTCGCAAGAGCAGCGAATTGCTGACGACCGAGACCGAACTCATGGCCATCGCCGCCGCGGCCACGACCGGATTCAACATGCCCAGCGCCGCCAGGGGAATCCCCAGGACGTTATAGACGAAGGCAAAAAACAGGTTCTGACGGATCTTGCCCAGGGTCGCCCGTGACAGTTCGACCGCATCAGCGACGCCCGCCAGGTCGCTACGCACCAGCGTGACGTCGGCGGCCGCGACCGCCACGTCCGTGCCGGTGCCGATCGCGAAGGAGACATCTGCCGCGGCCAGCGCCGGCGCGTCGTTGATGCCATCGCCTGCCATGCCTACCCGCCCCTCGCGGGCCAGCGCACGCACGGCCTCAGCCTTGCCGTCGGGCATGACGCCCGCCCGGAACTCCGAGATGCCACAGGCCTCGGCGACAGCCCTGGCCGTGCGCTCGTTGTCGCCGGTGAGCATCACGACCCGCACGCCGAGGTTGCCGAGGCGAGCAAGGGCGGTGGGCGTCGAGTCTCGCAGCCGGTCGGCGACGCCGATCAGGGCGGCGGGGGCGCCATCGACCGCCACCGCCACCAGGCTCTGTCCCTGCGACGCCATCGCGTCAACCCGCCCCGCATCGGCCCATCCGGCAAATGCCGGCGATCCGACGCGGATCCGATGGCCATCAACGAGGCCCTCGACGCCGGCGCCGGCCGTCGCGGTCACCCGGGTCCCTTCTGGCGCGCTTCCCGCGGCCGCGACCACCGCGGCAGCCAAGGGGTGGGAGCTGCCCCGCTCGACCGCCGCCGCAAGCGCCAGCACCCGGTCCGCCTCGAAACCCGGCGCCGCCACAGTGTCGACGACCACCGGGCGCCCCTCGGTCAAGGTGCCGGTCTTGTCCACCGCCAGCACCCCCAGCCGCTCGGCGAGTTCCAGCGCCTCGGCATTGCGCACCAGCACGCCATGGCGCGCGCCCTGCCCGGTGCCGACCATGATTGCGGTCGGCGTGGCCAGCCCGAGGGCACAGGGGCAGGCGATCACCAGGACCGCCACCGCATTGACGAGCGCCTGCTGCAACGGCGCGCCAGCCAGCAGCCAGCCACCGAAGGTCAGTACGGCAACCACCACGACGACCGGCACGAAGATCGCCGAGACGCGGTCTGCGAGTCGTTGCACCGGGGCCTTCGAACCCTGCGCCTGTTCCACAAGGCGGACAATCGAAGCCAGCATCGTGTGACTACCGACGCCGGTTGCCCGGCAGCGCAGCAGCCCCGTGCCATTGATGGTGGCGGCGAAGACCGGATCACCCTCGCCCTTGGCCACCGGCAGGCCTTCGCCGGTCAGCATCGCCTCGTCGACGCCCGATTCACCCGACAGGACCTCGCCATCCACCGGCACCGCGTCACCTGGGCGCACCACGAAAATGTCGCCGGTGACCAGTTCTGCGACGGGCACGTCGACCACCTGCCCGTTCCGCTCGACGCGGGCGAGCGTAGGCTGCAGTTTCAGCAGGGCCTCGATGGCCGCGCCGGTCCGGGCCTTGGCGCGTGCCTCGAGCAGCTTGCCGAGGAGGACGAGGGTGATGATCGAGGCCGACGCCTCGAAATAGACATGCTGATCGTGGAGGCCGGCCAGCGTCACCACGGTGCTGAACAGCCAGGCGATGCTGGTGCCCAGAGCGACCAGGACATCCATATTGGCGGAGCCGCCCCGCAGCGAGGCCCAGGCGCCCCGATAGAAACGGGCGCCGATCCAGAACTGCACCGGTGTCGCAAGGGCCAACTGCAGCCAGCGCGGCAGCAGGTCGTGGCTGCCGCCGTCGCCGATCCAACCGAACATGGCTGGCATCTGCGCCAGGAGTGGCAGAGAGAGCGCGGCCGCGACCCAGAACTGGCGCAGTTCACCCTGGTACCGAGCCTCTCGTCGGGCCTTCTCGGCCGCATGCTCTGCCTCGCCGGACTCGGTAGCGGTGAAGCCCGCCCGGCCAACCACCTCGATCAGTTCGGGCACGCTGGATTCGCCGGGCACGAAGCGTACGCGGGCCCTTTCGGTGGCCAGATTGACGCTAGCCGCCTCGACCCCGGGCCGTTTGCCGAGCACCTTCTCGAGCCGGGTGGAACATGCGGCACAGGTCATGCCGCCGATGGCGAACTCGACCTCCCGCACGGGCACCTCGAAGCCCGCCTTGCGAATGCTGGCGACGACATCGCCCGCATCCGCGGCGTCTTCGCCGACCAGTTCCACATGCGCGCGTTCGGACGCCAGGTTCACGTTCGCAGTGACGCCCGGCAACCGGTTCAGCACGCGCTCGATGCGGGCCGCGCAGGCAGCGCAGGTCATGCCGGCAACCGGCAGATCCAGCGATCGGGGAGAGTCCGTGTTCGTCATTGGCGCAGCGCAGCAACGTTCCGATACCGATTTTGGCACGGCTCGCCGCGGATTGTTCATTCGCGGTCTCAGACCACGCAGACCACCCCGCCCCAGAGTTTCTCGCCGAGGTTCGACGCGTTGAACAGGCCGAACAGGCCGAAGCCGAGCACCGTCAGCCCGGCCACAAGTCGCACGCCCCGGTGGCGGGTGACGTCCTTGAGGCGCTTCAGGAGCATGCCGGCGAGCAGCAGGTTGGGCAGCGTGCCGAGGCCGAAGGCCAGCATCAGCGCCCCACCCCGCCAGGCGGAGCCGGTCACCAGTGCCGTGGCGAGCACGCCATAGACCATGCCGCAGGGCAGAAAGCCCCAAAGCAAGCCGAGGGGGAAGGCCTGGGCCGGCGATCGCGCCGGCAGAAAGCGCTTGGTCAGTGGCTGGATGCGCTGCCACAGGCGAGCGCCGACCCGCTCGACCGGCAGCATCAGGCGGGTGAAGCCGGTGAGATAGAGCCCCAGCGCGATCAGCATCAGGTTGGCCAGCACGTATAGGCCGATCTGCACCGGCATCACGCCGTTCATCAGCATGCCGACCGATCCCAGCGCCCCAAGCAGCGTGCCGGCCAGCGTGTAGCTGCTGATCCGGCCGAGGTTATAGGCCAGGTGCAGGGGCCACTGGTTGCCCCGCTGACCAGGCATCTGAACGGACAGCGCACTGACGATGCCGCCGCACATGCCGACGCAGTGGGCGCCACCGAGCAGGCCGATCAGGAAGGCCGCGATATATCCGGTTTCAGGCATCGACGAGCGCGGACCCGCGGCGCGAACCGCGGGTCCGTGGCAGAAAAGGGACGATCAGATGACCTTGGAGTAGCGCGTTCGTTCGCGATCGGCGCGAATGTACTTGTCGAACACCATCGCGATGCCCCGCACCAGGAGGCGACCCGGCGGCAGGACACTGATCCACTGGTCGGTGACCTTGACCAGTCCGGCCGACTCCATCTCCTTGAGGTCGGCGATCTCGTCGGCGAAGTACTCATTGAAGTCGATCAGGTGGGAGATCTGGATCGACTCGATCGAAATCTCGAAGTGGCACATCAGCGCCTGGATGATCGACCGACGCAGGAGGTCGTCGGAGGTCAGCTCGACGCCGCGCAGGATCGGCAACTCGTCGCGATCGAGGACGTCGTAGTACTCGTCCAGGGTCTTGACGTTCTGCGCATACGAGGGCCCCACCTTGCCGATCGCCGAGACGCCGAAGGCCAGCAGGTCGCACTCGGCATAGGTCGAGTAACCCTGGAAATTACGGTGCAGCCGGCCCTGCCGCTGGGCAATGGTGAGTTCGTCGTCCGGCTTGGCGAAGTGGTCCATGCCGATGTAGACATAGCCCGCCTCGGTGAGGCGGCGGATCGCCAACTGGAGGATCTGCAGCTTGGTATCGGCCGAGGGCATGTCACCGGCGTTGATGCGGCGCTGGGGCTTGAACAGTCCCGGCAGGTGAGCGTAGCTATAGAGCGAGATCCGATCAGGCGAGAGGGCCAACACGCTCTCGAGCGTGCTGTTGAAGCTGATGACGTTCTGCTTGGGCAGACCATAGATCAGATCCATGCTGATCGACTTGAAGCCCAGCTCCCTTGCCGAATCGAGGACCAGCTTGGTCTCGTCGAAACTCTGCACTCGATTGACCGCGCGCTGCACGTCGATGTTGAAGTCCTGCACGCCGATGCTCATCCGGTTGAAACCGAGCTCCGCCAGCAGCGCAACGGTCTCGAAATCGACCTTGCGCGGATCGACTTCAATCGAGAACTCGCCGTTGGGCACCAGGGTAAAGTGCTTGTTGACGGTAGCCATCAACTCGCGCATCTCGTCGTGGGACAGGAAGGTCGGCGTACCGCCACCCAGATGCAATTGCAATACTTCGCGCCCACCGTCGAGCGCCTCCGCCTGCATCGCCACTTCCTTGTCCAGATATTTCAAGTATTTGGCGGAGCGGCCGTGATCCTTGGTGATGATCTTGTTGCACGCGCAGTAGTAGCAAATCGTGTTACAGAAAGGGATGTGGAAGTATAATGAGAGCGGTCGGTTGATCCCCCCGACCGTCCGCTTGCCCAGCCAGTGCTTGTATGCATCGGCGTTGAACGCTTCTACGAAGCGATCAGCGGTGGGGTAGGACGTGTAGCGGGGCCCGTTGACGTCAAAGCGGCGGATCAACTGCGGGTCGAATACGATGTCTCTGCTGGTCATGGTCTTGTTCACCTTACAGGCGGCTACCATCTCAAAAAGCCGCGGTCATAGGGTTGACGTGGATCAAAGTGGGACAACCCCGTGCCAAGGGAAAGGAGTTTGGACAGCGTGGAAATGAAAGCAACGGCGGTCACGCCGACCACTCTTAAGGCCGCCTGCTCTCAGTGTAATCTCCGCGAACTCTGCCTGCCATTCGGATTGACCGGCCACGAGATCGACCGGCTCGACGAGTTGGTCGGCACCAAGCGCAAGATCCGCCGGCAGCACCAGCTCTATCGGGCCGGCGATGAGTTCGAGGCCATCTATGCGATCCGCGCCGGCTCGTTCAAGACTGACGTGTTGCTTGAGGATGGTCGTGAACAGGTCACCGGCTTCCAGATGACCGGTGAGATCCTCGGCCTCGACGGCATCAGCTCCGAGGCCCATTCCTGCAATGCCACCGCCCTCGAAGACAGCGAGGTGTGCATCATCCCCTTCTCGAAGCTCGAAGAGCTGTCCCGTGAGGTCGAGTCGCTTCAGCACCAGTTCCACAAGGTCATGAGTCGCGAGATCGTGCGTGACCATGGGGTGATGATGTTGCTCGGCTCAATGCGGGCGGAAGAACGCCTCGCCGCCTTCCTCCTGAATCTGTCGAAACGTTTCATGGCGCGGGGCTACTCTCCAGCGGAGTTCCACCTGCGCATGACCCGCGACGAAATCGGATCCTACCTGGGCCTCAAGCTCGAAACCGTCTCCCGCGCCTTCTCGAAATTTCAGGACGAGGGTCTGGTCGCGGTCCATCAGAAACACATCCGGATCATCGACCTGGAAGGTCTCAAGCGCCTGCTTACCCACTGCGCAAAGCACACCTGAAGCGTCACCTTCGGGGATCAGCGCTCCAGCACATAGGTTCCGGGCGCATCGCAAAGCGCAGGATGTGCGGCGGTCGAGACTGCAGGCGCTTCTTCCAGCGCTCCGCAGCGGGGCTTGAGCCACGCCATCCAGTCTTCCCACCAGCTGCCGGGCGTCGAAACGCCGCGATGGTGCCAGGCTTCGTGGGAATCCCCGGCCTTGACCTCGGCCGCCACGAAATCCCGCTTTGGCGGACGCGTCGGTGGATTGACGATGCCCAGAATGTGGCCGGAGCTCGACAGCACGTAGCGCCGATCCCCCCCAACCAGTTCCATCGTGCGGAAGGCCTGGCGCCATGGCGCGATGTGGTCGTCTTCGGCCCCCACCGCGTACACCGGCTGGCGGATACAGCCGAGATCCATCCGTTCGCCCGCGACCTCCAGCGTGTTGGCCTTGGCGAGGCGATTGTCCAGATACAGCTCACGCAGATACCAGGCATGCATGCGCGCCGGCATCCGAGTGGTGTCCATGTTCCAGTACAGTACATCAAAGGCGGGCGGTTTCTCCCCATACAGCCAGCCATGCACGACGTAGTGCCAGATCAGGCTGTTGGAACGCAGCAGGCGGAACGATGCGGCCATTTCCTGTCCATCGAGATACCCCTTACGCGCCATGTTCTCGCACAGGTAGTCGACGGTTTGCTCATCGATGAAGACTTCGATGTCGCCAGGCCGGTGGAAGTCGACCAGCGTGGTGAACAGGGTCCAGTCCCGGACCGGTACCCGCTCGGGGCCAAAGTGACGGTTTGCCCACGCCATGTACATCGACAGGGCCGTGCCGCCGATGCAGTAGCCGACCGCGTGGACCTTTTCGGCTCCGGATACCTCCCGCGCCACCCGAACGATCTCGCCCACCCCCTCGGTGAGGTAGTCATCAAAGGCGATATCGGCCATCGAGGCATCCGGGTTCTTCCAGCTCGTGATGTAGACATCGAGGCCCTGGTCTAGCAGGTAGCGCACCAGACTCTTTCTTGGCGTCAGATCGAGGATGTAGAACTTGTTGATCCAGGGCGTGACAATCACGACCGGTTCGCGATGCACCTTCGGCTGCGTTGGCGCGTAGTGGATGACTTCGAGCAGCCCATTGCGAAGAACGACCTTACCCGGCGTCGTTGCCAGGTTCTTGCCCACCTGAAAGTCCGAGGGATCGGCGAGGCGGACCGACCCGGCAGCGAGATCGTCGAGGAAGTTCTCGACCCCGAGACGCAACGATTCGCCCTGGGTCTCGACCGCTTTTCTCAAGGCAACCGGATTGGTCCAGAGAAAGTTCGTCGGCGCCATCATGTTGAGCCAGGTCCGCCACCAGAACGCGACGCGCCGGCGCTCCCGCGCCGACATGCCCGGGGTCTCGTAAAGCATGTCCTGGACGCTTCGAGTCAATAGCAGGTAGCTGTCCTTGACCATGTCCCAGAACACCTGATCGTGCCAGACCGGATCGGAAAAACGGGTATCGTCCCTATGGGGAGAGATGGGCTCGGGACTATCCATTCCGAGGTTCCGCTTGAGCATGTGCAGCTGGAGTGCCACGCTCCTGTCCATCAGCTGTGCAGCTGCAGCGGAGAACTCGACGGGATGGGAGAACCAGGCCAGTTGCGCGTGGATCAGCGGCATCATCATCCCGATCGGGTCGAAGGCGCCTTCAAAGGCGCGCCCTGTGTTTTCGATCGTCTTCAGGCCGGCCAGGAAGCTCCCGCTGGCTTCACCGGCATGGCGGGTATTCGATGCATGTGACGTCATGGCTCGCCTCCCATCGGGGTTTCGCGTCGGACCAACCGAACCGCCCCGGTCCGCGCACCCTCATTCTGGCGCCAATCCGAGCCCTGATGCGGCAAACCCGAGGGACTATTGACAAGCGTCAAGCCGGGAGGCCGCGCCTCGGAGCCTATAATGAACCATCGCCACGCAAGCTTGGAGGTGCGCCATGTTCAAGAACATCCTGGTTCCCACGGACGGCTCCGATCTATCGAATGGCACGGTCAGGCGGGCAGTTTCGTTTGCCCAGGAAGCGGGCGCGCAGGTGGTGTTCTTCTACGCCCAGCCCGATTTCCCCATGCCCATCTACGGCGAGGGTGCCCTGATCGACCCGACCCCCCCCGAGCAATTCGCCGAGGCGTCCTCCAAGGAGGCCGACGCCATTTTGAAACAGGCGCGTGCCATCGCCGAGGATGCCGGCGTCACGGCGCTCACCGATACGGCGGTCAACGAGTTGCCCTACGAGGCCATCATAGAAGCGGCCAACCGCCACGCCTGCGACCTGATCTTCATGGCCTCGCACGGTCGCAGGGGTCTGGCGAGCCTGTTGCTGGGGAGTGAAACACAGAAGGTGCTCACCCACAGCACGATACCGGTCCTGGTCTATCGCTGAAGTGCCACCCGGGCGGTCAGCGCAGAGCGCACGTGCTCAGGAGTCGCGGTAACGCTCGGGATGGTTGATCTCGTCTGCTCCACGCTGGAAGAAGACCGTCGTCAGGCTTGACGCGGCACACACGAGCCAGAAGCCGAAGAACCCGATCGAGTATGTCGCCAGGTCGGACACACGCACGGGTTCACCGAAGAAGTACAGCTCCTGCGGATTGACGACAGTAAAGAACACGATCTCTGCCAGCCCGGCAATGAGGAACGACGGCCACAGCACCTCGATCATTTTTTTCACTTGATGACTCCCTTTGGGCGCCCGGCGGTCACCGGGGCCAACGTCTTCGCGCTGCCCCGGTCAGGTCCGGTCTAATGCTGATGCAGGTTCTCGTCGTGTTCCATGTGCCGTTTTACGAAACGACTCAGGTACACCCCCATGACCACCACAAAGCCGATCGTAAACAGGCTCAGTAGGCCAATGTCGGTGCTGAAGAGTTCCTTGAGTGCCATGACAACCTCCATACAGGTTACGACTTGGGAAATTCGCTCTCAATGCGAATCGTCGTCTCTGCAGGGAACTGCGCGGTCCCGTTCATTCTCCAGTTGCGGGACTCGTCCTCGAGGCGGACCTGCCAGCGCCCGGGCCTCGGAATCTTTACTTCACCGGTGTACATGTCACCCTGGCGCGTGAGAGTGACCTCCTGATCTTCACCGGCACGCGTGGGATGCAGGAGCGTCATCAGCATGCGATCGGGCAATTCGGCCGCGACACGGGAATCCAGTCGCGCGCGCACCTTGCCGTCGCCCAACTCGATCACCGCAACAAGGCCAAGTTTTCGTGCCGCCTCGTCGCGCGCGATGGTCTGGTTGATCGCCAGCCCTTGCTTGTAGTAGTCGTCGGCCACCAGACCATCGCTGGTTTGCGTCGCGATGATGATCGTGACAATCCCTGCGACGATGGCGGATGCAGGCAAACCCACCACCATCCACACCAGCTTTTCCCGGTACCAGGCCCGATGGGGCACGTTCTGATTCATGGTTGTCATCTTACTGCGGCATGATGAATGTGGTGTGCTCGCGCACCCGCACAGCGGGATCGTCCTCAGCTGCGACAGACAGGTGAATCGCGTGGGAACCGGGCTCCAGCGACCCATACGGAATCTGCGCCTGGACCGTGACGGCCTGCGTCGTTGCTGCCGGAACCTCAACCGTGCCAGGACCAACCATGCGCAGGCCATCCGCGCCCTCAAGGGTCAGGACGAACTTGCGGGGATTCTCGGTCATGTTCATGACCTGCAGGCGGTACGCATTTTCGATGTAGCCATCCGCCACTTCGCGTGCAAGCGCCGCGCGATCGCGGATGATGTCAACGCGTAGGGGGGAACGGGTCGCCAGACCCCAGAGGAAGGCAATCGTGATCACGGTCAGGATGCCGCCGTAGATCAGCGTACGGGGACGCATCACGTGGGCCAGAATCTCCTTCATGCCCCAATGCATCTTGACGGCATTCTCGGTGGAGTAGCGAATCAGCCCTTTCGGGTAGTTCATCTTCTCCATCACCTGGTCGCATGCGTCGATGCACGCCGCACAGCCAATGCACTCGTATTGCATACCGTCCCGGATATCGATGCCCGTTGGGCACACCTGCACGCAGATCCCGCAGTCGACGCAATCCCCCTTCCCGATCGCCCTGGGATCGACGCCCTTCTTGCGGGCGCCCCGCGGATCCCCCCGCTCGTTGTCATAGGTGATGACCAGCGTATCCGGGTCAAACATCACACCCTGGAAGCGAGCGTAGGGGCACATGTACTTGCACACCTGCTCGCGCATCACGCCGGCCATCAGGTAGGTGAAGGCCCCGTAAAACAGGATCCAGAACAACTCCCACGGCCCAAAGCTGAAGGTCAAGGCCTCGGCAACGAGCTCCTTGATCGGCGTGAAGTAGCCGACGAAGGTAAAACCGGTCCAGAGCGACAAGGCGATCCACGCGCCGTACTTCAAGCCCTTGATCCCAACCTTGCGGCCGCTCATGCCCGCCTTGTCGAGCTTCATCCGCTTGTTGCGATCGCCCTCGATCTTCTGCTCGATCCACATGAAGATCTCGGTATAGACCGTCTGTGGGCAAGCGTAGCCACACCACAATCGTCCCGCGATCGCGGTGAAGAAGAACAGGGCGTAGGCCGAGATGATCAGCAAAATCGCCAGAAAGAACACATCCTGCGGCCAGAACACCCAACCGAAGATGTAGAACTTGCGCTCCACGAGATGGAACAGCACGGCTTGCCGTCCATTCCAGGGGACCCAGCACAGACCATAGAAGAGGATCTGGGTGAACCAGACCAGCCCCCACCGCCACTTGGCAAAGAGTCCGGACACCGCTCTGACGTAAACCTTTTCGCGGACCGCGTAGAGACTGTCTTCCTGAGCTGGGGCGGCGGAAGCCTGAGGCGCCGCACTACGATTTGGGGCAGGGTCTGACATGATCGTTATATTCGCAACTACTGATTTACATCCGGAAAATTTCCCCGGGGCACGCCCCGGGGAAATCGAGATCAAGCATGATCTGCCGTATTACTTGTTCGACAGGCTGTAAACGTACGCGGCCAGCAGATGTACCTTTGCATCGCCGAGGAACTCGGCAAACGCCGGCATCCGGTTCTGACGACCTTTGGTCACCGTCTCGACGATAGTGGCCTCGCTCGACCCGTAGAGCCAGGTCTTGTCGGCCAGATTCGGCGCGCCGATCGCCTGGTTGCCGGTCGCATCGGCCCCATGGCAAGCCGCACAGTTCTGGGCGAACAGATCGGCGCCCTTCTGGGCACGCGCAGCATCATTGGCAAGGCCCGAAAGCGAGCGAACGTAGTTGGCCAGATCCTTCGCTCCCTCGGCGCCAACAACCGGACCGAACGGAGGCATCATGCCCTGACGGCCACCCATGATGGTCGTCTTGATCGTGTCAGGCGCACCGCCATACAGCCAGTCGCTGTCGGTCAGGTTCGGGAAACCTTTCGCGCCTCGCGCGTCCGAACCGTGGCACTGCGCACAATACGTCAGGAACATGCGCTGGCCCATGGCATTCGCTTCCGGATCAGCCGCGACGGCCTGAAGATCCTGGTTCTGGTACTTGGCGAAAATCGGACCATAACGCTCTTCCGCGGCCTTCATCTCACGGGCGTACTGGCTGTTCTCGCCGTGGGCGGAACTCCAGCCGAAGATGCCCTTGGTGTTTCCGAAGCCGGGAAACACCACCATGTAGACGACCGCGAAGATGAGCGTGATCCAGAACAGGTACATCCACCAGCGAGGCAGCGGGTTGTTGTACTCGCACAGGGTCTCGTCCCAAACGTGGCCGTGAAGCTGGGCCTCGCCGGTCTCGGACTTCTCACCCTTCATGTTGGTGAGCAGCACGATCGCGCAGAAGAGAATACTCAGGGCGACGAGCACCATCACCCACATGTTCCAGAAACCGCTAACAAAGTCAGCCATTTTTCTTTCCTTCCTTTCGATGCCCGGCCTCACTGCCGGGCATGTCATCATCTGCGAAAGGTAGCTGCGCCGCCTCGTCGAAGCCCTTCTTGGCCTTGCTGCTGTAGGCCCAGGCAGCGATGCCCAGGAAGCACAGGAAAGCCAGAACAGTCAGAATCGAACGGAGATCGTTGATATCCACGGCGCAGACTCCGCTCTCACTTCACGGTCTTGAGGGCAGTACCCAGACCCTGCAGATAGGCCACGACCGCGTCCAGCTCGGTCTTGCCCTCGATCGACGCATTGGCGCCGGAAATCTGCTCGTCGGAGTACGGAACACCCACGGCCGTCAGCGCCTTCATTCGCGCGGCGATGTCAGTCTTGAGCGGGCGATCAAGCCACGGGAAGGCCGGCATGTTGGATTCCGGCACGACATCACGCGGGTTGATCAGGTGGACACGGTGCCATTCGTCAGAGTAACGGCCACCGACGCGGTGCAGGTCCGGCCCAGTGCGCTTTGAGCCCCACTGGAACGGGTGGTCATAGACATACTCACCCGCGACCGAGTAGTGGCCATAGCGCTCGGTCTCCGCACGGAAGGGACGAATCATCTGCGAATGGCAGTTGTAGCACCCTTCCCGCAGATAGACGTCCCGTCCCGCCAGCTCCAGCGCATCGTAGGGCTCAAGGCCCTCGACCGGCGTCGTGGTGGATTTCTGGAAGAACAGCGGCACGATCTCGACCAGACCGCCCACGCTCACCGTCAGCAGCGTCAGCACGATCATCCAGCCGACGCTCTTCTCGATCATTTCGTGTTTGCTTTGAGCCATTTTGATTCTCTCCCGATCAGGCGTGCGCGGCGGCCGGTGCGACGACAGGCGCGTCGTAAGCCTTCTGGCCGGAAATGGTCTTCACCATGTTGTAGAACATGATCAGCATGCCCCCGAGGAACAGCACGCCGCCCAGCAGGCGGATCGACCAGAACGGATAGCTGGCCTTGACCGACTCGACGAAGGAGTACGTCAGGGTGCCGTCCGGGTTGGTAGCGCGCCACATCAGGCCCTGCATCACGCCGGCAATCCACATCGAGGCGATGTAGAGCACCACGCCGATGGTCGCGACCCAGAAGTGGGTAGTGATGAGCTTGGTCGAATACATCTCGGTCTTGCCATACATCCGCGGCAGCAGGTAGTAGATCGAACCGATCGACACCATCGCCACCCAGCCCAATGCACCGGAGTGCACGTGACCGACCGTCCAGTCGGTGTAATGGGACAGCGCATTGACCGTCTTCACCGACATCATCGGGCCCTCGAAGGTCGACATGCCGTAAAAGGACAGGGACGTGATCAGGAACTTCAGGATCGGGTCGGTACGCAGTTTGTGCCAGGCGCCCGACAGGGTCATGATCCCGTTGATCATGCCGCCCCAGGACGGTGCCAGCAGGATCAGCGAGAACAGCATGCCGACCGACTGGGTCCAGTCAGGCAGGGCGGTGTAGTGCAGGTGGTGCGGGCCAGCCCACATGTAAGTGAAGATCAGGGCCCAGAAGTGAACCACCGAGAGGCGATAGGAGTAGACCGGGCGGTCCGCCTGCTTCGGCACGAAGTAGTACATCATCCCGAGGAAGCCGGCGGTCAGGAAGAAGCCCACCGCGTTGTGCCCGTACCACCACTGGATCATCGCATCCTGGACACCGGCGTAGGCCGAGTACGACTTGGTCAGCGACACCGGAATCGCGGCGCTGTTCACGATGTGCAGCAGAGCGACGGTCAGGATGAACGCGCCGAAGAACCAGTTGGCGACGTAGATATGCGAGGTCTTCCGCTTGGCCACGGTGCCGAAGAACACCAGCGCGTAACTGACCCAGACGACAGCGATCAGGATGTCGATGGGCCACTCGAGCTCGGCGTATTCCTTGCCGGACGTGATCCCGAGGGGCAGCGTGATGGCCGCCAGGACGATGATCAGTTGCCAACCCCAGAAGGTGAACTGCGCGAGCCCCGGCGCGAACAGCGTGGTGTGGCAGGTTCGCTGGACAACGTAGTAGGACGTTGCGAACAGCGCACAGCCGCCGAAGGCGAAGATCACAGCGTTGGTGTGTAGCGGGCGCAGTCGGCCGAAGTGGAACCACTCGGCGAAGTTCAGTTCAGGCCATACGAGCTGTGCTGCGACGATAACGCCGACCAGCATGCCCACAATGCCCCACACCACCGTCATGATGGCGAACTGGCGCACGACTTTATAGTTGTAAGTCGCTTGCGATTGCATGAGAGTCACCTCATTGGATAAGAAACAAAGAAACCGTCGAGACCATGTGGCTCTGCGCCCCATGGCACCCATAAATGAAAGTCCCGAGAAGAATACGCTCGGGACCGAAACCTTAGTTGACGCAGATCAACATTGTATTGCACTGCAAGAAGCGCCGTAAAGCCTTGATTCAGGCGGGCGGCTGGGGGGCGTAAACAAAAAAAAGGGTGCGTTCTCACGCACCCCCAACCCCAACAGAGAGACAAAAATTCCTTCAGTCGCAGCGCCCGGGTGGCGCCGGGCAATGCAGATGACTGGATTGAGTTCAATTATCCCTTTGTCGCCGGGTTGCTCATTGACCTATGTCAAAAACCCTACATTATGTGGGGCCACCATCGCCTGGCTCACGCTCTGCTTCGCCCGGCCGACCGGGTTTCGGGCGGTCGTCGTCCATAACGACCCGATAGGCCGGCCCTTCCATGTCATCAAACTGGCCACTTCGCACAGACCACCAGAAGATCACCCCGATCAGGAAGACGAGGACCACCGACAACGGGATCAACAGGTAGAGTGACTCCATCGGCTCAGACCCGGCGCTGGATACGCAGCGCGTTGAGAATTACCACCAGAGAGCTGGCGGACATGCCGATACCCGCCATCCAGGGTGTCACCCACCCCGCCATGGCCGCCGGCATTGCGATCAGATTATAGGTCAGCGCCCAGACGAGGTTCTGGCGGATGACCCGGTTGCATTTGGTGGTCGTCCGCAGCCCTTCGAGCAACGGCAAGAAACGCCCACCTAGCAGCACCACATCGGCCTGATTGCGGGCAAGTTCAGTCCCCTCGCCCATCGCAACGGAGACATCCGCCCTGGCGAGAACGGGCCCGTCATTCACGCCATCGCCAATCATCGCCACGCGGCGCCCCGCCAGTTGCAAGGCCTTGACCCGTGCGAGCTTGTCCTCAGGCATCTGCCCGCCCGCCGCCTCGGACACTCCGATCCGCTCCGCAACCTCTTCGACAACACGCTGGGTGTCCCCGCTAAGTATGCCTACGCCCGCACCTCGCACACGCAGGGCAGCCACCAGTTCCGCGGCGTCGTCACGCACTTCGTCCGACAAACCAAAGCTGGCAAGGAGGCCTTGCGGGCATGCAAGGAAGAGCGGCGTCTTCGGTAGCAGTCCGTCGGCTATTCGGGCCAGTTCCGACTCGGGCACCCAGTTGCTCACGAACTGGGCGTTGCCCAGCCGCAGATCGAGTCCCTCGTATCGCCCGGAGACGCCTTCGCCGACATGGACGGAAACCTGTTCAATGCTCGCGGCCGTGACCGGCCAATCGGCCGAACGAAGCGCTTCGGCAATCCGATGTTCCGAGGCGACCTCCAGCCCCAATGCGACCGACTGCACCCACGCCAGATCCCTGGATTTCCTGACCTCCATGGATTCGACCTTCATGGCCCCCGTCGTCAGCGTCCCCGTCTTGTCGAACACAAAGAAGTCGGCCGCTGCCAGAGACTCGAGCGCATGCCCACGTGTGACAAGAACGCCCTGCCGAGCCAGAGACGCAGTCGCCACTGTCAACGCAACCGGTGTCGCAAGTGACAATGCACACGGGCAACTGACCACCAGCACGGACACGCAGACCCATAGCGCCCGATCGGGGTCCTGCCCCCACCAGAACAGGCCAGTCAGGGCCGCAGCCGTCACGACCAGTGCGACAAAGCGCCCTGCAAATCGGTCGGCCAACCGGGCTGCGCGGGGACGCTCATCCTGCGCCCGATCCATCAAGCGGCGAATACCAGCCAGGCGGGTGGAGTCGCCAACCCCCGTAAGCCGCACCACCAACGGCGACGCCCCGTTTACCGAGCCACCGATCACCGAGTCACCCACGGCTTTTTCAACCGCGACGCTCTCCCCCGTCAGGAGCGACTCGTCGGCGGCACTGCTTCCATCCAGTACGACACCGTCAGCGGGTATCACCGTACCGGGTTTGATCCGCACCACATCTCCGACCGCCAGGCGCGAAACATCCACCTGCTCGCCCACCACACCGGGCCACCGAGTAAGACGTTCGGCGACCGCTGGAAGAATCTTCGCCAGCTCCTCGGCACCGCGCGCCGCCTTCTGTCGCGCCAGCATCTCCAGGAAGCGCCCACACAACAGAAAGAATACGAACATGGCCACGGAGTCGAAATAAACCTCACCCTGACCACTGAAGAATGACCACAGGCTCGCCAGAAAGGCCGTTCCGATCCCTAGCGAAACGGGTACGTCCATGCCCAGCCGCCGCTGGCGCAGGTCGCGCCATGCCTGGGAAAAGAAAGGGCCTGCCGAGTAAAGAACGACTGGCAGCGTCAGCACCAGGCTTGCCCAACGCAGGAGCGCTGACATGTCGGCCGACATCTCGCCTTCCCCCGCAACATACTCTGGCAAGGCGTACATCATGACCTGCATGGCGCCGAAGCCGGCAACGAAGAGTCGCCACAACGCGCTCTTCCGCTCCTTGCCAGCCAGCGTTTCTTCCCGCTGCGGATCGTAGGGATAGGCGCGATAGCCAATCGCCTGAATCGAGGCCAGGATACGCGACAAGCGAGTCTCCTGGTCGTTCCAGCGAACGCGCGCGCGGCGTGTCGCGTAGTTGATGCTAACTGCGATGACACCCGGCTGGTGGGCGACATGCTGCTCGTTAAGCCACACGCACGCTGCGCAGGTGATCCCCTCCAGCAAGAGGGTCGCCTCTCGCTGGTTGGGTTCGGGAACTCTGACGAAACTCGCCTGGAAATCATGACTGTCGAACAGGCCCAGATCGACGAGTTCGTCCGGCAGTGCCTCCCGACGCGACTCCGGCATCGAATCTCGATGGCGGTAATAGTCGGAAAGACCACTGTCTACAATCGAACGCGCTACCGCCTCGCAGCCAGCACAGCACATGGGGCGCGGTTCGCCAAGGATCTCCACATCCAGATGGACCGCATTCGGGACGGGAAGGCCGCAGTGGTAGCAGGAATGTTCAGTCAAGACGTTCGCAGGCTGTTGCTAGTAGCGGAAACCAAACGCCCCCCAAAAAAACGGCAACCACGAGGGATCGACCATTCCGCCGCGGTTCGCAGCACACCGTGCAGTGGTGATGCGCCAGAAGGCAGGCGCGCTGCGGCGGGCGCAACCGCGAGGCCCCGGATTGTACAGCGATTCCAGGACACCCACGACTCATTGCCCGGAAGAGGCATGCAAAACGGGCTAGCCCTCGTGGGCTAGCCCGTTGCAGTGTGTGGTGCTGCTGGCCGGAATCGAACTGGCGACCTACTGATTACGAATCAGTTGCTCTACCAACTGAGCTACAGCAGCGAAGGGCGAGATTCTAGCGTGATTATCCATGCGGCGCCAACCGTCGCCAGACACGAAACGCGACCTCATTCACGTACAAAGCCCCTCTGCATCGCTAGCAGAGGGGCTTTGTTATAGGGTTAGTCTGACGATGACCTACTTTCACACCCGTATGGGCACTATCATCGGCGCGTACCTGTTTCACGGTCC
>JAGRGD010000238.1 GCA_020445665.1 Rhodocyclaceae bacterium
ATGTCAGCGCCCCGGCCGGGAATCGAACCGTGACGCCGGCAGCGGACACGGCAAACGGCGTCGTCAGGTCGATGCAGATCCAGACGGATCCGCCGCTCGAGGCGGTGTAGAGCCGGACCGCCTGCACGGTGCCCCACGATGCGCTCGATTCCGGCCATGCGATCGGGTTGTTGTTCGACACGGTGCCGCCGGTGCCGGTACTCGCGACGGTGGATGCTCCGCCCTGAGTGCCCGACCAGTTCGCCATCGATGCCGCGTAGGACACCCGGGCATACGCCCCGCCCGCCGGTTCCGTGCCGCTGCCGGAATCAGTGCAGGTGTCGGTGGTGAGGCCCCAATGCGGGGTGGCCGGTGCGCCGAGGGCCTGGCCACGGAGCACGGCATCGACGATCGCATTCTCGGCGGTGTCGGTCAGTGCGCCGGCAATCGCAGGCGGCGCACCGAAGACAAGCCCGAGCGTGATGACGACGACGGCCAACTCGAGCAGAAGGCGGAAGCGGATGAGTCGGTTGAGAGTCATGGTGCGGTCTCCGTTGGAGGTTACCCGCCGGTGCGGGGAAGGATGAGTCGGGTTTCGCGTTCGGCGCCCTCGGCGCGCTGCTCGTCGATGGCTTCTGGGTCGTCGCCGCGGGCGGTGATGACGCCGTCCCGGCTCTTGAAGCCGGCTTCGACGGCTTGGCGTTCGGCCTGGACGTCCTGCGTCGGGTGGAAGTAGGGCCAGCCCTGCGGCACCCAGGTGACGCTGCGGGCGGCGGCTTCGAGGTCGGCAGGGATGGCGCCGGCCAGCGCAGCAAGCGCAGCCCATTCGTTGCGGACGCGCCGGCACAGCTGGGGGATCAGAATGTGCCACTGCCGCTGTTCACAGTGCCGACGGAACTCATTGACGATGACGCGCAGCGCGCGATCTGAGACGTCGCGCAGGTCGCCCGTGAGCAACTCATAGGGCAGCCCTGAGCCTGCCGCGAGGTGCTGCGACTGGATGCGCATGTAGTCGTCGTAGTCGGCCCCAGGGCCCGGAGGATCGGAGAAGGTGACCTCCTCTCCGGGGTTCAGGACCTGGCCGGTTCCGGGCTGGATGGGGGCCATGGGCTCGCCATCGTCGCCACTTTCTGCGGGAAGGCCGGTAAGCGGATCGACCCGAACAGCGGGATTCCCGGCATTGGTGATAAAGAACGCAAACAGGTTGGCCAGTTTCTGGCGGTCGAGCACGGCATCGTCGAAGTCGGCCACGCCGCGCAGCTTGGCGAGGATGGTGCTGAACTCGCTGACGCCGCGGATCTGACCCGGCCGGGTCGGCTCGAAGACGTGGATGACCATGTCGGCCGGCACGCGCACCAGGTCGGTGGCGGCGAGAGGCCGGTCGTCATTGGGGTGGTCGCGATACATCCAGTACGCGACACGCCGCCCGACGCGATCGAATTCGATACCCTGCCGGATTTCGTTTCCGTTGTTGGCGCGGCTATCCCAAAGCGGGCAGACGTCGGATTCGATCAGCTGCAGTTGCAGCGGCACCGGGAGCCCGTCTTCGACACGCCGCGTGCGAAGACGCACGAAAAGCTCGCCGGACTCAATCCAGTTTCCGGCCACTTGGGCCTGCAGGCCGTAGAAGTCGAGGGTGCCGTCTGCGTCGGCAACAGGCACCCAGGCGTCCCACAGGTCCGTCAGCAGCCGCTTTACGTCCGGCGGCTGCTTTCTAGGACGCGGGACGATGCCGGTGCCGACGAGGTTGACGGCCCAGCGGGTTCGAGTGGCCTTGGCGGCCCATTCGTTTCTGGCCGCATCGCGGGCGCGATTGCGCAGAGTAGTAGCGCCTTGCCTGATGGCCCTGTTGGGTCCGCTGGCAGGGGCGACCCAGCCGCGCAGGCGACGGCCGGATCCGGCCGCGTCGAAGCGGTTGCTGACCGGCGCGACGGCGGTCGGAGCGGCCTTGTTGCGCTTGCCCTTTCGCCGCGCCATCAGTAGCCCCGCCCGCCGTGGTAGTAGCGCACCTGGCGCACGCGGCGCGGGCCGGTACCGGCCTCGGCGTTCTGGTCTGCCATCTCGGCCTTTAGCTCGTCGCGGGCGGTGCGGATCTCCGCCACAGAGCGATACTCGACCATGGCGCCGCTGGGCATGCGCACGCTGCGCTCTCCGGATGCGAGCGCAGCGGTAAGGGCGTCGATGTCAGCTTGGGTAACGGCCATGGGGCACCCGTTGAAGGTCAGGGTGCATGATGGGCGGCGGTCGCCTCGGGCGCCTGTGGGCGGATTTCAGCCGAATCCGGCGAAGCGAACGACGCGCCGGCCGGAGGATTTTCGGGTGACGGCAGCAGGCTGCGGCCTGGGCGGATGGATGGCCGGGACGGGGTCTGCCGGCGCGGGCGGTTCCGGCTGATCATGATCAGCAGCAGAGGACGCCCCGGCGGGCGGTGCGGCCTCGGGCGCATCTCGGCGGAACATGTCGCCCTGCACCGGATCGACCTTGAGCCGCAGGCGCTCCCATTCGGCATCGCTGTAGGCGTGCAGGCCGAAGTAGTAGGCCATGGCGAGGTTGTAGACGAAGAGGTCGGTGGCTTCGTTGCGCGCGCCAGCGCTCTTGACCCACTCCGATCGGGCGTGGCCTTTGACGTAGCGGATGACCTTGCGCTCGGCCGTGAGCTGCTCGAAGTAGTCGTCCGGCAGTTCCTTGCTGAAGTGCGCGGCGCCGGGCCCGCCGGTGAGTTTGATGCGGCCGAAGATCCAGTCTTTGGCGACGTCTGTGCCGACCATCCAGAGCAGCGCACCCTCTTTCTCGGTCTCGCCCTGCCAGGTGACGTCGACTTTGCTGGGCCGGGCTGCGATGACGGGGCGGTTGGGCTTGCTCGATCCCTTGATGGCCAGGACGTGGCGGTGCCGGCGGTTGCGTGTGTAGTTGTAGACGTCCTGGGTGTTGGCACCGCCCGAGTCGATTGCCGCGCCGAGCACCCGCATGGGAACGCCCCGCCAGTTGAGGATGGGCGTGTTCATCAGCTCATCGAGGCGCGTCCAGACGTCTTGCTGCGTCGGGTCGCCCCAGAGCACGCGATAGGCGATGTTCCAGTTTTCAAGACCGACGCCCCAGGCCTTGATCTCGACCTCGAGGCGGGAAGGCTGGACGTCGACCGCGGCGGTAAGCACCAGTCCGCCACGCGGCACGATGCCGAGCGGGAAGTGCTCGGCGCGGGACTTGATCTCTTCGGCCTTCGTGCGCTCGACGGCGGCATCCCACACCCGGGCAAGGCGGGTGTTGTAGAACACCTGCAGGGGCTGCGGGTCGCCCTTGTCATAGCGCGCCTTTGCCTTGACGTACTGCCGGGCCAGGGACAGCCAGGAGACGAAGCCGAGCGGCGCGTAGAGCGCGTTGATCCAGAATGATTCGGTCTCGCCGTCGCCCACCTGATCGGGTCGCCACTCGGCCGTTCCACCGTCTGCCGCGTCGGGCAGCATCGTGGCCTTGGACTTCTCTTCGATCTCGGCGCCGCAGTGCGGGCAGACGTACCAGGCGCGCGTGGGCAGGTCGTCGTCGTCCCACCGCAGGTGCTCCCATTCGAGGGTCTGGTGCTCTGCGCAGTGAGGGCACTGCACATGGTAGCGGTTGCGGGTGCCCTGCAGATACAGCGTGTGGATCCGGCTCTGACCCTCGACGGTGGGCGAGCTCGGATAGTAGAACTTGGCGTTGTAGGCGAAGGTCGAGGCGCGAGCCTCGGCCAGTTCGACGGGGTCGCCCTCGCCACCGACGTCTCCCTCCCACCGGTCCACCTCGTCGCCGACAATGTAGCGCGCCGGGACTTCCGCGAGGTTGGCGGCAGAGCCTGCCGTGGTGATGTAGATGGTGCCGCCGGAAAACTCTTTGGTGTCCATCGTGTTGCGAGCATCCCGAGAGCGGGGCTCTGCAACGCGATCGCGCAGCACTGGCACGATGCGCACGGTGTCGGTGATGCGGCTGCTGACACGCTTCGCAAGGTTTGTCGTCGGCAGCAGGGTCAGGATGTTGGCCGGCGCCTGATGAATGCTCGCCCCGATGAACGCCAGCGCAATCTGGGTCTTCATCAGCTGCGACGGGCCCATGACGACCACGCGGCGGCAGGGGTGACCGGGAGACAGCGCCCGGAGCACAGCACGGGCGTAGGGCGTGCGGCTGATGCGGTACTGGCCGGGCTCGGCGCTCTTGCCGGTCGGCAACACCATGTGCGCGTCGGCCCACTCGTCGACCCACATGTCCGGATCCGGCTCGATACCCTCCTGTATCGCCTGGAAGGCCGCGCAGAAGCCGTCGGCGACGGCGCCCATCACACGGCCGTCCGGTCGAGGCTGTCCGCCGACAGCCGAGAGAACTGCTCGAGCACGCCGCGCAGCTCGTCGCGCATCATCCGCTGGGCCGCCCCGACATCATCGGTTGCCACCAGCTGGGCCGCGATGCGATTGGGAACGGACAGGATCATGTCGCGCAGCATGCGCGAAGACGACTGCAGCCCCTGACGAACGGCCTCGATCTCCACCAGAGAGCCCCGAGCCTTCGCCAGCTCGATATCCGCCAGGTCGGCCAGCGTGGCCTCTCTCCGCGCCTTTGCCGCCCAATACGTTTGGTTGTCGCTCTGCCCCTCAGGCCGCTCTGCCGGCTCTGAGTCGGCAGCATCGAATGGCGCGTCATGCCGCACCTGGCAGCGCACCTCCGGCTCGACGTCCTTCTCGGTCACCGGGCGGTCGGCGCCCTTGCGCCACTCGGGCCGCAAGTTGTCGTCACGCCACTGGATGGCCGCCTCGACCGAGTCCGCCGGCATGCCGCGCTTCACCAGCTTGCTGACCTGACCCTTCGATATCCCCAGCGCCGCGGCCAGTTTCGTGACACCCACCGCCCGGCTCATGTTGTTTCCACCCCGCGAGAAGTTTCATTAACCCCTTGAGAGATAGACGTTTCCTGTTTTCCAGCGCCACCGACTACCCGAGTTTCGTGGCTCTCTGTTCCCTCGTGATTCGGCGGCTTAGGGGCCCCAGGCCGTTCTCCGAAGTTCAGAGCCATCTGATCGGCGTCGGTCTGTCCTGCGGTTGTCAGCACTGGCCACCCTTTCCTGCGCAGCACCATGGGCATGACCCCACAGCGCTCAGCCTTGAGGCGGATGTTGCGCACCTGGGCCGACGTGATCCGGAACCGGTTGGCCACATGCATCTCGCCATAGCCGTCGGCCAGCAGGCCCACGACCTCGCGGTTTCGCCGCGCACGGAAGTAGGCATCGCCGTTGGGTAGCGTGACCGTTTCGCCGCCGAAGCCGGAGACCAGACGGACGAACTCATCGAAGCCGATCAGTTGCGCGATGACGTGCTCGGGCGTGGCGACGTCGGGCACGTATAGCGTGCGACCGCCAAGCCAACCGGCCAGCTCGCAGGTCGCGTCGAATCCGACCAGGTCGCACACCCGCTGCAGCATCCCCTTCGCTTCTCTCATCTGCGCCCCCCGGCAAACGCCCTGCCCCAATCCATTGGTCGCCGCTCGGATTTCGAATCCAGGCACATCCGATCAAGCGATATCGCGTTCCTTGGCAGCGGCCGAAGGCGCAGCTCATCGGCCACCAGTCCGCGGAAGGTTTCACCCCACGCGCGAATGCGGTCCGACTGCGCCCGGTCATCGATGTCCGGGAACGGCGGGTCCGTGCTCACCATGCTTTCGAGAATGTCGCGTGCCAGCTGCTCGAGCTCGGCGTCCGTGTGCTCTCCCCGCTCACGCCACAGCCCAGACATGAACGACCAGTCCTTGCGCCAGCGGTCCACCATCGGCTGCAGGGCATAGGGGGCCGGCATCAGGCCACGTGCTCCATGTCGCCCGCCTCTCGGTCCTTCGCATCGGGCCGCGGCTCTCTGTCCGGCCGTTGCACCAGCGTGGGTTCAGTCTTCCGCCCGAGCGCCTCATTTGCCAGGGACAGGCACTGCATCTGCACCGGGAATCCGGCGGCATGCCGCGCGACGATATCCCGGGCCCACTGCTTCGCGTCCGGCCGTGGGCGCGTCGGCAACTCAGCCCGGTACTCGGCGAGCGCCCGCATGTACTCGCCCTTGCTCATCCCCGCCCGGCGCAAGCCCTGCTCGACCGCCCACTGACGCGCCCTGGCCGACACCTCGGAAATCGACCTCATCCGCGCGGACTCCGCGATGGCACCCAGCATCACGCCACCCCCGACGACCGGATCGCAGACCGCAACCTGCCATGGAAGGCATCACGCGACTCACCAACCCTGGCCGGCTCGATGCCCAGCTCGACGGCCTTGGCATCTGCCGCGGCATCGTCCTTCCACCACGGCGCAGGCCTCGGGTTGCGCTCCTTGTCCCAAAGGTCGCGCACGATCGCGTCGAGGTAGCCGGCATTCACCGGCTGCTGCACGGGCGCCTGGCTACGCCGATCGGCTGCCACGTCCATGGCCTTGCAGATCAGCGCTTCTGGGATCCCGTCGCTGATCCACGCCAGCACCCTCGGATCCATCGCGTTAATCCGTGCCCCGCGCTTGTGCAGGTGCGCCACGATGGCCACCGCATCGCGCACAGGCCCGTCACGCACCACGCCGCCGGTCATCCGGTCTGCCAGTTGGACCACAGCGGCACTGCTTCCGCCATCGCGCGCGCCTTCGTTCCAATCTGTAGACGCCGCCTGAGAAGTAGACGCTGTTAACAGATCTCCGATGTGTGCCGGGTTCGGCCCGATTTGCCCTGCCGGGTTCGTGTCGGGTTCCATGCCGGGTTCCGTGTCGGGTTCGCCGTAGAATTCATCGAAACCGCCCGCCACATATAGAGAAACACCTGCCGGGTTCGTGTCGGGTTCCATGCCGGGTTCCGTGTCGGGTTCGGACCGATTTGCCCTGCCGGGTTCGTGTCGGGTTCGATTTGGACGAACCTCTCCGGTACGCGCCATAAGGCATCGAAAAACGAGCCGCTCCGTCCTCATACGGGACAGCAGCCCACGCCGCAGCAGCTGATCGACCGCCGTCCTGATGTTCCGCAAGGTCGGCTGCATGACGACCACACCCGCCCCCTTCTCGACCGTCTCTTCGGTCCACTCCCGAAGAGCCTGGTAACTCATCCCGGATCGATGACCGACGATGCCGGTCCTGAAGTCCATCCGAGCCCGCAGGCGCAGATACGCCTTCACAGCCACCCCGGAACAGCGCGACAGCGCCTCGAGCTCGTCGGCGGTCAGGACGATGTCAGGCACGCCCGCCACCTGGTCGATACGTCTGCCGACGGCCACCACCGGGCGCCGGCACAAAGCCGGCCGCCTCGGCGAGCCCACGAGCCCGGAGCCGATCGATTGCCGCGCCGGCCTGACCGACCGTAACCCCCGCCCAATGCGCTACCGTCTCGACCCTCGGCGCATCCAGCGCACACAGCGCATCGAAAACCAGCGAATTGACCCGGCCAGCCGGCCGAATGGCTTGCAGGTCCGGACGCTTGGCCATCGCCATCCGTGTAACCACGGCCAGGCCGCTCACGCCGCGTGCTCCGCCTGCCAGTCGTCCCGGCATTCGGCGTCACACCATCGCCGCCCAGCCTCGCGGATCCGCTCCCCGCAGCACAGGCACACGCCACTAGCCGCCGGACCCTCCGGCTTGCGCCTCGATAGATCAAGGGCGCGAAACAGCGTTTCCACCTCGGCCGCCCTATCGTCGACGCTCGCCATCAGCGCGGCCCCGAAACAAGCGATCGCAGCAGCGCGTTTTCGCGCTCAAGCTCGGCCGAGCGTTCCCGCTCGACCCGCAACTCGCGCTCGGTCTTCGTTTCGAGCGGGCGAAGTTCATAGCCGCGCGACCGAGCGAGCCACAGAAGCGGCGCCTCGTTGCCGCAGGTATCCATCAGAAGACCGAACTGATCTTGCGGGAAGTGATGCACGCCGGACTTGATGCGCGACCACTGCGCCGGCTCTTTCACAACCCCCTTGCCACCGCAAATCTGTTTGTCATCCAGCCCGGAGAGCGAGTGACACAGAATGATGGCCTGAGTCATGCTCGCCTGCCTGGCGAGCACTTCGTCGGCAACCGGCACCATTGCAGGCTTTAGCCCGATTTCACGTTGCATGGATCAACTCCCCGAAAAATCCTTGTCTCGTCTTGACTCGTCGATTTGTGCGAAAAAAAGGTGGCCGTTCCGGCACAAGCCGGAGCGGCCAACCCAACGAGGAGAACGACGGATGAACCACTCATGCAGCAACCTCGGCCACCTGCACCGGGCCTGTGCCGCGCAGGTACGCCCAGTCCACATCGGGCCGCAGGTCTTCGCAGCGCACGCGCATCTTCGACTCGCGCTCGATCCGGATGCACAGATCCGCCCCGATGCGCTGGGCCCTGTAGGCCGCCTTGCGCAGGTAGCCAATGCTCGTTCCGCAGGCGGCCGCAAACGCCACCTGGTCAGGGCGAGAAAGTGAGTTGAGGAATGCGATTAGGACTTCCATCGCGCAAACGATACCCGAAGGTATTGGATTGTCAATACCTGCAGCCCCTGTACCCAGAGGTATCGAATTCAGACAATCACACCGTGGAGAAGCGCGAACACCGACACCTTCGGATGCTGGAACTCGTCGACGCCCTGTACCCAGGGCGCGGCGGGATCGCGCGCATGTCCCGAGAGTGCGGCATCGACGACAGCTATCTGCGCCGCCTCACCTACTCCCCGTCATCGCGCGGATCGAAAGGGCTCGGCGAGGACACCATCGACACGCTCGAGCGCCACTACCGCCTGCCGCGCGGATGGTTCGACATGCCACTCGGCAGCGCCCCGGCCGACGCCATCGACCGTGACGCACCGCACATTGCGCCTTTCGAATCGCCCGAAATATCACCTTCGGATAATTCATTCCGGATTGCGCAAGAGCCAGAATCGACCATGTGGCAATACCGACGCGTATGGCCATTTCCCGACGTCGATCCGGCACGATGGGACGCCCTCAGCGCAGGGCACCAGCGCGCCGTGCAAGCCCGCATCAATGAGGTGATCCTGGCATGCGAAAGCGGATTGATCGAGCCACTCCCGGATACGCCCCGCAGCAAACGGTCGGCGTAGCTTTGGCGACCCCGCCCGGAAGACAGCCCCGCCCCGGCACCATCATCTTCGTCGACTTCGGCGCTACCAAATGAAGCGTACCCACCTGATTGTCGCCATCGCTGCGGCCACCGCCGCCCACCTTGCCGCCGCGCAGAACACCTGCACCATCGACGGCCAGCAATACCAAACCGCCGAACCCTGCCCGGCCCCCGGCACCGTCGGCGAAGAGCTCGCCCGCCGCAAGCTCAAGAAACGTGCCGCCCTCGACAAGGCCGCCGACTGCGCAGCCAGGTTCAAAGGCTACCCGCCCGTCAATACCGCCCCCTGGGACGGCAGCCTATACGCCGTCAAGGCCCACATCCGCGAGCGACTCCGCGACCCCGACAGCTTCCAGGCCATCCGGTGGACCCGCCTCGTCAAAGGCTGCGGCACCTACACCATCGGCGTTCGGTACCGGGCCCGCAACGGCTTCGGTGGCTACACCATAGAAGACGCCGTCGCCACCATCCACGCCGACGGCCGCGTCATCTCGCTAACCCCCACCAGGTAACCACCAGAAGCAGGCCACCGCCTACACCATATCGAGGTCACCCTCGGAATGGTCTGGGCGCCCCGATCGCCACGCGCCCATTTTTAATACCTTGGGGTATTGACATGCATAGATACCCCTAGGTATCGTTCGCCCAACGCTCAACCGAACCACCTCGCCGAGGTGGCGGACAAGAGGACGGGGGCGAGATGCACACCACAGAAGCACCGGCGCCAGCGCAGCCGACCACCACCACCGATTCAGCGAGATCCAAAGCCCTCGCCCCACTCCGCCGCCGACTCGAGCGCGCCGAGCTCGCCCACCTGCGGCGCGTCGTCGCCGAGCAGGGCACGCGCATCGAATCCCTCGAAGCCGAAGTCCGGCAGCTGACGGAATCCCTCGACGACGCCGACCGCAGCGCCGACCTGTTTCACCAGTTCTGGCTTGAGGAATCAGAGCACGCCACCAAAGCCGGCATCGAGCCGGCAAGAATCGGCATCACCCAGGCCGGCCAGGTCGTCCGGGCGGAGACCGCCCAATGACGACCACGCACCCCGCAGACCGCCTGACGCAACAGATCTGCACCGGCATCACGGGCCGCGCCATTTGCGCCGGCATCCGGCGCGACTACAGCACCCAGACGGGACAGCGCCCGGCCTTCGACAGCGACATCGGCGCCATTGATGCCACCCGCACCATCCCCGCCGGCAGCACCAGAAAGCCGACGTCGAAAGGCGCCATCCGCTGCATTTCAACCACCTGGAGGCGCCCGTGAGCCACCTGCCCACCTGGCCGCTATGGGTTGCCGCCCTGATCATCGCCGCCCTTCTCTGCGCCCGCATCGCCGGATTCAACCGCCTGGACGACGACGAAGACGACATCGACGCCCACCTGCGCCAGCACGGCACGCGCGGCCCCGACAGCCAACGAAACATCTTCGCCGGCCACGCCGGCCGGGAGAACGATCAATGACGCCCACAAATTGCCAACCCGTCGCCGTGATCGCAGACCGGCAACAGACCCTTGACCAGCTATGGCACGAAGCCGAGCAGCTCGGCGAAGTGAGCGTCGACCGCAACTGGCGAGGCAAATACAAGGTGGAAATCAGGTTCGAGCGCAAGTCCGGCACCACGATCTACGCCCGCGGCGAAGACCCCGTCATCGCCTTTGCCCTCGCCAACGCCATCAACGAGGCGCGCGAGATGGGCGCCGGAACGGAGGCCTGATCCATGAACGCCATCCTCCACCGCATCCGCGCCAAGCGGGCCCGGCAACGGGCCGAGCGCAACACGCACACCGTCACCGTGCAGGCCGGGAACATCAGCCAGCCCATCCCCGAGCCGAAGCGCTTTCCCATCGACCACGCCATCGGCGTCATGGGCTGCATCGGCGCCGTCATCGTCTTCGCCGAGTTGATCGCCCGCAGGTTCATCGGATGAACGACGAGCGACGCACCGACGATGCCACCCGCCTGCTGGTGGCCGGCGCCCTGCACCGCATTCACAGCGGCCAGGCCAACCGGGCCGCCATGTTTCAGCAACTCACCGCCCACGGCGTACCGCTGCAAGTCGTGGCACGCGTAGTCACCACCCTGCCGGCCTGACCGGCGCCACCAGGAGCACACCCAGACCATGACCACCCGACCCATCACCGACACGCTGCGCCACATCGGCGGCGGCTGCTTCATCGACACCGCCAGCGGCCAGATGGCCGAGCTCGTCTCCGCCGTCGATCAGCAGGGCAAGGCCGGCAAATTGACCATGGAGATCACCGTCAAGAAGGCCACCCGCGGCGGCGCCATGCTGATCACCGGCAAGGTCAAGATGACCAAGCCCGCCGAGCCGCCAATGGAAGCGATGCTCTTCGCCACCCCCGAAGGCAACCTCATCGCCGACGACCCCAACCAGCAGAAGCTCGATCTGAAGGTCGCGCCAGGCGCCAACGACACCCCGCGCACCGACCTCAAGACCGCCTGACGCGGTCGCCAGCAATCCACCCACAGGAACGCACCATGAACACGCAACCCGAATTCGGTGAGCTCGCCGAAGCCCAGAACCTCGCCCAGACCCTCGCGCACGAACTGAAGCAGCCGATCGAGCTGGAATCGCCTGACGAGCTGGTGCACCGCATCGCCCTGCCGCCCGGCTGGAAAATCGAAGAGACGGACCACATCAAACTCGCCTCGGCGCCGCGCCGCAAGGTGGCCAGGGTCACCATCAACGACGCTAACAGCTTCGCCGACTACATCCTGCGCCACAAACTCACCTCCTACAGCACCCTGTGGTGCGAGGCCGACTACCGCCACGGCGCCGTCGCCTTTACCGCCATCCTCAACGACCACGGCGGCGCCGACGAATACGCCCAGTGGCGCGATCACACCGCCCACTACACCCCGCCCAAGTCCGAGGAATGGCGCCGCTGGTTTGGCCAGAACGCCACCCCCATGAAGCAGGCCGAATTCGCCGTCTTCCTCGAAGACAACATGCGCGACATCGCCACCGCCGACGGCCTGCCCACCGCCGCCCAGATGCTCGAGATGGCCCTGCAGTTCGAAGCCAAGCAGGACATGCGCCTCAAGAGCCACATCCGCCTGCAAAGCGGCGGCGTCGAGATGAACTTCGTGCAGGACGACGACACCGGGACCATCGAGAAGATGCGCATCTTCGAGCGCTTCCGCCTCGGCATCCCCGTCTTCTGGAATGGCGCCGCCTACGCCATCGACGCCCGCCTACGCTACCGCGTGCGCGACGGCGCCGTCAGCTTCTGGTTCGAGCTCATCCGCCCGGACCGCGTCCTCGAAGACGCCACCCGCACCCTCATCGACAACCTGCTGCTCGCCACCGAAGTCCCGCTCTTCCACGGCAAGCCGCAGTAACCGAGCACCTGCAGCGACCCCGAGACACGCGCTACGCCCGCGCGCCGGCCAGGGGCAAATGGCCGACTTCCTCCCCGCCACGCCAGGCTGGGCCGATGAGGCGGCAGGCGAGCCGGCATGGATCCTCGCCCGGGAAACCGGGTGCGCCGGGCAATCAAGGATCCGCCCCGGGACTCCCTCTCCCGGGGCAACCCATGAGGTGCCAGCAACGGCGCCTGATGCGTTGCTCCGAACAACAGGACGAGACGACATGAGCCAGATCACCACCCTGCTGCGAGCCATCGCAGCCAACCCCGGCGCCACCATCGAAGAAGTGGCCGAAGCCACCGGGATGGAGCCCAACAAGGCCCGCAACCAGATCCACCAGGCCAAGCACAAGGGATGGACCGCCCGGAATCTGGACGAAGTCACGCGGCAGCCCGGCTACCACCTGACGGCAGCGGGGAAAGAGAAACTCGGCACGGGCGGCAAGAGTGAAACGAAGCCGAACAAGCCCGATCCGAAGGCGGCTAAGGTCGGAACGCCGCCCTCAGACACCGAGACAATCCAAGAAAAACGCAGGGGTCGCCCAAAAGGACAAAAAAAGGAACTGATCACAATCCGGATCGACAAGGATCTGGCGGCCTGGCTCAGGTCGACTGGCCGCGGATGGCAGACCAGGGTCGGTCAAGCGCTCAAGAACTGGGCCTCCGATCAACAATCTGAATCCATGCCAGACAAGACCACACACCACGGCAGAACCTATGTTCGCGTCGACCCTGAATTAGAAAAATTTTGCGATGACCAGAACATAACTCGCGAGGGACTTTTACATTTCATTAACGAAATCAGAAAAGAACTAGGCGATCCATACAAGCAGATAAGAATCTTCGAGATTGCCAAATGCATACACCATAAAGAGGTTGAAAGAGCGCTTTCTGAAAGCGAACTATCGGAAGCTCACAACGCCCTCTCCCAACTCATCCCCCCCGACTGGCCCATCGACCCGTCGGACATGAGCACCGCCGACATCATCAAGCAACTGGCCAGCACCATCGCCGCCACACGCCCCACGGCCACCGCGCCAGACGACGACGCCATCGACGTCACCGAAGCCGCCAGGGGCTACATCGTCACCGCCTCAAAGCGCAAGCCCCGGCGCATCACCCGGCCGGAATCCGCGCGACGAATCGCCCTCGCCAGCGTGCGAGCTGGCGCCCAGCGCGCCGACGTCTTCGCCCTGGTCCCGGTAGGCCAGGCACGGCGGGGCGCGGAATGGAACACCCAGTAACGCCCCGGCCCGGCTACGGCATCCCCCCGTTCGGCAAACACCAGAACGAACGCTGCCGCGACTGTCAGGAACTGCGAAAGCGCCCGGGGTTCGGCAACCGCGTCGTCTGCGCGATCGACGACAGAGCCATCCGGCACTCCCACCGCTGCGACCGATTCCACCACAAAGGAACCCTACTGTGATCCAGCAATACCACCACGTAATGCTCGACCTCGCAACCATGGGCACCACCCCCGGTTCTGCCATCGTATCAATCGGCGCCGTCGCCTTCGACCTGCTCTCTGGCGACATCGGCCCTGAGTTCGAAAGCCGCATAAGCCTCCAAAGCAACATCGACGTCGGGCTCTCCATGGACCCCGAAACCATCGAATGGTGGATTGGCCAATCGGACGACGCCCGGCAGCACACATTCCGCGGCCCGCAAACGCACCTTGCCCTCGCCCTCAACAACTTCAAGGGCTGGATGCTCGAACACACCCACGACCCCGACCTGTGGGGCAACGGCGCCCGCATCGACAACACCCTTCTCGCCGCCGCCTACCGCGCCACCGGCATCGCCGCCCCATGGCGGTGGTGGAACGACCGCTGCTTCCGAACCATCCGCAGCCTGTACAGCGACATTCCCGCGCCCGAGTTCCTCGGCACCAGACATCGCGCCCTGGATGATGCCCGCCACCAGGCCCGGCACCTCATCGCCATGATTGGCGGCCCGGAAAACCACTTTTCCCCAGAGGCAAGCCAGTGAGCCAGCCCCGCGCCCACTCCCTGCTCGAGCAGATCCTGAGCGTTGGCAGCGGCTTTGTTGTGTCGCTCATCTTCTGGACATACGTCGTCGTCCCAGTATGGCAACTCCCCGTCCAAACGGCCGACAACCTCCAGATCACCGCCGCCTTCACCGCCCTGTCGATCACCCGCGGCTACCTGTGGCGCCGCATCTTCAACCGCCTCGGCAGCGGCCGGAGGGCACGCCATGCGTAAGCGCGGCGCCCGGTTCAACGGCCAGCGCGGCCACGTGCTCACCCCAGCCCAGGTCCAGAAACTCGTCACGCCCATCCACATGGCGCTCGAGCTGCTGCCCATGGGCCTCTACAGCGAGCAGCACGGCCACGACCTCGCCGCCTTCCTCAACGTCGCCCAGCTCGCCAGCGACGAAGCCGGCCGAAACGACATCCACGACCACGCCCACGACGCCGCCGTGATCCTGCTGCGCATGCGGGACCGCGCCAGGGCCCGCGGCCAGTGGAACGTCACCACCGACGAGCGCACCGACCTCTACCGCCACGTACTCGCCATCGACAAATGGATGCGCGGCGTATCCAACGCCCGCTGGAAGCGCGCCCTGCGCCGCGTCCTCACCATCTGCGACACCGCCACGGCCGAAGGAAAGCAGGAAATGGACTGCATCGACATCGGGAGGGCCGGCGCATGAAGCGCGACGCCTTCACCCTCCCCCTGATCCGCGACGAACTCATCATCGACAACTTCGCAGGCGGTGGCGGCGCATCCACCGGCATCGAAGCCGCCTTCGGCCGGCCCGTCGACGTGGCCATCAACCACGACCCGCAGGCCCTCGCCATGCACGCCGCCAACCACCCCCACACCGCCCACTACTGCGAAAGCGTCTGGGACATCAACCCCCGCGAAGTCACCCGCAACCAGCCCGTCGGCCTCGTGTGGCTCTCCCCCGACTGCAAGCACTTCAGCAAAGCCAAAGGCGGCAAGCCGGTGGAAAAGAAAATACGCGGCCTCGCATGGGTCGCCCTGCGCTGGGCAGCCACAACGCGGCCGCGCGTGATCATGCTCGAGAACGTCGAAGAGTTCGTCACCTGGGGCCCGATCGGCCAGGACGGGCGGCCATGCCCGCGGCGCAAGGGCCGCGAATTCGGCGCCTTCATCAACGCCCTGCGGCGCCAGGGCTACGCCGTGGAATGGCGCCAGCTGCGCGCCTCCGACTACGGCGCCCCCACAACCCGCCGCCGGCTGTTTCTCGTCGCCCGCCGCGACGGCCTGCCGATCCGTTGGCCAGATCCCACCCACGGCCACCCCGGCAGCCGTGCCGTGCGAGCCGGCAAGCTCCAGCCGTGGCGCACAGCCGCAGAGTGCATCGACTGGTCGATTCCCTGCCCCAGCATCTTCGAGCGCACCCGCCCCCTGGCTGACGCCACCTGCCGCCGCATTGCGCGCGGCATCATGCGCTACGTCATCGAATCCGCAGAGCCGTTCATCGTTCCGGCAGGCCGCGCAACTGTCGCACCGGTATTCACCGAACACGCCAACGCATCCAGCCCCCGCTGCTGGGCGCCGGACGAACCCCTGCGCACCATCTGCGCGCAGACCAAAGGCGGCCACCACGCACTGATCGCACCCACCCTCATCCAGACCGGATACGGCGAGCGCGCCGGACAGGCCCCGCGCGCACCCGGACTCGACAAACCCCTCGGCACCATTGTCGCCGGCGGCCAGAAGCACGCCCTCGTCGCCGCCTTCATGGCCAAGCACTACAGCGGCGTCACCGGCCACGAGCTGCACGGCGAGCCCCTGCACACCATCACCTCGCAGGACCACAACGCCATCGTCACCGCCGACCTCGGCGAGGGAACAGAAAACCACGCGCAGGACGTGCGCGCCTTCCTGCTCAAGTATTACGGCACCGACCAAGACCCGCGCCTGGCCGAACCCCTGCACACCGTCACCAGCCGAGACCGATTCGGCCTCGTCACCGTCGCGGGACACGACTACGCCATCACCGACATCGGCATGCGCATGCTCACCCCCCGCGAGCTTTTCACGGCGCAAGGCTTCCCGGACGACTACCTCATCGGAGACCGACCGGACGACGGACTCGATCTCACCAAGACCGCCCAGGTGCGCATGGTCGGCAACAGCGTCTGCCCGCCGCTGGCCCGTGCCATCGTCGAAGCCAACTTCGCCCACGAATCCGCATGGAAGCAAACCGCATGACCCGCAACCCCAGAACCGCCCGCGGCGGAATCACGCTCGACATGCTCTTCGGCCGCACCAAGCCCGTCACCCCATTCGCCGGCCGGATCGTCATCGGCACCGCCGACGGCGAAAACTGCGCACGCCAACTGCGAGGCCCCCACACCAGGGCGCGGATCCTGTCCCTTCTTGCCTCAAGTGACGAGCCACCGCTAACCGACACCATCGGGCAGGCACTCGGCCTGACACCTGCCGCAATCCGGCACCACCTGCGCAAGCTCGAGCGAGCCAACGCCGTGCACAACATAGCCACAATCAAAGCAGACGGCCGCCCCGCCAGCGCCTGGCGCACCGGCAGGCGCCCAGCATGATGGCCTTCGAGCACTGCGCCCACGGCGAGCCCATCACCGGGCACTGCCCCCAGTGCACCGCCATCGGGCTCGCCAACGCCCACCCGGCACGGCTCAACGAATGCTGGTCCGAACACCGGACCGGCCAGCCCTGCCCCTACCCCGGCAGCAAGACGCAGGCCCACTGCGCCGCCCCCTGCGTCAGACTAGTTGTCGCCTCGATAGAATCCGAACAACTGGGGCGATAGCGGAAGGACGAAGTGGCCAGGTACGGACAAGCATTCAAGGACAAGGCGGTAGCAAGGTTGTTGCCTCC
>JAGRGD010000239.1 GCA_020445665.1 Rhodocyclaceae bacterium
AGAGGGTGTTCCCATACTCTCCCGTCGCCTGGCTGGCTCATGTGTTTCCAGGCACATCCGAGCCTCGGTTTCATGCTCGCGGCATGCGCCCTCGGCTCGGAAGCACCTGAAAACACGTCGCTGGCACCAGGCTCGGTCCGAGCATGGGAACACCCTCTCAGCGTCCCAGCAGCCGCGCGACGAAGGCCTGATACTGCCTGATGTTGTAGGGCTTCTTGATGAAGGGCCGCCCTGAGGACACCAGGAAGTCCTGGGCTTGCGGGCTCAGCGTGTCGGCCGTGGTGAACACGATACGCTCGACCATCTCGGGGTGCTCGGCGCTGAGCCAGCGGTAGAGCCCGATGCCATCCAGCGCGCCGGGCATGCGCAGGTCGGAGATGATCAGGTCGAAGTGCTTGTCGGTCAGGAGACTCAGCGCCGTGTCGGCGCCGTCGGCGGTCTCGATGTCGCCGAACTCCTCCAGGGCCTCGCGGTTGAGCTCCAGCACGAAGGGCTCATCGTCGATGACCAGGATCTGCGGCACCGCGCCGTCGGTAGCGGGCACCGGCGTGGCGGCGCCGAGGCTGGCGGGCTGGCGCCGCGGCAGGGTCAGGGTGGTCGGCAGCCACACCATCACCGCGCTGCCCTCGTCGTCGTTGGTCACCTCGACCGCGCCGCCCAGGTCCGAGACGATGGCCATGGCCACCGCGTGGCTCATGGTCAGCGGATCGAGGCCCGGTCGGATGTCGGCGGCCGCGAGCCCGACCAGTGACGCCGGGAACTGGTGGCCGCTGAGCCGGATCTCGATGCAGCTCTCGGCGCCGGGCACGTCCAGCCCGATGCTGACGCCCAGGGAGCCGCCGCCGCCCACCAGCGCTATCTCGCAGGCGTTGTTGACCAGGTGCGAGATCGCCCGCCGCAGGCGCGCCGGCTCGGCCCAGACCCGCACGGGATCCTCGGGGTAGTCGCGGGTGACCACCACGTTGTTCGCCGGCAGATAGACCTCGCGGCTGGCCAACGCCTCGTCGATGACCTCCACCAGGTCCACGGTCTTCGGGCTCTCGTCGCCCAGGTGGGCCAGCGAGAGCAGGTTGGCCACCAGCTTCGAACAGACCACCGCCGCCTCGTGCATCTTGGCGATGGGCTGCGCCAGGGCCTCGGGCACCTCGGAGGTGGCCTGGGCGATGTCCGAGTAGCCGACGATGGCCTGCAGCGAGGTGTTGAGGGCGTGGGCCAGCCCGGTGGTCAGGTAGCGGCCGAGCTGCTGCTCGTGCCCGCGCACGAACTCGTAGCCCATGCGCTCGGAGATCGCCGCCTGTACCGTCTTCTCGACGCGCAGGTCGCGCACGACGCAGACCGTGCCGACGTAGCCGCCCTCGCCGTCGAAGCGCGGCGACGCCGACACCAGCACGGGAAGCTCGAGGCCGTCCGGCGTCAGCAGCCGCGTCTCGTACTCATCGGAGACGCCGAACGCGCGCAGCGCCTGACGCTCCTCGATGGCGCTGCGCTCGTCGCGTGCGAAGAACTCGCGCGCCGGGCGGCCCGCCGGGGTCTCGCCCAGGCCCAGCAGATCACGCATCGCGGCGTTCATCGCCACGGTGCGATCGTGCTCGTCGACGATCCAGATCCCGTGGTGCGGCAGCTCCAGACAGAAGGTCCCATCGCTGAGATCAGGACGCCGGAGCCCTTCCGCAGAGTCGCTCATCCTCGGTCTACTCCTCGCGCTCGACCTGGGGGCGGCGCCGATTGTGATCCCTGCGCTGCGCCGGCCCTGCCTGCATGGCGCCGCGGCCCGAATCGGCCATCGTGTGCGCGGGTGTAGCCGCGACGACACGGTATGGTACCCTGCACGCATACGATCTTCCACGTCACCAACGGCGCCCTGTATCCCGCACGGGATGCAAGGCGACGCGCGGGGGATGCTGCAATGCGACACGACGGCGACCCTGCGCCGTCGCCTCGCACACAGGTCATTTGCTGCATGAGCGGGAACTACCGAGAGACTCCAGTCGTCCGACAGCGCTCCTTCCGCATGGCGGTGCGCCTCTCCGGCCCCCAACACCACGTGGACGGGCACACCGTCGACATCAGCTCGGTGGGCTCGTTCGTGGCCTGCGAGCCCTCCTTCCGTATCGGCGAGGAGGAGCGCGTGCAGATCCTGCTCGCCGAGGGCCGCGTGGCCGACCTCACGCTGCGCGCGGTGGTGACCCGGCGGGTGGAGCGGCGCAACGACGACGACCCGGCCGTGGGCCTGGGCCTGACCTGGACCAGCGCGTTGTCCAAGGCCTCGCCGTTGCCGCTGAAGCACTTCCTGCAGCACATCCTCCAGATCGTGGCGCCGCCCATCGAGGCCTCGGGCGATCTCTACTGGTACACCTTCCGGCAGCGGGAATTCACCGATGCCGGCAGGGCAATGGCCGCTACCGCCAGGGAGGTACTGGACAGCTTTGCCCGCCTGGACATGCAGCTGGCGGACTTGCGCGGCCTCAGGGCCGGCACGCTGAAGCTGGCGGTGGTCACGACCTCCAAGTACTTCATTCCCCACCTGCTGGGCCCTTTCTGCAGTCTCTACCCGGCCGTGGAGATCCAGTTCAAGGTGGGCAACCGGCAGCAGATAATCCAGCGCCTGGAACAGGACCGGGACGACCTCTACGTCTTCAGTCACCCGCCCGAGGACGCGGATATCGACGTGATCGATTTCCTCCCCAATCCACTGGTGGCCATCGCCCCGGCGGGGCATCCCCTGGCACAGCGCGGGCAACTGGAGCTCGCCGACCTCAGCGCTTATCCCTTTCTCATGCGGGAACAGGGCTCGGGTACCCGCCACGCCATCGAGCGTCACCTGCGCGAACGGGGTATAAGCATGGATGTGCGCATGACCATAGAGAGCAACGAGGCGATCAAGCACTCGGTCATGTCCGGGCTGGGAATCTCAATACTCTCCGCGCACACCCTTACTTTCGGCGGCAGCGCCGGGCTCGCCGAACTGGATGTCGGGCAGCTGCCGATTGCCTCGCAATGGTTCCTGGTGCGGCCGCGCCAGAAGCGGGTGTCACTGATTGCCGATACCTTTCTCCGGTACCTGGAGACAGAAGGCCGGGAGAGCGTGATGGCCGAACTGCGCACCGAGCCCGGGGCGCGGGGCAAACTCTCCTAGCGTCATCGCGGGGCGGGCTGCGCAGCAAAACCGACTCTGCCGCGGCGGCATTCTCTGGTATGCTAGGTGCCCATCGCGGGCCAGGTGTTCACTCGCGGGTGTAGTTCAATGGTAGAACGGCAGCTTCCCAAGCTGCATACGGGAGTTCGAT
>JAGRGD010000240.1 GCA_020445665.1 Rhodocyclaceae bacterium
AGCACGGGTGACTCGTTGGACACACTCACCGCCTCGTTGAAGTAACGGCGCAGATCCTGTTCGTCATAGACGATTTCCATGGCCCGCCCGCCCAGCACGTAGGAGGGGCGCACCACCAGCGGATAGCCGATCTCGGCGGCGAGGCGCACGGCCTCTTCCGGCGTACGGGCCGTGCGGTTGGGCGGCTGTTTCAGGCCCAGGTCGTTGAGCAGTTTCTGGAAGCGCTCGCGGTCTTCGGCGGCGTCGATCATGTCCGGCGAGGTGCCGATGATCGGCACGCCATTGGCCTCGAGGGCGCGGGCGCGCTTGAGCGGCGTCTGGCCGCCGAACTGGACGATCACGCCGACCGGCTTCTCGACATGCACGATCTCGAGGATGTCTTCGAGGGTGATCGGCTCGAAATAGAGTCGGTCGGAGGTGTCGTAGTCGGTGGAGACCGTCTCCGGGTTGCAGTTGACCATGATGGTCTCGAAGTCATTCTCGCGCAGGGCAAGCGCGGCATGCACGCAACAGTAGTCGAACTCGATGCCCTGCCCGATGCGGTTCGGGCCACCGCCGAGCACCATGATCTTCTTGCGCCCCGTCGGCTGCGCCTCGCACTCCTCCTCGTAGCTCGAGTACATGTAGGCGGTCGAGGTGGCGAACTCCGCGGCGCAGGTATCCACCCGCTTGTAGACCGGTCGCACGCCAGCCGCATGACGGTGCAGCCGCACCGCGGTTTCGTCGCTGTTCAGCAGCCGCGCCAGGCGACGATCAGAGAAGCCTTTGCGCTTGAGTTCACGCAATTCGGCGGCCCCGAGGTTCTTCAGCGACCGGCCTGCCAGCGATTTCTCCGTCAGCACGATGTCCTGGATCTGGGCCAGGAACCACGGGTCGATGTGGGTGACGCCATGCAGGCGCTCCAGGCTCATGCCCTCGCGGAAGGCCTGACCCACGTACCAGATGCGTTGCGGGCCCGGGTTGCCCAGTTCGTGATCGAGATCTTCGGCGGCCGCGTCGACCTCGTCGAGACCGTAAACGCCCACCTCAAGGCCGCGCAGGGCCTTCTGGAACGACTCCTGGAAGGTGCGCCCCATCGCCATCACCTCGCCCACCGACTTCATCTGGGTGGTCAGGCGGTCGTTGGCCTGGGGAAACTTCTCGAAGGCGAAGCGCGGGATCTTGGTGACGACGTAGTCGATCGATGGCTCGAAGGAGGCCGGCGTCGCGCCGCCGGTGATGTCGTTCTTCAGCTCGTCGAGGGTGAAGCCCACCGCCAGCTTGGCAGCCACCTTTGCGATCGGAAAGCCGGTGGCCTTCGAGGCCAGCGCAGACGACCGGGACACCCGCGGGTTCATCTCGATGACGATCATCCGCCCGTCGTCCGGGTTGATCGCGAACTGCACGTTCGAGCCGCCGGTGTCCACGCCGATCTCGCGCAACACCGCGATCGAGGCGTTGCGCATGATCTGGTATTCCTTGTCCGTCAGCGTCTGGGCCGGTGCGACGGTGATCGAGTCGCCGGTGTGCACGCCCATCGGATCGAGGTTCTCGATCGAACAGACGATGATGCAGTTGTCCTTGCTGTCGCGGACGACCTCCATCTCGAATTCCTTCCAGCCGATCAGCGACTCCTCGATCAGGAGCTCGTTGGTCGGGCTGGCCTCGATACCGCGCTTGCAGATGTCGAGGAACTCTTCCATGTTGTACGCGATGCCCCCGCCCGTGCCGCCCAGCGTGAAGGACGGCCGGATGATCACCGGGAAGCCGAGCCCACCCTGCACCTGCAGGGCCTCCTCGAGGCTGTGGGCGATACCGGAGCGCGCCGAACCGAGGCCGATCTTGGTCATCGCGTCCTTGAAGCGCTCGCGGTCTTCTGCCTTGTCGATGGCCTCCTGGGAGGCACCGATCAATTCAACGCCGTATTTCTCGAGCACGCCCTTGCTGGCGAGATCGAGGGCGCAGTTCAGTGCGGTCTGCCCACCCATGGTCGGCAGCAGCGCGTCGGGGCGCTCCTTCTCGATGATCCGCTCGACCACCTGCCAGGTGATCGGCTCGATATAGGTCACATCCGCCGTGCCCGGGTCTGTCATGATGGTGGCGGGGTTCGAGTTGACCAGGACCACCCGGTAGCCTTCCTCGCGCAGGGCCTTGCAGGCCTGCGCGCCGGAGTAGTCGAACTCGCAGGCCTGGCCGATGATGATCGGGCCGGCACCGATGATCAGGATGGATTGGATGTCTGTGCGCTTTGGCATGTCTTGTTGGCTCTGTCGATGGAGAACGTCGTCGGAGAAGGTTTGAGGCGCCGCAAGGCCCTCAGCGACGTTCGAGCAGATGGATGAATCGGTCGAACAGGTAGGCCACGTCGTGCGGGCCCGGGCTGGCTTCCGGGTGGCCCTGGAAGCCGAAGGCCGGCACGTCGGTACGGGCGAGGCCCTGCAGGCTGCCGTCGAACAGCGAGACGTGGGTCGCGCGCAGACTGGACGGGAGCGACTCCGCATCCACTGCGAAGCCATGATTCTGGGACGTGATCATCACGCGACCCGAGTCCAGATCCTTGACCGGATGGTTGGCGCCGTGGTGGCCGAATTTCATCTTCACGGTGCGCCCGCCCGACGCCAGCGCCAGCAACTGGTGTCCGAGGCAGATGCCGAACGTCGGGATGCCCTGGGCGAGGATCTCGCGAATCGCGGTGATGGCGTAGTCGCAGGGTTCCGGATCGCCCGGACCATTGCTCAGGAAGACGCCATCGGGTTTCAGTCCCAGCACCTCACTGGCGGGCGTCTCGGCCGGAACGACGGTCAGGCGGCAGCCGCGCTCGGCGAGCATGCGCAGGATGTTGCGCTTGACACCGAAATCGTAGGCCACGACGTGAAAACGCCCTTCGCCGGCCGTCCCGTAGCCGCCTTCCAGGCGCCACTCGGAGCTATCCCACGCATACGTTTCGGCGGTGCTGACGACCTTGGCGAGGTCCATGCCCGCCAGGCCCGGGAAGGCACGCGCCTGCTCGATGGCCGCTTCGACGTTCGGCGTGGCGCCGTCCGCGGCGGTCAGCAGGCAGCCGGCCTGGGCGCCCTTCTCGCGCAGGATCCGCGTCAGGCGGCGGGTATCGATGTCGGCGATCGCGACGACACCCTCGGCCTTCAGGAAGTCCGGCAATGACTGTTGCATGCGCCAGTTGCTGGGCAGGATCGGCAGATCACGGATGATCAGGCCGGCGGCATGGAGCCGGGTCGCCTCCCGGTCTTCCTCATTGATCCCGGTATTGCCGATATGCGGGTAGGTGAGCGTCACGATCTGACGGGCATAGCTCGGATCGGTGAGGATCTCCTGGTAGCCCGACATCGAGGTGTTGAAGACCACTTCGCCGACCGACTGACCTGTGGCCCCGATACCCTTTCCTTTGAACACCGTCCCGTCGGCGAGGGCGAGAATGGCTTGGGGAAAAACACTCACGGGCAACTCCTGATCGAAACGCGTTGGGGCACGGCCGGCCGGTACACAAAAAACGGGAGAGGCGCTTGGGCCCGTCCCGTTTGACGAACGAAATTATAGCAACCGACCGCTCATGCGGCAATGCAGCGAGCGCGCGAATTGTGGAAATGCTTGACCGGCGGATCCACCCCTCAGAAGTCGACCGAGGCCCTCAGTGCGCTGGCGACGCGGTTGAGTTCGTTGACCAGGGCAGGGATCCAGCGCACCGCCATCTCCGCATCTCCCTCACGCGCGCTCTTCTCGAGTCGCACCGCGGCGTCGGTAGCTCGGGTCGCGCCGAAGACGCCCACCGAGCCTTTGAGCGAGTGGCTCAGGGCAGCCAGGGCGGCCAGGTCGCGCGCCTTGCCGGCACGCTCCAGTTGCTGCAGATTGCGACCGAAATCGGAGAAGAAGACCCGGGTTAGCTGCGCCACGGCATGGTCGTCGCCGTCCAGCAGTTCGCGCGTGTGGGCAAGGTCGATGGTACCGCCCATGGCCGGCTCGTCGAGCAGCGTACGGTCGTTCACGACCGGTGCGCTCGGCATCGAGCCGCACACCCGCTCGATGGCAGCAAACAGCTCGGCAGGCTTGATGGGCTTCGCCACGTAGTCGTCCATGCCAGAATCGAGGCAACGCTCGCGGTCGCCCTGCATGGCGTGGGCCGTCATCGCAACGATCGGCGTCTGACGCCACTGCCCTTCCGCCGACCAGCTCCGGCGTGCCTCGCGGGCGCGAATCGCCTGGGCCGCCTCGAGCCCGCCCATGACCGGCATCTGGACATCCATCAGGATCAGGTCAAAGACCCTCTGGTCGAACTGCTCGATGGCCTCCTTGCCGTTGGCCGCGATGCTCACCGAATGCCCGGCCTTCTGCAGGATCTTGCTGGCGACGGTCTGATTGACCGGGTTGTCCTCGACCAGGAGGATCTCGAGCCCGGTCGGATTGTCCGGCTGCATCGACATCATCTCGGTGATTGTCAGGCCCGGATTGAACTCCTCGAGCACCCGCTCGTCCTCGCCGCCTTCGCTGAGGGCCAGTTGCAGCGCCTCCCCCAGGTCCAGCTCCGAGAACGGCTGAATCAGTCGACCCGACAGGCCAAGGGCCTGACACTGCGCAGTCGCCGCCCGCTGGTTGTCGGTATCCATCAGCATCAGGATCCGGTCGAGCCAGGGCGCGGCATCCTCGAAGTCCTGGGACAGCGTGAAGCCGCCGTCGTCGGGCAGGCGGGTATCGATGATCAGGAAGTCAAAGGCGGTATTGCGCTTCGTCGCCGACGCCAGCCTGTCCCGTGCGGCGTCCGCATCGCCGACCGCCACCGCCGACATGCCCAGCCCGGCCAGCTGTCCGACGAGGTGATCGCGCAGACCGGCGTCGCTGACCACAGCGAGGGCGGAACGCCCGGACAGGCCGGCCAGTGATGTTTCCTCGGCGTCCCTAGCCGGTGCGACGTCGATCGTGAAGCGGAAGCAACTGCCGCGGCGTTCCTCGCTGCTGACGCTGATCTCACCGCCCATGATCTCGACCAGCCGCCTGCAGATCGCCAGCCCCAGACCGGTCCCCCCGAAGCGCCGGGTCGTGGAGGTGTCCGCCTGGGCGAAGGCCCCGAATATGTGTTGCTGCTGTGCCTCGGGAATGCCGATCCCGGTGTCCGCCACCTCAAAGGCGAGCACCATCCGGTCATCTGCCTCCGAGACCCGCGCGACGCTCACCCGGATATGGCCCGTCTCGGTGAACTTGGCAGCATTGCCCAGCAGGTTGAGCAGAATCTGCCGCACGCGCCCCGGATCGCCAACGCAGCTTTCGGGCACCTCCGGCGCGACCTGGAAGAACAGGGCGAGCCCCTTCTGATGGACGCGAAGCGCCATCGCCTTGACGACGTCGGAAACGATCGAACGGGGCGAGAACTCGATCTGCTCGAGTTCCATCTTGCCGGCCTCGATCTTCGAGAAATCCAGGATGTCGTTGAGGATCACCAGCAAGGCATCGGCCGAGGTCCTGACGGTGGTGAGGTACTCGCGCTGTTCGTCATCCAGCGTCGTGTCGAGCACCAGCTCCGTCATGCCGATGATGCCGTTCATCGGCGTCCGGATCTCGTGGCTCATGTTGGCGAGGAAGTCGCTCTTGGCGGTGTTGGCCGCCTCCGCCTGCTCCTTCGCCCGCAGCAGCTCGAATTCCCAGTCCTTGCGATCGGTGATCTCGCGGTAGATACCGCGCAGGAAACGCCAGCGCCCGTCCGCGCCCCGCTCGCAGGCCTGGCCCCGCAGATGCAGCCAGCGCCACGAGCCATCCTTGTGGCGCATGCGCATCTCGCACAGGAACACCGGCAGGATGCCGCGGAGGTGATCGGTGATGCGCCGCCTGGCTTCGGCCAGATCATCCGGATGAATCAGGGGAATCCAGGACTCGAAGCGGTCGGTCAGGGCCTCGTGGGACGCGAGGCCCAGCATATCGCGCCATTCCCGGTCGATCTCGACGTGTTCGCCCGTCAGATCCCAGTTCCAGAAACCCGCATGGGCCGCATGGAGGGCGGCGACCGCCATATCGGCCTCGCAGCCGGCCTCAACCGGCCGATCTGACGCAGACGACTCGATTCGTTGCAGTAGTGACAGCAAGCGGCCCGATTGCGCTGCGGCTTCCGCCGGAGGCAGCCCCTGCCATTGCGCCTGCAGCTGCGCGACCGAACCGACGCCGAACAGGGCACGGAGTTCGGCGGCGAGCGTATCTGGATTCAATTCGTGATGCCTCGAATGACGGATCGACCGAGGGCGGTGCCCTGCGCGGCACCGACTCGTCGGGACTGCCACGGATTAACGGGAGGCTCCCGCGGCACTTGAGGCCAGCATGTTAAAGGCTGTCACATCCGTCACGACGTCCTGCCACACTGCGGCAGCGGCCGGCTGCCCGGCGTTCAGCGCAGGCCGAGCACGTCCTGCATGTCGAACAGGCCGTTGGGTCGCCCGCGCAGGAAGGCCGCGGCCCGCAACGCACCCATCGCGTAGGGCATGCGCCCCCCCGACTTGTGCGTGATCTCGATGCGTTCGCCCGTGCCCGCGAACAGCACGGTGTGGTCGCCGATGATGTCGCCCCCGCGGATCGTCGAGAAGGCAATGGTCTGCTCGTCTCGCTCGCCGGTGCGCCCTTCCCGGCCGAAGATCGCGCACTCACCGAGGTCCCTGCCCAGCTCCCGGGCAACCACTTCACCCATGCGCAGCGCCGTACCCGACGGCGCATCGACCTTGTGGCGGTGGTGCGCCTCGATGATCTCCACATCGTAGCCCGCATTCAGGATGCGCGACGCGGTCTCGAGCAGCTTGAACACCGCGTTGACCCCGACCGCCATGTTGGGCGCAAAGACCACCGGTACGCGTTCCGCCGCCTCGGCGACCCGCGCCTTCTGCTGCCCGTCGAGCCCCGTGGTGCCGATCACCGCCGCGACGCCGCGGGCCGCAGCGATGTCCAGATGCCGCAAGGTCCCGTCCGGCAGCGTGAAATCGATGACGCAGTCGGCCGCGGCAATCGCCGCCTCGGCGTCGTCGGTAATCAGCACGCCGGTCTCGATGCCCAATGCATCGCCGGCGTCGCGCCCCACGAACCGGCTGCCCGGCCGGTCGAAGGCCGCCGCAAGCTCGAGCGAGTCGTCGGCATGAGTGGCTTCTATCAGGGTGCGCCCCATCCGGCCCGTGCAGCCGGCGATCGCGATTTTCTGCTTGTGCATTGCCAAGGTCTCCTGCTGGTTCCTAGCTGCCTTCAGCAGCAGGGGCGCGCTCGATCTCGATGACCCGGGTCGGCGGCTCGATCCGGTCTGCGGGGGCCGGCTCGACATCACCGCGGTACTCAGCCAGTCGCCCGTCACGGAACAGCACCGTCAGGCGTTTCTGGGTGGCCTCGCCGCGCCCTGGCTGAAAGCGGTAGAAGTAGTCCCAGCGGTCCCGGTGAAAGGGGTCGACCACGAGCGGTGTGCCGAGCACGAACCGCACCTGGTCCGGCGTCATGCCCGGCTTGAGCTGGGCCACCATCTCCGGCGTGACGTCATTGCCCTGGCGCACGTCGATTCGATACGGGCTCAACAGGTTGCCGGCGGAGCAACCCGCCAGCAGAAAGGCCACGGACAGGAGGGCCGCAGGCAGGATCGGGTGACGCATGGGGGGAACAATCCTTTGAAGTCGGGGCTCGGCACCCCGGTGTGAACCGTCGTGCTCAGACGGGTTCGAAAAAATATATCATAGGGGGGTCCGACGCACCGTCGGCAGGGGAGGCGCCCCCACGCCCATTGCCCTGACAGGTGACAGGTTCTCGATCGACAACATGCCTTCCAATACCCAGAACCTCAAGAGCATCGGCCTCAAGGCCACCTTTCCCAGACTCAAGATCCTCGATCTGTTCCAGCACACGGAGCAGCGCCATCTGACCGCCGAGGACGTCTACCGCCAGCTGATGCAGGAAGGCATGGACATCGGCCTCGCCACCGTCTATCGCGTACTGACGCAGTTCGAGCAGGCGGGCCTGCTCGAGCGCCACTTCTTCGAATCCGGCAAGGCGGTGTTCGAGCTCAACGAGGGCAAGCACCACGACCATCTGGTCTGCCTGCAGTGCGGTCGGGTCGAGGAGTTCTTCGACGCGGAGATCGAGCGCCGCCAGACTGCCATCGCCGAGCAGCGCGGCTTTGCGGTCAAGGAACACGCGCTCTACCTCTACGCGGACTGCCTGAAGGAAGACTGCCCCCACCGCCAGCACGACCTGAGCGAGGAATAGGCGGCTCGTCGTTCGACCGCCTCTCAGTCGCGCCGGGACAGCATCTCGTCGGCGTGCTCGCGGGTCGTGCGGGTGATCTGCACGCCGCCGAGCATCCGCGCGATCTCCTCCACCCGCCCCGCATCGTCGAGGGGATGCACTGCGCTGAGCGTTTCCCCGTCGCGCACTTCCTTGGCGATCGACCACTGCCAGTCCGCCTGGGCAGCCACCTGGGGCAGGTGCGTCACGCACAGCACCTGTCGCGACTGACCGAGCCTGCGCAGCATCTGCCCGACGATCTCGGCGACCCGCCCACCGATCCCCACGTCCACCTCGTCGAAGATCAGGGTCGGCGCCGCGCCCGCGGAACTGGCGATGACCTGGATGGCCAGACCGATCCGCGACAGCTCGCCGCCAGAGGCCACCTTGCCGAGGGGCCGCAGCGGCTGCCCCGGGCTGCCGGCCACCAGAAACTCGACCCGCTCGCGCCCGTGAGCACTGCCGTCGGGCTCCGGCAACAGAGCGACCTCGAAGCGCCCCCCTGCCATCGCCAGGGATTGCATGGCCTCGCTGACCTCGACGGACAGACGCGTCGCAGTCTCCAGCCGGCGCGCTGACAGGCGACTGGCCACCTCGTCGAAGGTGGCGCGGGCATCGGCTTCGAGCTGCGCCAGTCGAGCCGGATCCGCCGCGGCATCGATGCCCGCGAGGCGCGCACGCTGTTCAGCCAGCAAGTCCGGCAAGCCCTCCGGCGCCACGCGGTACTTGCGTGCCATCTCGGTAACGACACCAATCCGGTCGTCGATCGCCTGCAGGCGGGCCGGGTCCAGATCCTGCCGCTCGGCATAGCGCTGCAGGCCGTGTGCGGCCTCGTCGGCCTGGATGGCGGCACTCTGGAGCAACTCGGCAAACGGGCTCAGGCTCTCGTCGTAGGCGCTCAGGTCGGCCAGCCGGCTCGCCAGCCGCTCCAGTTCGGTGACCAGCGCCGGCTCCGATTCCCGCAGTGCCACCTGCGCCAGTTGGGCGCCCTCCAGCAGGCTGCTCGCGTGGGCCAGCCGCGATTGCTCCTGATTCAGCTCCTGCCAGCCGTCGGCGTCAAAGTCGAGCGCCTCCAGTTCCTGGACCTGCCAGGCGAGCAGGTCGCGCTCGTGACCGAGCCGCTCGGCGTCGGACGCCGCCCGCGCGCGGGCCTCGCTCGCCGCTCGCCAGCCACGCCAGGCCACTGCGACCTCCGCGGCGACATCGGTCGCGCCCGCGAGCTGATCCAGCATCTGGCGCTGGGCATCGGGGCGCAGCAGGGCGTGGTGGGCATGCTGGCCGTGGATGTCGGCAAGGGCGTCGCCAAGCTCGCGCAACTGGGCCAGGGTCGCGGCCGAGCCGTTGATCCAGGCCCTTGATCGTCCGCCGGATTCGACCACCCGACGCAGCAGGAGCCCCCCCTCTTCCGCGTCGATACCCTGCCCCGCCAGCCAGTCCGCCAGTTCGGGCGAAGCGGGCAGGTCGAAGTCGGCACAGATCTCGGCCCGCGCCTGGCCGCCGCGCACCACGCCGGTCTCGGCCCGCCCGCCCAGCGCCAGCGACAGGGCGTCGAGCAGGATCGACTTGCCCGCTCCCGTTTCACCGGTCAGGGCGCCGAAGCCGGCCGAAAAATCGAGGTCGAGGCGATCGACGATGACGAAGTCGCGAATCTGGAGTGAGCGCAGCATCGGAAACGGGGGGCGATCAGTGTCGGCGGATCAGTGCTGGCGCGGCGAGGCGCTCCAGTGGAGCTTCTCGCGCAGCATCGAGAAGTAGCTGTAGTTCTCGGGGTGCAGCAGGCGGATCGACTGTTCGGAGCGGCTGACCCGGACCACATCGCCGGCACGGGCGTCAAAGCGCGCCTGGCCGTCGAAGTGCACCCGTGCATCGTGGGGCGGCTTGAGGAGCATTTCGACGACACAGTCCCCCGGCAGCGTGATCGGGCGGGCGGTCAGGTTGTGGGGGCACATGGGCACCAGCGCCATGCCGGCCACGCGTGGATGGAGAATCGGTCCGTTGGCCGAGAGCGCGTAGGCCGTCGAGCCGGTCGGTGTCGACACGATCATGCCGTCGGAGCGCTGGGTGTAGACAAACTCGCCGTCGATGAGCACGTCGAACTCGATCATGCGGCCGAGTTCGCCGTTATTGACCACCACGTCGTTGAGGGCGCGGGTATGGAAGACCCGTTGCGCACCCCGCAGGACTTCGGCATCGAGCATCGCGCGGGCCTCTGCGGTAAAGCGTCCGGCGAGGATCTCATCGACGCGCTCCAGCGCCTCGTCGCGACCGATGTCGGTGAGGAAACCGAGGCGGCCCTGATTGATCCCGACCATCGGCACCGGATGCTCGGCCAGGCGACGCGCCGAGTTGAGCATCGTGCCATCGCCACCCAGCACCACGGCCAGATCCGCACCGGAGCCGATCTCTTCGTAGGAGGCCACCGGGTAAGCCGTGCCGAGGCCGGTCGAACTGGCGGTGCCCTGCTCGATCCAGACGATCCGGTCCCGCTCGCGCAGGAACTCGGCGAGACGCAGAATGGCCGCAGACAGGTCCGGGCTCTGGTAACGGCCGATCAGCGCGATGGTCTTGAATTCCCTCTCCATAGCCCGAATTAGATCACAAACGCCTGTCGCGGCGTGACCCCGCCGAGGGGCTTCGCTTTGAGATGGACCGGGAGTTTCTTAGAATCGTCGCAGGACCCGAATCGAAAACCATGGACAGCCTCGACAATCGATCACAGATTCTCCTCAAGGCGCTGATCGAGCGCTACATCGCGGACGGCCAGCCGGTCGGCTCGCGGTCGCTTTCGCGCGGCTCCGGGCTGGAGCTGTCGCCAGCGACGATCCGCAACGTGATGTCCGACCTCGAGGACGCCGGCTTCATCGCCAGTCCCCACACCTCGGCCGGCCGGATTCCCACCGCGCGGGGCTACCGTTTCTTTGTGGACAGCCTGCTCACGGTCCAGCCGCTGGCGGAGACCCGGGTCCTGCAGCTGGAGGGCAAGCTCAACCAGGGGCAGCCCCAGCGGGTCATCAACACCGCCTCGCACCTGCTCTCCGACCTGACCCGCTTCGCCGGGGTGGTGGTCGCGCCGCGCAAGCAGAACGCCCGCATCCGCCAGATCGAGTTCATCAGCCTGGGCGAGCGGCGCATCCTGCTGATCATCGTGACGATGGGCGGCGACGTCCAGAACCGGGTCCTCCACACGCAACGGGCCTACAGCGCGTCGGAACTGGTGGAGGCCGCGAATTTCCTCAATGCGCACTATGCCGGCCGCGACTTCCCCCAGATTCGTGCCCAGTTGCAGGCGGAGTTGCGTCAGTTGCGCAGCGACGTCAGCGAACTGATGTCGGCCGCCATGGAGGCCGGCACCCAGGCCTTTGAGGAAACCGCCGAGAACTGCATCCTGTCGGGCGAAAACAATCTGCTCGACTCGGAAGACCTGTCCTCCAACATGGCCCGCCTGCGCGAGCTGTTCCGTCTGTTCGAGCAGAAGACCGGCCTGGTGCAGCTGCTCGACCTGTCCCAGAAGGCAGAGGGCGTCCAGATCTTCATCGGCGGCGAATCCGGCGTCGAGCCTCTCGACGGCTGCAGCGTGATCACGGCGCCCTACGAGGTCGACGGCCAGGTGGTCGGCTCGGTGGGCGTGATCGGCCCGACGCGGATGGCCTACGAGCGCGTGATCCCGATCGTCGACATCACCGCACGCCTGCTCTCCGGCGCCCTCTCCAACCACTCCTGAGTGCCCTCGGGCACCCCCGACCGACGAGGATTCCGATGGCCCGCTACCGGCCCGAACCCGCCTTTTCCCATGGCACCCCGCCGCGCACCGCAGTGCTGCTGGCCAACCTCGGCACCCCGGAGTCGCCGACGGCTTCGGCCCTGCGCCCGTACCTGAAGCAGTTCCTGTGGGACCCGCGGGTGGTGGAGATTCCGCGCCCGCTGTGGTGGCTGATCCTCAACGGCATCATCCTCAACACGCGGCCGAAGAAGTCGGCGGAGAAATATGCCAGCGTGTGGACCGAGGCGGGCTCGCCCCTGCGCGCCCACACCGAGCAACAGGCGCGCCTGCTCGCCGACGCCCTGGCCGGCGCCGGGCGCGGCGATGTGGTCGTGGATTACGCGATGCGCTATGGCGAGCCGTCGATCCCGGCGGTCCTGGATGCGCTGCGCGCCCGCCACTGCACCCGCATTCTGGTCGTGCCGATGTACCCCCAGTACGCGGCCAGCACCACGGCATCGGTGACCGACGAGGCCGCCCGCCGGCTGCTGAACTGGCGCAACCTGCCCGAGATGCGCTTCGTTCGCAGCTTCTGCGACCACCCGGGCTACATCGCGGCGCTGGCCGACAGTGTCCGCCAGCACTGGGCCGAGAACGGCGAGCCGGAGCGCCTGGTGATGAGCTTCCACGGCGTGCCCCGCTTCACCCTCGACAAGGGCGACCCCTACCATTGCGAGTGTCAGAAGACGGGGCGCCTGCTGGTGGAAGCGCTGGGCATCGATCCGGCGCGGGCGCTGCTGACCTTCCAGTCCCGCTTCGGCAAGGCCGAGTGGCTGCAGCCCTATACCCAGCCGACAATCGAGCAGCTGGCGCGGGATGGCGTGAAGAAGGTGGACGTGATCTGCCCCGGCTTCGTCGCCGATTGCCTGGAGACCATCGAGGAGATCGGCATGGAATGTCGCGACGCCTTCCTCGCCAACGGCGGCACCGACTACGCGTTGATCCCCTGCCTCAACGAGCGCGACAGCTGGATTGCGGCCCTGTCCGATGTCGTCCGCAGCCATCTCGCGGGTTGGCCGGAGGGCGCTGTTGACTCGGACGCACTGGCGGCATCTGCGGAACGCGCCAAGGCATTAGGCGCAGCCCGCTGAGCAGAGAGGGTGACGGTACGTGAGGCGTGAGGCGACGCCGACGGCGCGCTAGGGTCTGTGGGCATTTGTATGGCGGTCGCGCTGTGGTCTGCTGGGTTCGAGGACAAGGCGCGCCGACGCGGCCCGGGTGGCCCCCAGGCAAGGAGGCGTAACGCGGTCATCGGGCCCAGCAGACCACAGCCCAACGGGTTGAGGCTGTGAGCCCGCGCCACTTCGTTGCGCTCGTCGCCAAGGGGGCCACCCTTGCCTTCCTCCCGCGCCTTGTGGCACAGGC
>JAGRGD010000241.1 GCA_020445665.1 Rhodocyclaceae bacterium
CCCATCCCCCTCCCAGCCTCCCCCTTGAAGGGGGAGGAGTGACCGCGCGTGGCTTCGCGCACGTGAGGTCGGGCCAGTGTGATCGTGGGCCCAACACCCTTCGGCGAATGCACCAACTCGATCGCCCAGGTCCGACTTACTCCAGCCATACCGATGAAATGCCACTGCCCTGGACCGCTCGAAATCTCCGCTTTCTTCACCTTGCGCCGCTGGAACGCTACGACTGTGCCGCGGCGACATTTGACGGCTTGACGCGCGGCCCCAGCAGGCGAAGAAAAGCACCGCAGCGCCGGAGCGAGCCAACTCCCTCCCCTTCAAGGGGGCGAGGGCGGGAATTCACAAGGCATCGCCTTGCGCCACCGGAGCGGGACGGCTGTGCAAGGCCGGCCTCGGACGGGCTGGGGTGGGGATGGGGTTATCGCTGTCGAGCCAAGCCCCCCACCGGAGCCCCCGCATGAGCCGCGACCTGACCCGCTGGAACCGCGCAGGCCTCGCCCGGGTGCGCTATGTGGACGCCAACGCGGCGGTGCTGCTGGAGCGCATGCGCGCGCGGCTCGCCACCGACTTCCCCGACTGGCCCGCCACCGCGCCGGAGGATGCCAGCGACCCGAAGGCGGCGATGGAGGCGCTCTACGCCCGCGATCCGGACGACATGCTGTGGCAGCTGCAGCGGGGCTTCGCGCGGGCCGCCCATGTGTTGCTCGAATCCGCCGACGCGATCGCCAACGAAGGCTGGATCGGCACCGCGACCCAGTGGGAGCACCTGCGCCGGCTGACGGCGATGCTCGACTACGCGCCGCACCCGCCCGCCTCGGCCTTCACCGAGCTGGTCGTGGACTTCAAGCCCGGCACGGCCGGCGAGCTCCCGGCCGGGTTCCAGATCAAGTACACCCCGCCCGAGGGCGGCAAGCCGGTGCTCTTCGAGACCCTCGACGTCCTCGACGGCGACGCCACCCTTAACGCCCTGCGGCCAGCCGGCTGGGACCGCAACCCCGTCAAGCTGTCGGGCGCCCGCTTCACGCTGGCGGGGCGCCTCGACAAGCTCGAGAGCGGCAAGCCGCTGGTGCTCGAGGACGAGCGCGACGGGCACCTGCAGGCCCACCTGGTCGTCGGTGTCGACACCGGCGACACGACCACCACCGTGCACCTGTCGCCACCGGTGTCCCGCGCCGATGGCTACCTGCGCGGCCACACCCTGTTCCATCTGCTGCCCAAGGACGCCCTGGCGGCGCTCGAGCCGCGGACCACCGGCGCCGAGGTGGGGCGCAGCCTGCGCATGGCCGGCAGCCTCGAGGGGCTCTCGGCCGGCGATCTGGTGGCCATCGGCCGCCCCGGCGCCAAGCCCCTGTTCCGCCGCGTCAAGGCGGTGCAGGCCGAGCACCTGGTGTTCCACGAGGCCCTGGGCGACATCGATCTGGTGGACAGCAGCGTGATGACGCCCATCGAGCTGCCCATCGCCCACCTGGGCGGCAACAGCCGCAACATCCCGCCGCCGAACGTGACCCCGCCGATCCCCGGCTGGCAGCTGAGGACCCTGTACGTGGCCGGCGACTGGGGCTGGCTGTCGGGTCGCTGGCTGGCCGACATCCGCCACGCCGGCACCCCGACGCGGGAATACCTGCCGGTGTATGAGTGCATCAACGCCGACTACTTCGCCCCCAGTGGCGCCAGCCAGACCGAGCAGCCGCTGGCCGGCTACACCGCGGTGACGCTGACCTGGTCGCCCGAGCAGGACCGCAGCGACACCGGCGCCGACCTGTCGCTGCAGAACCCGCAGACGCTGCTGGTCGCGCCGCGCACGGCCGGGCCGTGGCGGCCGGACACCTTCCTGCAGAAGAGCGACCAGGGTCGCCTGACCGAGCCCCTGTGGGTGGCGCAGCCCAAGAAACTGGCGCCCGGCGACCTGGCGGTGGTGGCCCGCGGCGGCTGCCTGGCCTGGGCACGGCTGCGCCACGTGGGCGTCGATGCCGAACGGGCGCAGGCGCGGCTGGAGACCGTCGACGGCTGGCACGACCGGGGCGACGGCCCCTTCTACCTCGCGTCGACCCGCGTCTTCGGCCACTTCACGACCAGCGCGCGGCTCGCCGACGCGACCGTCAACACCACCCCGCTGTCCGACACCCGCATCGACCTCGAGACCCTGCCCGAGGCCTTGCCGGTCGGGCGGGCGGTGCTGGTGCAGTCGGGGACCGAGGTGCTGGCCAGCCAGGTTGTCGAACGCGCCGGCGACGGCGAGGCACCGTGGCTGCGGCTCGCCGACCCGCCACCGGCCGGCAGCACCGTCGGCGCGCTGGTGATCGCCGCCAACATCGTCGCCGCCGGTCATGGCGAGACCAAGCCGGCCAAGATACTCGGCAGCGGCAATGGCGCCATCAACCGCCAACGCTTCCTGCTCGACGTGGCTGACGTCAGCTTCGTCGCCGACCCGGCGATGCCCACCGGCGTGCGCGCCGACCTGACCGTGACGGTGGCCGGCGAGATCTGGCAGCAACAGGCCAGCCTGCGCGACTCCGGCCCGGCCGACAGCCACTACCAGGTGCGCCAGAGCGAGGACGGCACGCTGTGGATCGAGTTCGGCGACGGGCGCCACGGCCGTCGCCTGCCGACCGGCAGCAACAACGTCTCGGTGCGCTACCGGCAGGGCTCGGGCGTGGCCGGCAACCTCGCGCCCGAGCTGCTGGTCAAGCCGGTGCATCCGGACCCGCTCGTGGCCACGGTGCGTCAGCCGATGGCAGCCAGCGGCGGCGGCGAGCGGGAGTCGGCCACGGCGCTGCGCGACAACGCCGCCAAGGCCCTGCTGGCCCTCGAGCGGGCGGTGTCGCTGTCGGACTTCGCGGCGCTGGCCCAGGGCAATGCCGGCGTCGCCCAGGCCGCCGCCTTCGCCGCCGCGACCGGGCTCGGCCAGCGGGAGCAGGTCGAGGTGGTGGTGGTGCCGGCCGGCGGCGGCAGCTTCACCACGGCCCTGCGCGACAGCCTGGAGGCCTTCCTCGTTGCCCACACGATGCCCGGCGTGCAGGTCGCCGTGCTGCCCTTCGAGCCGATCCGGGTCGGCCTCGCCGTCACGGTGCGGGTGCGGCCGGAGGCCTTCGTCGCCGAGGAGGTCCTCGAGCGCCTCGCCGGCGCACTGCTCGAGGGGCTCTCGCTGGACCGCCGCCGCCTCGGCCAGGCCCTCCACCGGGGCCAGATCTTCGGCCTCGTGGACGGCGTCGAGGGCGTCGAGAACAGCGACGTGACGCTGCTGCTGTCGGCCGCCGACGCAGCCCGCGCGGCGCAGGTCGTGCGTGACGGCGGCGGGCGCATCCTCGCCATCCACGCCTCGCCGCGGCAGCTGATCCATGTCGCCGACGCCGCCGCGCTGGTCCTGAAAGCGGAGGATTTCGCACTATGAGCGGCCGCGCCATGGACTTCGCCACGCTGATTTACCGGCAGTTGCCGGCGGTCTATCGCGAGCGCGACAACACCGTCGAGCAGGCCGACGGCACCGTCACCCCGGGCGACCTGGCGCGTCTCGCGACGACCTGGGGCGACTCGCTGGACGCGATCTACCGCACCCTGCTGCAGCGCTACTACGACATCTTCCCGGAGCCGGACGGGGCGCCGGACGCCGAGGGCATGGCGCGGGGCTGCCAGCCCTGGGTGCTGCCCTACATCGCCCGCCTGCTCGACGTGCAGCTCATCTCGCCGCTGGAGGCCGGCCGTCGCGCCGAGGTGGGCCAGGCGATCCGCTGGCGGCAGCGCAAGGGCACCCCGCTGGCGGTCGAGGAGATCGCCGAACAGGTGGCCGGCATCGAGATCGAGCTGTGCGAGGGTTGGCGGCGCGTCGCGGTGACGCCACGGGTCGGCTTCGCGCTGCTGCCCGAGAGCGTCTTCGGCGATCCGGACGGCGCCTTCCCTGCCGACGACCGGCTGGCGCGGGTCGAGCACCCGGGCCTGCCTGCGGGCAGCGTCGACCTGCGCCGCGCCTCGCGCGCGGTGCGCGGCGACGCCACCAGCCCCGCCACCCACACCACCGACTTCGCCGGCCAGCCGGTGCCCTGGCGGATGGCCTGGCGCCACGGCGTGCCGTGCTTCGCGAGCAGCTTCCAGGACCGGGCGGCGCGCACCGCCGACCTGCGAACGCCCGACGCCCGGCGTGGCCACGCCCACCCGCGGCGGGTGGTGCTGCACGCGGCGCCCTTCGACGGCTTCTTCGCGCGCACACCCGACAGCGTGCAGTGGAGCGCGATCCGCGACGCGGTGATGGCCGGCTCCACCCTGCCGGCGGGCCTGCCACTGGCGCTCACCAGCGACGCCGGCAGCCGCCGGCTCGAAGGCCTGGGCCCGAATCCGGTGCGGATCCGCGGCGTGCTCGACCTGGACGCGCCGATCCGCTGGACCTTCGCCAACCTGTGGTTCGACAACCGGGTGGCCGTCACCGATGGCCGAATCGAGGCTGCCGGCTGCGCCTTCCGCGAGCTGCACGTGCACACCATCGACGCGGCGACGCCGGTGGTGGCGGCCACCGCGTGCCTCTTCAAGCGGCTGCTCACCCCCCGCAGCCTGAGCTTCGTCGAGTACGCGACGGTCCTCGAGCGGCTGGTCTGCGAGCGGCTGCAGATGAGCGACTCGATCCTGCTGCCGATGCCGCACAAGGATCTGATCGACGCCGACGTGCCGGCCGGCGGCTGCGTCCGCTTCAGCCACCTGCCCTACATCCCCATTCCGCCCGACCCGCTCGATCCGGCCGCGCCCAACGACCCGCTGTGGATCAGCCAGGGGCGACGCTCGATGCTGCGGGTCGTGGCGGCCAGTTGCACGACCACGTCGCCCATCTTCTGGAACACCGACTTCGGCCAGCCGGGCTGCGCGGTGCTGCATCCGGACAGCACCGACGCCCTGCGCTTCGGGGCCGAGGACGGGGGCGAGATGGGCGCCTGCCACGCCTTCGCCCATACCCTGCGCGAGCGCGCAGTCATCGACAAACTCCGCGACTTCCTGCCGGTGGGGATCGAGGCGGTGCTGGCGCCCGACGCCAGCCTCCTCTGCCCGCCACCCGAGGAGCAGCCATGAAAACCCAGATCTCCCGCGACTCCCACCGGCCCGACCGGCACTACTCCAGCGTGCGCCTGCAGCAGGGGCGCATGATCGTCGACGCCGACTGGAACGAGCTCGCCGACATTGGCCGCCAGCGCCTGGACGACGCCCTGGACGACGCCGTGCGCTCCGGTGCGCCGCGGGACGCGGGCGTACGCCTGTTCCTGTCCGGCAGCGGCCTGCGCCTGTCGCCCGGGCGGCTCTATGCCGACGGCGTGCCGGCCGTGCTCGACGGCACGGCCAGCGGCGTCCTGCTGACCGCCCAGCCGGACTATCCGAACGCGCCGCCGCTGCCGGGCGGCGACCTGCGGATATACGCCGACGTGTGGGAGCGCTCGGTCAGCGCCCTCGAAGACCCGGAACTGATGGACCCGGGCCTGCACGGCGCCGACACCGCCAGCCGCGGCCGCACGATGCTGCAGGTGAAGTGGGCCGACCCGGCCTTCGACCCCCTCGACCCCGCCGTGAACCCGCCCCTCGGCACGGCGCGGCTGAGCCTCTCGCTGCGCACCCTGGCGACCAGCGACGACCCCTGCGACCCGTGCGCGGCCCAGGTCGCGGTGGATGAGCGGGTCGGCAACTACCTGTTCCGGGTCGAGGTTCACGCGCTTGCCCTGAGCGGCGGCGACACCCTGCTGACCCTGAAATGGTCGCGGGACAACGGCGCCGAGGCCTATGCCACTGGCGCCACGCCGGCGGGCTTCGGCCAGGGCGACTGGGTCTGGGAGTATTTCGACGCGGCCAGCGAGATGCAGCTCGGGCTGCATCCGAGCGCCGGCTTCCAGCCGCGGCGCGGCATCCTGTCGGAATCGTTCACGCTGCCCGCCAGCGCCACCGATCCGCAGGCCTTCGTGCGCCAGTGGGACGGCTACGCGACGATCAACCTCACCACCGCCACGCTGGTGGCGGGCCGCGACCGGGGCGTCGCGCTGTCCAACGGGCTCGCCGACGGCGCCCACGGCCGCATCGACCTTGCCGCTGGCAGCTTCACCGCCCAGCTCGAGCTGATGGTGCTGACGCTGGATACCGCCGGCGCCACGCTGCTGCCGGGCGACCACTGGCTGGCCGCGGTGCGCGAGGCGGTGATGGCCGGCGGTGACGTGCTTCTCAGCGACGCGCTGCCCGACGGCGTTCGCCATCACTTCGTGGAGCTGGGCCAGCGCATCGGCGGCGCGCTGGTGCCGCCGCCGGGCCTCGGCGACGACGCCTTCTCGCGCCAGATGCACTTCCCGCCGCTGACCGATCTGCATGCCGCCGACGTGGGCTTCACCGAGCCCCCCGGCTGCGCCGGGCTCTACGCCGGCGCGGCGAACGTCCAGGACGCACTGGCGCGGATCTGCCAGATCGGCGCCGAGGACGTGGGCGTCACCCTGCCCGAACCGCTGCCGCCCAACACCGTCGCGAGCCTGCTCGCCGCCCAGCTCGGCGCCGGCTGGCCCGACCTGGACGGGCAGCCCCGCACCCCATCGGTGCAGGACATGCTGCAGGCCCTGCTGCTGCAGGCCAACGGCGCGGCCCTGCCCTACACGGTGCCGCCCTGCGGCGATGCCACCACCCCGAGCGTGCGCAGCCTGCTGGGCGTCGCCGCCGGGCCGGGCCAGGTGGGGACCGTGCTCGACGCGCTGCTGTGCCAGCTCACTGGGGCCCAGCTGCCGCTCGACCCCGGCAGCCTGACCTGCCCCGAGCTGATCGGCTCGGGCGAGACCACCGTCCAGGGCGGGCTCGACTTCCTGTGCCGCACCCGCCTGTCGAGCTGCGCCGTGACGGTACCGGTGGGCGCCCTCGAAGGCCTGCTGCAGGATTTCGCCGCCAACACCCAGCAGGACCTGTGGCTTTGCCTGATGCCCGGCCTGCACACCATTTCCGCGGCGATCACGATCGCTGGCAAGCGCAGCCTGCGCATCAGCGCCGCCGCGGCCGGCGCCAGCACGGTGCGACTGGTCAGCGGCGTGATGACCCTGGAAGCCAGCGAACTCGGCCTCGAGGGCATCGGCGTATCGTGCACCTCATCGACCCGCCTCGTGCTGCGGGGCAACCGCATCGTCGCCAACCGCTGCCTGTTCACCCGCAGCAGCAGCAACGCCAACCTCGCGCCGATGGTGCGCCTCGAGGCCCTCGCCAGCAACGCCAACCTGATCTGGCGCGACAACGCGATGCGCGACACCTGGCACCGGGACGCCGGCAGCGGCGGCGTCTTCGACCCCGGGCTGGTCGCCAACCCCGGGGTCATCGCGGCCATCGACAACATCCGCGCCACGCCGACCCTGGTCGAGGACGACGTGCTCTACGGCCAGCTGGCCGGCGAGCTGGCCAACGCCATCGGCGCGATGAGCGGCAACGAGCGGCTGGCCTGGCGCAACGCGGTGCGCGACGCCCCGTCGGTGACCCCCGGCGGACCGGTGATGGCCCTGCGGGCGCCGCTGGTCACCGACGCCCTGCTCGGCGGTGGCCGGCCGATCCTCGACAACGCCACCTTCGGCGTGCGCACCGACAACGAGATCCGCGCCGACTTCACGTCGGCCATCGACGGCATCAACGCGGTCGGCGGCGACTCGGCGGCGTCGGCGGCGGACGTGGACATCCTGATCGCGCTGCTCTTCGAGTCCGGCTACAACGTGGCCCTGAATCTCGCCAGCAACCAGCTCTCGGGCAACCTGACCGACAACCACATCGACGCCGAGCTGATGCTGATGAACGGGCTCGACACCGGCCTCGACCCCCAGACCGTGACCATCGGCGACCGCAACGGCACCGCCACCACCGCGCCGGTGAGCGGCAGCGGCCACCTGGGCCTCACCGGCAACCGCATCCAGCGCCTGTGGGCGCGCCTGCCGAATGGCTCGGTGGCCAACAGCTCCCTCGGCCAGACAGTGCCCGGCTACGCCTCGCTGACCCTGTCCGGCAACCAGCTCGTCGGCTACGGCCACTCGGCCTGCGCCGAGGTCCTGACAGTAACCGGCAACCGCCTGATCGACACCGCCACGACCGGCAGCCAGACCATCGGCCGGCTGTTCTGCAACCGCGGTGCGCTGACGGCCAATGTGTCAGCCGCCGGCAACAGCGCGGCGGTGCTGGCCGTGATCGCGCCGGCGGCGACCTTCCCGGGCAATCTGGTGACGATCAACCGCATCTAGGGAGGCGAGCATGCACCGCTATCAGGTTCGCCTGCGCAGCCAGCGCGCCACCGCGCGACGCACCGCGCTGCCGCCCCATCCGCGGGGCCTCCGGGGCGGCTCCGAGCGGGTCGCCGAAGCCCTCGGCGCGCCGCTACAGACCCAGTTGACCCTCGGTTCGCCGGAGGATGCCCAGGAGCGCGAGGCGGACGCGATGGCCGACCGGGTCATGCGCATGCCGGACAATGCCGCGGCCGCGGACGGGCACCTGCAGCGCAAGTGCGCCGAGTGCGCGAAGGAGGACGAGACCCTGCGCCGGCAGGCCGGCGACGAGCCGGAGGAGGAGACCGTCCAGCGTCAGGCGGACGAAGAGGAGACCGAGGAAGTCCAGCGCCAGAGCGAGGGCGAGGAGGAAGAGGAGGCGGTCCAGGCCAAGGCGGATCCGGCGGCCCCGGCCACCGTCGCCACCGACACCGCCACCCGCATCCGCTCGGCCCGCGGCAGCGGCGGCGCCCTGCCGCACAGCGAGCGGGCCTTCTTCGAGCCGCGCATGGGCGCCGACCTGTCGCAGGTGCGGGTCCATCGCGACACCAGCGCCGCCGACCTCAACCGGCGACTCGGCGCGCGGGCCTTCACGGTCGGTCACGACGTCTTCTTCGGCGCCGGCGAGTACCGCCCCGGCACGCCGGGCGGGCGGCGGCTGATGGCCCACGAGTTCACCCATGTGCTGCAGCAGCGGGGCGAAGGCGAGCGGGTGCGGCGCTGGAACCTGGGCGCAGCCCCCGCCCCCCACGGCTGGAGCGAGGTCACCGACCCGGACCACATGGCCCGCCTGGCCGAGGCCGAGGCCATCGTGGACGCCGCCATCTCCCAGCCCAACTGCAGCAGCTTCTTCGAAGACAACTGCACCGACGGCAGCGGCGCGACCGCCGCCCGTGACACCTTCGACAAGGCCAACGTCTATCTCCGCCCCCACGACGACAATGTCTTCGGCGAGGGCGAGTTCGGCGGCGACAACATCGCCTTCAACCTGCGGGCCTTCCGCATCGGCAAGTACATGATGGCCTCGTCGCTGCTCCACGAGCTGTTCCACAACTGCGATGCCACGGGTGTCGGCACCGGCCGCGCGGCCGAGCTGTCGGCCGAGAACGCCACCGAAACCTGCCGCCTCCACACCCCGTGGATCGACACCATCGCGCCACGCAGCGGTTCGGCCGGCGACCGGGTGACGATACGCGGCTGGAACTTCGGGCCGGTGAAGGGGGGCAGCGACGCGGTCGAGATCGGCGGCGTGCGGGCCAACATCGTGCGCTGGGAATTCATGGCCGGCACCTCGTCGCGGACCGAGATCATCGTCGAGGTGCCGGCCGGTGCGGCCGACGGACTGGTCGTGATCAACAATCGCGTGCGCAGCAATACCGGCCGGTTCCGGGTGGTCTGAATGCCTGCCCCGCTCGCCATCGCCTGCCGGGGAGCCGGATCATGAAGCGCCATCTGGTCCGTCTGCGTGGCGCTGGGCGTGGCGCGACCCTCCCCCATCCCCGCTTCGCGCGGGCCGGTCAGCAGCGGCTGTTGACGGCCTTCGCCCGGCCCGCGCTGGCCGCCACGCCGGGCCTGACGACCGGTCCGCCGCCGGGCGACGGCATCGCCAGCCGCATCCGCGCCGCCCGCGGCCCCGGACGGCCGCTGCCCCGCAGCGAACTGGCCTTCTTCGGCCCCCGCCTGGGGCGCGACCTGTCCGCCGTGCGCCTCCACACCGACGCCCGGGCGGCCACGCTGGCGGCGGGGCTCGGCGCCCAGGCCTTCACCCTCGACCGTGATGTGTTCTTCGCCCGTGACCGCTACCGCCCCGGCACGCGGGAGGGACGCCACCTGCTGGCCCATGAGCTGGCCCACGTGACCCAGCCGGACGCGCCCGGCACCCTGCGCCGGAAGATCGACCTGGTGACGGCCGACGCGAAGAAGCGGCGGATCGACTTCTTCCTGTCGCTCGGCATCTATGGCGACCGCGCCAGTGACGCGCTCGCCGGAAAGTGGCAGCGGGCCATCCAGCATCACTGGAGCGGCAAGCTGAAGATGCGCGATGGCGACTTCAAGGTGCGCATGCATGCCCGGGTCAAGGCGTATCGGGACCTGCCCGAGCAGTTCGACAACCCGGCCAGCTGCCCGAAGCTGCCCGGCATGCAGCTGGCCCACGCGGCGATCGAGGAATCCAACGCGGTGCTGGTGGCGCCACCGGGGTGCAGCTCGGTCGTCGACTATCGCTGCGACTTCGGCTTCGACGCCTTCAGCTGCGGCCGATGGGGCGAGAACGCGCAGGGGATCGCGGTGGCCCACGAGACCGGCCACCTGATGGGCCTGATCGACCGCTACACCAACGATGCCGCCGGCGCCAGCCAGGACGACCCCGGCTACTGGCACGACATCATGGCCAATGTCTGGAACGACAACGGCAAGACCGACTTCTCCCGCGCCTGGGTCGCCGCGATCTACCACTACTTCACCGGACAGCGCTACTAAGCGCGGCGACCCGATGCAGACGGCCGCCCTCGCCACCGCGCCGAAACAAGAGGCCCACGCCG
>JAGRGD010000242.1 GCA_020445665.1 Rhodocyclaceae bacterium
CCAACGGCTGTTTCGACATCCTCCATCGCGGCCATGTCACCTACCTGGCCGAGGCGCGAGCCCTCGGCGCGTCGCTGCTGGTGGCAGTGAACTCCGACGCCTCGGTGCGCCGCCTCGGCAAGGGCGACGACCGCCCCCTCAATCCCCTCGAGGACCGCATGGCGCTCCTCGCCGCCCTGCGCTGCGTGGATCAGGTGACCTGGTTTGACGAGGACACGCCGCTGGCGCGCATCCTGGAATGCCGGCCGGACATCCTGGTCAAGGGCGGCGACTGGCCGGTCGAGCGCATCGTCGGCGCCCGCGAGGTGCTGGCCCAGGGCGGCCGGGTCGCCTCGATCCCGTTCCGGCACGACCGCTCCACGACGGCCCTGGTGGCGCGCATCCGCAAAGCCGCACCGTAGACACCGCCGCAAGAGCAGCCGCGGGAGGCGGGTTGCCCGGCCGGCCCCACCGAAGTTCCGATTCTGACCATATTCCCTCGGGGCCTGTCGCGCGGCGCCTCGCGTGCCTACAATCGGCCTGTTCCCACCCACTGAACGGACCGCCATGAAGATCGCCAACAACGTCACCGAACTGATCGGCAACACGCCCCTGGTCAAGCTGAACCGGGTCGCCGAGGGCTGCGCTGCGACCATCGCGCTGAAACTCGAGTTCTTCAACCCGGCCCACAGCGTCAAGGACCGGATCGCCGCCGCGATGATCGATGCCGCCGAACGGGACGGACGCATCAAGCCCGACACGATCATCCTCGAGCCCACCTCCGGCAATACCGGCATCGGCCTCGCCATGGTCTGCGCGGCACGCGGCTACAAATGCGCGTTCACAATGCCCGAGACCATGAGCCGCGAGCGGCGCCTGCTGCTCAAGGCCTACGGCGCCGAGCTGATCCTGACCCCGGGTCCCGAGGGCATGGGCGGCGCCATCGCCAAGGCCAAGGCCCTGGCCGAGTCGGATTCGCGCTACCTGATCCCGCAGCAGTTCGAGAACCCCGCCAACCCCGAGGTCCATCGCAAGACGACGGCCGAGGAGATCTGGCGCGACACCGACGGCGCGGTGGACATCCTGGTGTCCGGCGTCGGCACCGGCGGGACGGTGACGGGCGTGGGCGAGGTGCTCAAGTCGCGCAAGGCCGGCGTGCGCGTTGTCGCGGTCGAGCCGGATGCGAGCCCGGTGCTGTCCGGCGGCCAGAAGGGACCTCACCCGATCCAGGGCATCGGCGCCGGTTTCGTGCCACCGATCCTCAACACCGAGGTGTACGACGCGGTAACGCGGGTCACCAACGAGGATGCCTTCGAGACAGCGCGCCGGCTCGCCGCCGAAGAAGGTCTGATGGTCGGCATCTCGTCAGGCGCCGCGGTCTGGGCGGCCTTGCAGGAGGCCCGCGATCCGGCCCATGCCGGCAAGCTGATCGTCGTGATCATCCCGTCCTTCGGCGAGCGCTATCTCAGCACCGCCCTGTACAGCCACCTCGAGACTTGAGGGGGGCTGCGTCAACGGAAAAGGGGCGCCGAGAGCGCCCCTTCTTTTCTGGCTCTGTCAGGCTTGCCGGCGGTCGGCCGCGCTGGTGCGCTTGCGGCGCCGCTTGAAGCGGCTCTTGCGTCCGGTCAGCATCGCCAGCACGTAGTTCTCCCGGTGCCACCAGGAGGCCCAGGCGGTCCCGACGATGTGGACGCCGATCAGCCAGGCGACGGTCCACGCGGCCAGTTCGTGCAGCACCTCGAGGTCGTAGTCCCACTCGAGCGGGACGATGCCCGCCAGCGGCCCCGCCAGTTGCTGAGCGCCGAGCAGCATGATGCCGAGCCCGCAGATCACCGGCAGCCCCAACAGGAACACGAAGACCATCAGGGCCCCCATCGGGTTGTGGCTGGAGTATTCCCGAGCCTCGCCCATGCGGAAGGCCGCCAGGGTGTAGCGCAGGGTCTCCCGGGGCGAATAGATGAAGGCCCTGAAGCGGGCGTACGGACTGCCGATGAAGCCCCACACCCAGCGCCACAGAATGATCGCGAGGATCGTGTAGCCCGAGAGGTCATGACCGGGAAACTCCGGCTCGGCGAACAGGGAATAGGCCACGCAGCCGGCCAGGGTCCAGTGGCCGACACGGACAACCTTGTCCCAGACCACCTCCTGGCCGGCACGGGCCCGGGCCGGTTCGCCCGTGGCGCGTGCCGGTGCCGCGACATCTGCGTCGTGTTTCATGCCATTCACTTGCCGGCCACCCGCGCGGAGCGCCGCGGGTGGTCCGGTCCGCTTGCGCTCAACGCCAGGTGACGATACCGGTCAGGCCGATGAAGAGCACGTTCTGGTCGCTGTCCTGGGACAGGGTCGTCCCATCCGAATAGACGTAGTCCGCCCACTGCCAGTCGTTGGTCTTCCAGCGTTCGCCGACGACGTCGAGCTGCACCGCGAAGTCCGGCTGGACCTTGTAGCGGCCGAAGAGCTTGACCGTCTGCGTCTGGTAGCCGACATCCGGCACCGACTCGATGTCGCTACTCTCCGAAGAGAACAGGAACAGGCCGTCGCTGTGGGATTCGGAGATGTCGAGCCCGACCTCCAGCACGTAGTTGATCGTGCCGCGCAGGCCGACGCCGAAGGCCCGGTCCTGGTAGCGGGTCTTGGCCGTCCAGTTGTCACCGCCGCTCTGGCTCATCTGATCCAGGCGGGTGTCGCTGCGCTGCCCCCAGGCCGTGGCCTTCCAGAAGTCGTTGATGGCGTAGCTGACGTCGAGGGAGACCAGCTGGGCGTCTCCATCGCGGGGCCCCATCTCGCGACCGTCGTAGCGCTCGCGCGAGTACTCGACCATGCCCTGCAAGGACAGCGAACGGGTGGGCGTCCAGTCCCCCAGGAAGCGGACCTTGTCCTGCTCGCGGTCAGCCAGGTGAATGGGCGCGACCAGATTGCTGCCCTCCGTTCCGTCGGACTTCAGGCTGGTCTGGAAATCCGACCCATCCCGCGTGGCGTGCTGGACCTGCAGGGTCCCGTTGGCCGTCTCGGACATCATCTTGCGCAGCGCCAGCCGAACCGTCGTCTCGTCGGTTTCCTCGCGGAAGCTGACGACCCGAAGCGGCGAGGTGTTGCGCTCCCGCGACTCGTAGTCCAGCCCGCCGACCACGCTGTAGCCACGGCCGACGCGGTAGGTCGCTTCGAGTTTGCCGACCTTCGACTTGACCGAGCGGGGTTCGTTGCGGCCGTCGTAGGTGCTGCCGCCCTGCGAGAAATACTGCTGCACCGGCGTCCGGTCGTCGCGATTCATGTAGCGAAGGTTGGCCAGCAGGGACAGGGCCGGCATCGGACGGGCCGTAACACCGGCCTGCAACAGGGTGGTGTCCACCTGCCCGTCCAGGTTGTCGCCGCTCACCGTGGCTGCCGGCGCCACGATGAAGCGGTCCTGCTGCGTGGCACGGGTGCGCGACAGCTTGAAGGTGCCCCGGGTCGTCCGCGTGAAGTTGTAGCCGCCGGTGAAGTAGACCTGGTGTGCGTAGTTGTCGGGTGGCAGGCCCATCGGCGAGAAGGAGGCGATATCCCGGGCATTGGTCGGGTCGCCAGCCGGATCGTCGATCGCCAGACCGGAGTGGCGGTTGAGGAAGTAGGAGCCGTAGTAGCCGGTCTGCATCTGGAAGCGCTCGCCGGTAAAGCCGACGATCACGTCCAGTTGCTGCATGGTCTGGTCGATCGGCTCGGCCAGCCACTGCTGGTTGCCAGGCGTGCCGCGCCCGAACAGGCGGATGCCGTCCTTTTCCTCGTTCTTGAAGCGGATGCTCACGTCCCAGCCTGCCGGCAGGGTCTGGCCGTAGCCGACCGTCACGCTCTGGCGCCGGGTCTCCGGGTCAATGTCGCGCATCGGACCACCGTTCACGGTCAGCGCCGCGGTGCCAAGGCCAGAGAGGCCGGTATTGACCCGGTATTGGGAGTGCCGGGTGAGTTCGGCGAGTTCCAGGAAATACGACCACTGCCCCTGGCGCGTATGTTCGATGCGCAGGTCGCGGGAATCGCGCCCCAGGTCGTGACCGGAGATCAGCCACCAGGTGCCGGTCTCGTCGTCGCGGTGGCGGATGTCCGCATTCGCGGTCAGCGAGATGCCGTTCTGGTTGAGCCCCGTGTATTGCCCGAAGCGGGCGGCGTTGTCATCGAACAGGTAGCCCAGCCCGAGAGCGACGCTGCTCTCCGGCGCGATCAGCCGATAGACGAACTCGTCGATCTCGTCGTCGGCCGCGCGGGCGCCCAGGCTGGCAGCCACCGCCAGTGCCATTGCCGTTGCCTTGAAGGCCCGGCTCATGTGTGCGTTGTTCATCATGTGCCCTCCCCTCTCAGCGGCGGAACGTGCGTTCGTTGGACGCATCGACCGGATTGTTGGTCCCGTGGATGTTCGAGTGGCAGTTCAGGCAGGAACGGCCCTGCGTGATGCCCATCCCGCCGGTCGAGTTGAAGCTGCCGCGGCTGTCGCCGAAGCCCGGGATGCCACCCCGGTGCCCGGTCGGTTCATGACACTGCTGGCAGAGCAGCGGCGGGCGCTGGCGCAGCAGGTTGTCGTTCACGCTCCCGTGCGGGTTGTGGCAGATCGCGCAGTTCTCCATCACCGGCTGGTGCGTCCGCACCGTCGGCCCCCGCTTCTCCATGTGGCAGGTGTAGCAGGTGTCATTGATGGTGTCGCGCTGCATCAGCTTCTCGCCGGCGCTGCCGTGGGAGGCATGGCAGTCCGAACAGGCCATCTTGCCCTCGGCGAGGGGATGGTGATTGGGGCGCCGGATCTCGCCACGCTTTTCCTTGTGGCAGTTCATGCAGACCTCGGGCTGGGTTGCCTTGTCGCGCACCTTGTCGTGGGCGGTGTGCATGGTGTGGCACCCGCCGCACTCGACGTCGGCCGCCGAATGCTGGCTGCCCTGCCAGTGGATGAACTTACCGCCCTGGTGACAGCTTTCGCAGACCTGGTTGCGGTCAGCGACGGGCGTCGTGGACTTCCGGCCGAAGTTGATCGTCGGCTCGGGCCGCTTCTCGACATCTGCCGGCTTGTTGATGTGGGTGTCGCTCTCGCCGTGGCAGCTCACACAGGTCGGTGCGCGGCCATCGGCGGCCGTGCCGTGCCGGGTCTGCGCGATCGACAGCACCGGCTTGTATTCGTTTTCGTCGTGACAGCGGGTACAGACCTTGTCACCCTCGATGTAGACGTCGTTGACCTCCCTGGCCTGGGCAAGACCGGACGCCATTGCCACCACCAGCAGCCCGGCAGCGACGACGTGTCGCCATGGCCGGCTTTCCCTGCGCATGAACATGCTCTACCCCCCTAGGTCCGGCCCCCCATTTCCTGGTGACCGCTTCAAGAGGCGCGGCGACACTCCCCCGAGTCGACGCCGCGCCTGCGAAATCAGAACGAGAGAATCCACTCCACCACGTTCTTCGCGTCGGCCGGATCGTCCGAGCGCAGCGTCTCGTGATCCTCTTCGCTGCCATCCACCTTGACCTTGCTCGGCACCGTTACGTGCTTGATCAGCTTCTCGATGGCCTCCGGCTTGCCGCGATATTTCTCGGCCGTCTCGGCGAACGGCGGCCCGTCCTTTTCCTTGGTCTTGTGGTGGCAGGTAAAGCACTTGCTCTTGCGAACCAGCGCGTCCGCCGCGGCGGCATCGACGGCCAGCGCGTGGCCGGGTCCGAACGACATGGCGGCGACACAGGCAAGAACGGTAAGACGTTTCATGGGTGGCTCCTGGCGACATGGGTCCGACGGGTGCCCCTGGCCCTGGTACCCGCGCCCCCCGCGCGGTCCTCGCCAGTGCCGTATGCAACGGGCTCCGTCACTCGATGCAAAGCATTCGGCTAGGGATTACGGCCGCACCCGGGAAAACTTTTGCCCTGCAGCAGATGATGTCGCCGCCCCGCCGGCCGGCGCGCGCTATATCCGATGACATACGGGAAATCACCCAGAAAAGCTCAATTTCCGGAGCCAGTGTCCGTAGAGACACCCAGCGCACCACGCGCGGCCCGGGGGGGACCGGATTGGTGCACTGCATGCGCTGGGGGATAACGAACACATGAGCAAGACCTTGCAAGACACGCGGATCTGGATACGCCTGATGCTCGTCATCGGCGCGCTCCTGGTCGCCGCCGGCATCGGCCTCGTAACCTGGGTTTCGTCCGAACAGCGAGACCTCGCCATCGCCCAGTCGCGGGCCTTTGCCGAGACCACCAATCAGCAGACCATGGCCGCGCTGGTCTTCATGAAATCGGTCAAGAAGATGAAGAACCGGGCCATCTACCTCGACCAGATCAAGCAGTCGAGCGGCGTGTCCGACCTCAAGGTGGTGCGCTTCGAGCCGGTGGTGTATTCATTCGGCGATGGCGATCCCGACGAAATGGATGTGGGACCCGACGAGAAGATCGTCGAGCAGACCGGCAAACCCTTTTTCGAAGTCCGCCACGATCCGGTCCATGGCGAAATCCTCAAGGCCGTCTTCCCGGCCATCAACCAGACCGACTACCTGGGCAAGGACTGCACCGAGTGCCACGACGAGCATCCCGTCGGCACGGTGCTCGGCGCGGTGACGATGGAGGTCAAACTCGACCAGGCCATGGACGCCGTCAACCAGTCGGGGGCCAAGCTCGCTGGCGCCACCCTGGCGGTGCTCGGTGTCGTGCTGCTGGCCATCTACGTACTCGTGCAGCGCGCCGTGTCCGCCCCCCTGGCCGACATGGCCGGGCGCCTGCGCGACATCGCCGCGGGCGAGGGAGACCTGACCCAGCGCCTGCCGGTACGGGGCCGCGACGAGGTCGGCGAGGCGTCCTCCTACTTCAACCAGATGATGGAGAAGCTGCAGGGCGTCATCGGCCGGGTCGCGAACTCCTCCGACCAGGTCGCCTGCGCCGCCACACGACTCCAGCAGAGCACCCGCGAAGTCCGCGAGACCGCGTCCGAACAGTCGGACCGCTCATCCTCCGTCGCCTCGGCGATGGAGCAGATGTCGGCCAACATCCATTCGGTGGCCCAGTCCACCGGCGAGGTCCTGGAGCTGGCCCATGGCAGCCTCAAGACCGCCACCGAGGGCAACAGTGACGTGGCCGAGCTGACCGGGCGCCTGCAGGATGTGGAGTCTGCCGTCGGCCAGATGACCGAAACGGCCGGTGAGTTCATCCAGCACTCGGATTCGATCGCCCGGATGACCGGCGAGGTGAAGGAGATTGCCGACCAGACCAACCTGCTCGCGCTCAATGCGGCCATTGAGGCGGCGCGGGCCGGCGAACATGGCCGGGGCTTCGCGGTGGTCGCCGACGAGGTGCGCAAGCTGGCAGAAAAGTCCGCCCGCTCGGCGAGCGACATCGAGCAGGTCACCCGCGACCTCAATGACGGCTCGGAGCACGTCAAGGAATCCATCGACCGGGGTATCGAGTCGATTCGCCAGATCCGCGAGGCGATGGGGCGCGTCGCCGACGGCTTGCGCGCCAACATGAACTCGGCCAGCCGGGTCTCCGATGGCATGGACAGCATCGCCACCGCCACCGACGAGCAGCGCCAGGCCACCGCCGATGCAGCCGGCAGCATCGAACAGATCGCCGAACTGTCCCAGCGCACAGCGGAATCGATCGATCAGGCCAGCGAGGCCGCCGGCCATCTCGAAGCCCTCGCCGCCGAACTGCGCAGCGAGATCGGGCGCTTCAAGATCTGAGCGGGGCGCGACAGCCAAGCAGCTCACGGGTGTCGCGGGGATCGGCCACGGGATACCCGATCTCTCCGAGCATCCGGGCCAGCCGCCCGACCTGCTCCGCATTGTCGGCCAGCGGCCGGCCGTCGGCCCGCATCAGGTTGTTCTCGAACCCCACCCGGCAGTGGCCGCCCGCGAGGGCCGCCTGCATGACACAGGCGAGTTCCTGCGGGCCGAAGGCGCAGACGCTCCACAGCCACTCCTCGGGCAGGTGCCTGAGGAAGACGCCGACATCGGCCGGCTGGCTGACGCTGCCGGTGTAGCGGCCAAGGACCAGCAACACGAAGGGCTGGGCCTGGGGCAGCCAGCCCGCCTCCCACCAGCGCGCGAGGGCCTTCAACTGGTCCGGGTTGTAAGCGATGTACTGGGGCACCGTGCCGGCTGCCGCCACCTCGCCGAGGAAATCGCGCACCCGCAGGCTCTGGGCGTCGTCGTCCGGGTCGAGCAGCTCCTGCAGGTTGAGGGTGATCAGGTCCGGTGCCAGTGCGCGCTGGACCTGCATCATGTCGTCCGGCGCAAAGGTGCCGACCCGCTCGGTGGTCGGCTGGATCAGGATATCGCAGGCCTCGCCGATCGCGGCGATGGCCTCCCGGTAGCGTCCGGGATCCAGGCTGTGGCGGCCGTCATCCCCGCGCACATGCAGGTGCAGCATCGCGGCACCGGCGTCGCGGCAGGCGACCGCCTCGGCCACGATCTCTTCGGTGGTGAGCGGGATCGCCCGGTGCGCGTCCTTGCCGCGGCGGGCGCCGGTCGGCGCGACGGTGATGATGACCGGAGCCGCCACGCCGCGCGACTACTCGACGAGGGTGTCGAGGCCGGACTCGGCCATTTCCGCCGCCCGCAGCATGGCGCGTGCCTTGCTCTGGGTTTCCTGCCATTCCGCGTCGGGGTCGGAATCAGCGACGATGCCGGCGCCCGCCTGGACGTGAATCATGCCGTCCTTGATCACCGCGGTGCGGATGTTGATGGCCAGGTCCATGTCGCCGTGGAAGCCGATGTAGCCACTCGCGCCGGCATAGATGCCCCGCTTGGTCGGCTCCAGCTCGTCGATGATCTCCATCGCCCGCACCTTCGGCGCACCGGAGACGGTGCCCGCCGGGAAGGTGGCCCGCAGCACGGCGAGCGCATTGAGACGGTCACGCAGCCGGCCTTCGACGTTGGAGACGATGTGCATCACGTGGGAATAGCGCTCGATGATGAACTGGTCGGTCACCTTGACGCTGCCGACCTGGGCGACGCGGCCGCAGTCATTGCGGCCCAGGTCGAGCAGCTGCAGGTGCTCTGCACATTCCTTCTCGTCGGACAGCAGATCCTTCTCCAGGGCCAGATCCTCGGCCTGGGTCGCGCCGCGCTTGCGGGTGCCGGCGATCGGCCGCACCGTGACCATCTGGTCTTCGAGCCGGACCAGGATCTCGGGCGAGGCACCGACGACCTGGAAGTCCTCGAAATTGAAGAAGAACATGTAGGGCGACGGGTTGAGCGAGCGGATCGCCCGGTACAGGGCCAGCGGGCTCGCCGCGAACGGCTTGCTCATGCGCTGGGACAGCACCACCTGCATCACGTCGCCCTCGACGATGTACTCCTTGGCGCGCCGCACGGCAGCCTTGAACGCCTCTTCGCCGAAGCCCGAGACAGCCGGCCGCGGCTCGGTGGGCTTCTCGGCCGGCACCGACACCGGCGAGCGCAGTTGCGCCAGCAGTTCGGCCAGGCGACGCTTGGCCCGCTTGAAGGCGCCGGGCACCTCGGGCTCGGCATACACGACGAGGGTGAGCTTGCCCGAGAGGTTGTCGACGATCGCGATCTCTTCGGACAGCAGCAGCAGGATGTCCGGCGTGCCGAGCTCGTCCGGTTTGGCGCCGCCCGCCAGGCGCGGCTCGATGTAGCGCACCGTGTCGTAGCCGAAGCAGCCCACCAGCCCCCCGGCAAAGCGGGGAAGATCGTCGCGGGGCGGCACCTTGATCCGCGCCATGAACTCGGCCACGTAGTTGAGCGGGTCGCCGTAGTCGCGGCGCTCGACGAGGCGGTTGCCGGTGAGGAGCAGGGCCGAGCGCTCGTAGACCTCGAGGCGGGTCGAGGCGGCCAGGCCGATCATCGAGTAGCGGCCGAAGCGCTCGCCCCCCTGCACCGACTCCAGCAGGTAACTGTAGGGCCGGTTGGCGAGCTTCAGGTAGATCGACAGAGGCGTGTCGAGGTCGGCGAAGGTCTCGAGGGTGACGGGAATTCGGTTGTAGCCCTGCTCCGCCAGGCGCAGGAATTCGGATTCAAGCATGGGATCTCCACAAGGTTCGGGTCAGGATCGGCTGCGGGCCATGGCAGGCCCGCGGCGAGGGGCTCAGCGGCTTTGCCATGACCGCCAGCCGCACCCTGTCCCAACGCGGGTGCCGACCGCCGTACGCGCCTCCTGCCGTTCCTTGTGGTTCATCCCTGCCAATCCTTCCGGTTTACGCCGCCGACTCGATCAGCGGCAAGACATCGATCATTGAGGATATCAGAGCGTCGCACGGGATGGTGTCCACCGCGCGGCCCTCGCTGTAGCCGTAGCGCACCAGCACGACGGGCATCCCGGCCCCCTGCGCGGCCTCGGCGTCGTTGGCCGAATCGCCCACCATCAAGGCGGCGTCGACGCCGACCCCCATCAGCACGCAGGCATGGCGAACGGTCGCCGGGTCGGGCTTCTTGACGCTCAGCGTATCGCCGGAGACGACCGCGTCGAAATAGCCGTCGATGCCCATCCGCGCCAGCAGCGGCAGCGTGAAATCCCCCGCCTTGTTGGTGACGCACGCGGTGCGGATGCCCTGCGCACGCAGAGCCTGGAGCGTCTCGACGACGCCGTCGTAGATGCGCGTGTTCTGGCCATTGACCTCGGCGTAGTGGCGCTTGAAGACCGCCACCGCATGGGTGATCTCCTCTTCCGTCGCCGACGTCCCCTCGGTCATGCAGCGGCGCACCAGGTGCGGAATGCCCTTGCCGACGAAGCTGTGGATCTCGGCCAGCGGCCGCGCCGCTCGCCCCAGCTCGGAGAGGGTCCGGTTGGCCCCCTCGGCCAGGTCGTGGATGGTGTCGAGCAGGGTGCCGTCCAGGTCGAACAGGACCGCCCTCACCGGGAAACGCCGCTCAGCCACCGGAGGCTCCGGCGCGCAGGGCCTGGATCACCGTGTCGTAGCGGTTCGGGTCCTCGTCGCGGCCCGCGCCGAAGACGGCTGAGCCGGCGACGAAGGTATCGGCCCCGGCGGCCGCGATCTCGGCAATGTTGTCCACCTTCACGCCACCATCGATCTCGAGCAGGATGCGGCGGCCGGACTCACGCTCGTAGGCGTCAATCCTGGCCTTCGCCTCGCGCAGCTTGGCGAGCGTCGCCGGGATGAACTTCTGGCCGCCGAAGCCCGGGTTGACGCTCATCAGCAGCACCACGTCGAGCTTGTCCATGACATGGTCCATCCACGTCAGCGGCGTCGCCGGGTTGAAGACCAGGCCGGCCTGGCAGCCCTGCTCGCGGATCAGGCCCAGGCTGCGGTCCACGTGCTCGGTCCCCTCCGGGTGGAAGGTGATGATGTTGGCGCCGGCCCTGGCGAAGTCGGGGATGATCCGGTCCACCGGCTTGACCATCAGGTGCACATCGATCGGTGCCTCGGTGTGGGGCCGGATGGCCTCGCAGACCAGCGGCCCGATGGTCAGGTTGGGGACGTAGTGGTTGTCCATCACGTCGAAGTGGATCCAGTCGGCGCCAGCGGCGATGACGTGGCGCACTTCCTCGCCCAGTCTGGCAAAGTCGGCCGACAGCAGGCTCGGCGCGATGCGGCAGGTGGCAGGCATGGCGGGTGTCTCCGGAGGGGTTGGAAGCGCACGATTGTACTGAGCTTGCCGTCGCGGCCAAAGCGCGCCGCACCGCGTGCCCCTTGCCCTGCGCCGCAGCATCCGCTTCAATCGGGGGGTTGCCAACGGAGAACGGTCCATGCAGGCCAAGAAGCACTACGAAATTCAGGTCGAAGCGACCGCGCAGTACCTTGAGGACGAGTCGGCCCCCGATGAGGCCCGCTATGTCTTCGCCTACCACATCACGATCACCAATGTCGGCGACGTGGGCGCCAAGCTGGTCAGTCGACACTGGACCATCACCGACGCTGACGGCGACGTGCAGGAGGTGCGCGGCCTCGGCGTGGTCGGAGAGCAGCCCGAGCTGGCGCCCGGCGAACGCTTCGAGTACACCAGTGGCTGCGCCCTGTCGACGCCGGTTGGCACGATGCAGGGCAGCTACCAGATGCACGCCGAGGACGGCACCCGCTTCGACGCCGTGATTCCGCTGTTCACCCTGTCGATCCCGCGCATCCTGCATTGACCTAGGGTCTGTGGACATTTGTATGGCGGTCGCGCTGTGGTCTGCTGGGTTCGAGGACAAGGCGCGCCGACGCGGCCTGGGTGGCCCCCAGGCAAGGAGGCGTAACGCGGTCAACGAGCCCAGCAGACCACAGCCCA
>JAGRGD010000243.1 GCA_020445665.1 Rhodocyclaceae bacterium
GGCCGATTATGTAGATGCCTCGATTATGTTGAGCCATGACCGGTGTCGTTCGCCAACCGCCCGTCTAGAGCGGACGGCGCCGATATTGAGCTCCACATAACCCCGAGGTGCTGTCACCGATACCGGATCGCCCGACGGTCTCGTTTGTACTGTGATGCTGACATACAGTGACGTAGCTATGACGCTGGCAATCAAAGTGCACCTGTCTTTTGGCGAATCGCATCGATCGCTCCGCAGGGTAATGCTTCATCCACGTCGGTGAAAACACCCCAACGCCCGTCCGGCCAGCACGCCGACCACTAACGGGACGCACGGTAGCAGGAGCGGATGCAGCGTCACCGGCAGCACGAAGCCGATGACCGTCGCGCAGAGGATCACGATCCCCAGACAGGCATAAAATGCGAACATCTCGGGATCGTGCTGCAGGAACTCCTTCGCCTTGATGAGCCGCGCCAATCCGCCGTCGACGACTGCAGCCAAGACGAATACCGCCAGCCAGGGCAGCCATTCGAGTAGGGTGGAGAGCCGATAGCTGGCGAGCAGGAGCAGCGCGTCGACGGCACGGAAGTAGGCATTGTTGAAGAGGCGCTGGTTGACCGAGGACATCTCCCGGGACACCGCGCCGTTCACGCCCGGTGGCGAAGGCGCATCCTTCGCGGCAGGAATCGGTGTGACCTGGGCTGTCACATCCTGCATGCTCATCGCCCGATCCAGCATGCGGGTGGCGGGCTCGGCGCCCCAATAGGCGGTGGCCGCCTCGTGCTCGGCGCGTAGCTGTGCGAGGAAGCGCTCCGGGGGATGGGCCGACGGCACGTACAGCACCAGGACCAGCAGGGCGAGTAACGACAGCACGGCGACGACACGGATCATGCAGCCGCCTTTGCTGAGGCGCGGGGCGAAGCAGCATCGGGATCCAGGATCGGAAACCGCCCCTTGATGATCCGACCGCCCGACACCGAGGCGAAGTACTGGAGGTTGGGCAGCTTGCCGAGCACGTCAGCCGGCACCATCTCCTCGAAGCTCTCGGTGAGTTGTGCGGAGTAGCTCGACGAGAAGTCGCCGAGGTGGGCGTCCGACCCGTGGCTCAGGCCTACCCGCACCGTATGAATCGCCGTCTTGCCGAAGGTCTCGACCACGAAGTCCTGGGTCGGCCGGTCCTTGGTGCGCAGTGCGATCAGGTTGTTGAGGTTGCCCAGCGCCATGCGCGCCGCGTCCTCGCTGCCCAGCCGCTTGGCGAGGTCCGCCAGGGTCTGCATCGCGCAGGTGGTGAAGATGCCGCCCTCGGCACCCTTGTTGAGGATCTCGATCAGCGGCTGGTTGATGACGTTCGAGACCTCGTCGACGAAGAGCGCGATGCGCCGGTAGCCGCCCAGGTTGTAGCGCATGCCGGCGCGCGCTGCCTGATCGGCCAGTGCGAGGGCGCCGATGGCCGAGGCGACGGACGGATCGGGCAGCGAGTCGAGGCACATGTAGAGCACATGACCGGCCCGTTCGATCTTTTCGAAATTCATGATTGGCCGGGTGTCGCCAGCGTCGAAAGGGTCGGGAGAGAGGCTGCGGCCCAGGTCGCCCGAAGTCAGCATAGACAGGATGGGCAGCAGGTTGGCGGTGATCTTTTGGTAGTGCTCGCGATTGTGGCGGAAGGTTCGCACCTGGGCATCGATCACCTTGTTGCGCTGGTTCTGGGCGATGTGGTGCTCGTAGTAGGCGACGAAGGCCATCAGGTCGGCGCTGGCCGCCTCCGACGGTCGCTTCAGGTTACCGCGCTGGGCGTCGTGCGACAGCTTCTTCATCTCGGGCAGTTCGCGCCAGCCGACGCCCAGGGTCTGATCGTAGAAGCGGCGCAGCGAGCCCTCCAGCACCGGCTCGATGCCGCCCTCGATGTACTTGGTCAGCTTCATCAGGTTCGGCCGTTCTTCGATCTCGACCAGGCCCTGCACTACGACATTGACGGCATCCCAGCCGAAGGCCGAGAAGGCGCCGGCCGTGTCCGGCGGCATGATCGACTGGATACGCGAGGCGATCTCGGTGGGTTTCTGCCAGTTGAAGGTGAAATCCAGCCGTACCCCCCGCTCCGGGAATGCCGGGTGGAATTCCATGAAGGTGTCCGGCTCGCGGTAGTCCGCGCAGGCGCGTTCCACGACCCGTTTGAGCCGGCGGCTGTTCTTCGGGTCGATGACGATCACGACGTCGCCGCGCCGGATCGCCTGGGTGATCAGGTTGGCCAGTGCCACGCCCTTGCCGGACTGGGTGGTCCCGACCAGAAGCGTGCCGCCCTCGAAGTTCTGCAGCGGCCGATGCAACGGGCCTTCCTTCGGTTCGACGCCGTGGATATATGGCAGACCGATCTCGGCGTCCGGCTGGGGCTTGCTGTCGTAGCCCAAGAGTTGTAGGAGGCGCGGCGATACTGCGAACTCCCGATAGTCTATCTTGGCCAGTTCGTAGAGCCGCTGCGAATGCACCGGCTGCCATTCGAAGCCGAAGCCCAGGAACACTAAGGCCGGATCCTGGCACCATCGAGCCAGGTCGTCGGTGCCGACGACCTCGATACCCCGTCCGCCGAGGGAGGCGCGCAAGACCAGCATGCGCAGTGCTTGGGCGACCCGCAACACGCCCATTGCGAAGCAGACGAACGCAAGCGGCAGGGCCAATTGGCGGGGGAGGGCACCAGTGACGCCGACTCCGACGAAATAGAGCAGCGCCAGCCACCAGGCGATGCCGGCATAGACCTCGTAGGCCCGGCGCCAGGGCATCTCGTAGCTGCGTACCAGCATCTCAGCTTCCCTCCGCCGGTGGCGCGGCAAAGCCCGCCAGATCGAGTCCGCTCACGCAGCGTGGGTCCAGCACGATGCCGACGGTGGGGTTGCCGTTGAATTCGCGCGAGAGCGTCGGCGGGCCGTTGCGGTTTGGTTTCACCAGCAGGTTCGCCTCAGTGAGGGCACGCATGGCGAGGGATGGCTGGACGCCGCGCCGCCCGAATTCCTCCAGCGGTACGAATACTCCCTGGGCGACGGTGCACACGGTGGGCGGACCCATGCCATCGTTGAGCGTGCGAACGGCATCGGCCAGGGCGTCGCGAACGACCGGGTTCAGACGCATCGGGGCTTGCAAGGCGAATGTTGCCGAAGGCGATGTCGTCGCCGGTTCCGGCGAGGGTGATCTGGGTGTTTCCTCGACCGGCGCCACGCGGACGTCACCCTCGGCGGGCGCCTCGGGCTGCGGAATGAGCGACAACTGGGTCCCGCTCTTCACCGGTACCGGCGGTGGCATGGATGGAGGCGTCTGCGACGCAACTGGCGCAGATGCCGGCGCCGGCTTGAATTCCAGCGCCTGGGGCAGGGCCACGGGGGTTGGCTCGATTCCCGCGAGGAGAATGGCCGGGGCCGAGAGCTTGACGGCTTCGAGCGGAGCCTTGGCGCCGGACGGCTGGATGGACCAGGTCGCGCGGCCCGCCGCTGCCGCTTCGAACACGCCAGCGGCCAGCAGCAGCTCCAGCATGGTCTCGGGTGCCTTGGGAATGCCGGCCAGTTGGTCAGCCTCGAGCAGTTGGTGGACATCCTCGGCGGCGCCGGGCCAGACCAGGAACAGACCATCCTGTCCGAACCATAGGCGGGACTTATCGCGGTTGGCCACCCAGGCCGAGTTGCCGCTGGTCAGCCGCCGCAGGGCATCGACGAGATAGCGTTCTAGGTGCGAGCCATATTGCGGCGAGCCGTAGCGGTCGGCACTGGCGGCCAGGTTGCGGTCGATGACGAGCGCCAGCGAGCGGCGGACAAGTTCGTCGAGGATGTTGTGGTCGCGATAGACCGGGATGCCGCTGATGCTGGCCAGTAGGTGCGGCACGATGACCGCGTTGCCCTCGGACAGGTCGGCCATCACCGCAGGTGCCACCACATGGGGCAGCGCGAACAGGCCCAGGCCGCGCGCCTCGACCGCCTGCGGGCGCCAGCGCAGGAAATAGCGCTCGCTGCCCCGGGTCGCCAGCCAGTCGGCCAGTGGCTGAAGGAAGGCCGGCCACGCCTCGCCAGCGGCATCGGTGACGATGATATGGCTCATCAGCCGGTGCAATTCGCAGCACAGCCCAGCGATGAAGGTCGCATGGCGCCAGCGCGGCTCAAGTTGCCGGCGTGCCGAGATGCTCATGCGCCCCGAGAAAATGTGTGCGTCGGTGCCTTGCAGGCTGAAGAACGCTGTCTCGAGGCCGAGCCGCAAGAGCCCACCCGGCTTGCTGAAATAGTTGTCGGCGGTCGCCGGCAGGAGATGCACGCAGGCGGCATAGCGGCGCACCAGCATCAGGACATCGCGCTCGAAGCTGTCGCGGTCGATGCCGTAACACAGCTTGATGCGGGCGATCAGGTCCGCTTCGCCGGCCAGCAGATCATCGACCGGCACGGCGGCGAATCCTGGGTCCGAGGCGGGGTAAGCAGTGACAGGCGTTGGTGTGGTGGGCATGACGGCACCGCGATGCCGAAAAGAATGCGAAGTGGCCATTCTTCTGCCGGCTACCCAGCCTGTCTCCTCGAAACAGGGACTATTCGGCAGGGGTATCGCCTTCGGCACCTGGGCTAAGCATGTGAAAGAGCGCCAGCATGCCCAGTTGGCGCTCCGCTATGTCGCAGGTGCGGCGGGCTGGGTAGGAAGCCTGGATGCGATGGTCCAGGTAGAAGCGTTCGAACAGCTTGCAGAACGGGCAGGCGTCGCCCGGGTATGCCACGGTGCCAACTGCTGCAATGAACTCGCAGCCGCAGCTTGGGCAGGTCAGCACGGACAACGTGGGTGCCGTAGCCAGCCAGATGCCGTCGATGTAGGAGATGAGGTTGAAGGCCCGGTCAAGGCTGATGCGGTAAGGCGGGAGCGTGGCAGCCTGGTATGCGCGGTAGGCAAGGACCAGGGCTTCGCCGGCGGCGAGTCCCTGGGTTCGCAACTGGTGGTACTTGGCGCCGATGAGGCAGGCGTCGGTGCGCAGAATGAGGTTGGCGCCGTGATACCACTCGGCCGAATCGGGGGCGCGTCCGCGGGGGATGGACCGGGAATCGGGGAAGAAGAGAGACTGCACCTGCCGCGGCGGGATGCCGGTGATGAGGTGGATCGTCTTCAGTCGTGCGCCGAGCGCCGCCAACTGCTTCGCCAGTTGCATGGCGCGCAGTTGCCGGTCGCCACGGGTCGGCATGGGTCGTGGTTCCTACCGCCGGCTTTCCATCGGCATGGGCGGACGGACGAGCGCCATGGGACCCACCAACGCGCGCGGCGTGCTCAGCAACGTCACAAGGTCGGCGCGCGGTGGAAACAGGGTCGTGTCGCCGACGTTGATTACCAAGGACCACAACTCGTCGAGGCTAAGTTCTCGAAGATGGTTGGCTTGCGCCGTATTGAGACCGTACCTGCAGCAGGTCGAAGCGGGGTCATACTGGAGACCGGCGCGAATGACGACCAGCACGTTCAGGTTGATCCATTCGACATCGGTAAGTGTCACGCGACTCATGGTCTTGTACTCCGGTTGGCCCTGGAGCGGCTGGTGCCTCGGCATCGATGGTGGAAAGCCTCATGAGCGATCCGGCGCGATGGCTCGGTCAGAGCGAGGAGGCAGCATATTTTTTGTTGACATTAAATAGCAATAGCATTTTATGAAAAACGTGGTAGTGGCTCGTCTTGCCACACGCAAGGCCCGATTGAAGCCATCGCTTGAGGAATAGTGCCGCCACCGTGTGGACTGCTTGAGCTGTTTGGCATATAGCTATGGACCGATGAGAAAATGACTTCGACGAGCGGGCCAAGACCAACGATGAAGCCAAAGCGGCTACTCAGCACGAAGGCGGGCCTACTGCGCCGGTGGAGGGGCCGCCACCACACGATCTGATGCTGGGGCGGCGCGCCGTCGGTATTATGGTATTGGAATGATTGAAGGCCGGGCCGGGGTGGACACCCCGGCCGGCTTTCAGCGATTTTCTGGATCAGGCCGCTTCCGCCAACCCTTTCCACTCATGGGCCGGCAAGTCGATCAGCCGGCCGCCCAGTGCTTCGAACTCCGTTGCGCGGTCGTAGTCCTCGACCTCCTGGCTGTAATGCGTTACCGCATTGACCAGGCCGTAGCCGGACAACTGGCCTTCGGCGATCAGATGGCGCAACACGCCGGCGCGCTCGTTGTCGTTCAGCGTGTAGCGTTGGGCCAGCACCTCGACCGTCTTCACCGGGTCGCCCACCAGCGGGATGTGAAGCGTCTTCTGCATCTTCTGCGCCGTCTGGCGGAAGGTCGCCTCCGACACTGCCGCCTGCACCACGTCGCGCACCTTGAGGAAAAAGGCCTTGTCGTCGGCGCGCAAGGTGTCATCCTGGTAGATCTGGATGCGCTCATCCTCGCCACCGAGCGCGCGTCCCACGTGCGTCTTGCGCAGCGAGCGGTCGGCAGCGATCAAGCCATTGCTGCACACCAGTCGGAACAACAGCGGCTGCACCGACAGCGTCCCCTGGCCGACCTCCGAGTTCGAGATCACGACCCCGGCCTGAACCACATCGCCGGGCGCCATCTCGTATTTCAGGCGTGGCATGATGCACTTCAGGTACATCTTCGTCTCGGTCAGTTCGACCGATTCGAAGCGTACCTCGGGCAGTTGCTGCAGGATGGGTAGCACGCTCTCGGCCAGGTCGAAGTTGTCCAGGCGGCGGTAGCGATCCGACAACACGGCGCGCACCTGACCGTCCAGGGTGCGTAGCATGCGCCGCTCTTCCTCGCTCTGCAGCCAGGTGTTCACGTTGCGATCGAGCAGGGCCGGCTGGTCTTCGCGCATGCGCTCGAA
>JAGRGD010000244.1 GCA_020445665.1 Rhodocyclaceae bacterium
GAAAATGACCCGGCAGAGATCCTTCTCTGCCGGGTCACCTGGCATTCCCTTGCCTCAGCTCGCTCCGTCGAAACGGATCAGCCGATCACGGGTCTAGGAGCAACCGGTCGTCGCGCCGCAGTTCATGCACTTGTGGCACGCCCCGCTGCGCACGGTCACCGAGCCGCACTCCGGGCAGGGCGGCGCGTCGGTCTCGACGGTGATCTTGGCCTGCGCGTCCGGGCCGTTGGCCTGGCGGGCCTTGATCTCCTTGCCGGCGGCCGTGACGGCCTCCTCGGCGCGGCGGGTGTCGGCCGCGCCGTCGGGCAGGGTGCCGTCCGAATCGCCGACGTGGTCGCCGAACTTGAGGTCCATCCAGCGGAAGATGTAGTCCATGACCGACTTGGCCATGGGGATCTCCGGGTTGCTGGTGATGCCGCTCGGCTCGAAGCGGGCATGGCTGAACTTGTTGATCAGCACCTTCAGGGGCACGCCGTACTGCAGCATGATCGACACGCTGGTGGCGAAGCTGTCCATCAGGCCGCTGACCACGGAGCCTTCCTTGGCCATGGAGATGAACATCTCGCCCGGCTTGCCGTTGGGGTACAGACCGATGGTCAGGTAGCCCTCGTGGCCGGCGATGCAGAACTTGTGGGTCACCGCCGTCCGCTCGTCCGGCAGGCGGACGCGCATGGGCTTGGGCGGGGCGTCGTGGCTGGCCTTGGCCGCCGCGGCCTCGCCCTTCTTCTTGCCCGTGTTCAGGGGCTGCAGGCGCTTCGAGTTGTCCCGGTAGATGGCGACGGCCTTCAGCCCCATCTTCCAGGCCTCGGTGTAGGTCTTCATGATGTCCTCGACCGTGGCCTCCTCGGGCAGGTTCACGGTCTTGGAGATGGCGCCGCTGAGGAAGGGCTGCACGGCGCTCATCATGCGCAGGTGGCCCATGTAGTGGATCGAGCGCACGCCGTTGGCCGGCCGGAAGGCGCAGTCGAACACCGGCAGGTGCTCGTCCTTGAGGTGCGGCGCGCCCTCGATGGTCTCCTCGGTGGCGATGTGGTCGGTGATGGCCTTGACCTCGTCCTCGGAGTAGCCCAGCCGCTCGAGGGCGTCGGGCACCGAGTTGTTGACGATCTTCATCAGGCCGCCGTCGACCAGCTTCTTGTACTTCACCAGGGCGATGTCGGGTTCGACGCCGGTGGTGTCGCAGTCCATCATGAAGCCGATGGTGCCGGTCGGCGCGAGCACCGTGACCTGGCTGTTGCGGTAGCCGTAGTCGTGGCCGAGGGCGTAGGCCTCGCGCCAGACGGTCTCGGCCTCCTCGAGCAGGTCGGTGGGCACGCGGTTGGCGTTGATGCCGTTGACCGCCGCCCGGTGCTTGCGGATCACCTCGAGCATGGGCTCGCGGTTCTCGGCGTAGCCCTCGAAGGCGCCGATGTGGCTGGCGATCTCGGCGCTGGTCAGGTAGGCCTGGCCGCACATGACCGCCGTGATGGCCGCCGCGTAGTCCCGGCCGGTGCTGCTGTCGTAGGGCAGGCCGCGGTTCATGAGCAGGGCGCCCAGGTTGGCGTAGCCCAGGCCGAGCGGCCGGAAGCGGTGGCTGTTCTCGGTGATCGCCTCGCGCGGGTAGCTGCTGTTGCCGACGATGATCTCCATGGCGAGGATCATCACGCGGCAGGCGTAGCGGAACGACTCGGTGTCGAGCTCGCCGTCCTCGCGCCGGAACTTCATCAGGTTCAGCGAGGCCAGGTTGCAGGCCGAATCGTTGAGGAACATGTACTCGCTGCACGGATTCGACGAATGGATGCGGTCGGTCGTCTTGCAGGTGTGCCAGTCGTTGATGGTCGTGTCGAACTGCATGCCGGGGTCGCCGCAGATGTGCGTGCCCTCGGCGATCTTCCGCATCAGGTCGCGGGCCTTGTAGGTGTCCATGGGGCGCCCGTCGGTCACGGCCCTGGTGGTCCAGTCGGCGTCCTCCTCCACGGCCCGCATGAACTCGTTGCTCACGCGCACCGAGTTGTTGCTGTTCTGGAAGAAGATCGAGTTGTAGGCCTCGCCGTTGAAGCTGCCGTCGTAACCCTGGTCGATCAGGGCCCAGGCCTTCTTCTCCTCGTTCACCTTGCAGTCGATGAACTCCTCGATGTCGGGGTGCTCGGCGTTCAGGATGACCATCTTGGCCGCCCGGCGCGTCTTGCCGCCGGACTTGATCACGCCGGCGAAGGCGTCGAAGCCGCGCATGAAGCTGACCGGGCCGCTGGCCGAACCGCCGGCCGAGAGCGATTCCTTGCTCGAGCGCAGGGTCGACAGGTTGCTGCCGGTGCCGCTGCCGTACTTGAAGAGCAGGCCCTCGGTCTTGGCCAGATCGAGGATGCTGGCCATGCTGTCCTGGACCGAGTTGATGAAGCAGGCCGAGCACTGGGGCGCCTTCTCGACGCCCACGTTGAACCAGACCGGCGAGTTGAAGGCGGCCAGCTGGTTGACGAGCATGCTCTTGAGCTCCATGCGGAACACCCGGGCGTCCTCGTCGGTGGCGAAGTAGCCGTCCTTGATGCCCCAGTCGCTGATCGTGTCGGAGACGCGGTCGATCAGCTGCCGGACGCTGTGCTCGCGGTCGGGCGTGCCCATGCCGCCCCGGAAGTACTTGCTGACGACGACGTTCGTCGCCATCTGGGTCCAGTTGCGGGGGATCTCGCAGTTGTCCTGCCGGAACAGGGTCTCGCCCTTGTCGTTGGCGATGGTCGCCGAGCGCATCTCCCACTCGAGCTCGTCGTAGGGGTGGACACCCTCGGTGGTGAAGAAGCGTTCGACCTTCATGCCCCGGCCCTTGACCCGGACGTCCGGACGGCTGGCGGAGCGGTTGTCCGCCTGGACCGCGCCGTCTTCCTCGACATCCTCGAGGATCTCCTCGGCCGCCGTCTCGACGCGGGCCGCCGGACGGGCCGCCTCGCCGTGGTCACCGAAGAGCGCGCCGCCCGTGTTCGCCTGCAGGTCCTGGTTGGGTTGAAGCTTTTCGCGGGATTCGGGATTCTGACGATCCGCCATGATCAATGCTCCTTTGTTCAGATCCATCTGAACTCCCGCCCCTCTCATGGGCAGGATCCGATGTGGTTGGGCTTCGGCTTCCGGTCTCCACGCTTCCTGCATCCGGGCTCGGCGGGTGGCCAAGCCATCCCTGGGACCCTTCTCGAGGGACGGCTGGGACATCCGGCATCTCGTTCCCGGGATGAGGAAAAATGAGGCCGACTTGATTTTCTATGCGGACGATAACCCCAAGATATGGGGGAAGCTACGCTTTCGAACCACACTCTATTGTGGCCGTGACGCCACAGTAGATCGTCGGTTTTTTCGATTCAAAGCAAATATTTCATTTTTTTTTCCGACCCCCGGACCGGCCGGGACGAACCCCGGCGAATCGCCGCCTAGGGCCCCCGAGGGGGCCGAATCGGGCTTCTGCAAATTTTGCGGATCGCCCCGCCGGGAGGCACGCCTCAACCCTGCCGGAGGAAATCTGCGATTTGGAGTCCGAACTAAGGATTTCCGTATATCCCTGCAATGACATCGGATAGGGGCCCAGGGGAGCGGAACGCCGCGTCAGGATTGGGCGCCGGCGGCGATCGCGGCCACGATGGCCCGGATCTCGTCGCGCCCGCGGCGGAAGTCGGCGCGGGTCTCCTCCGGGGTGCCGGCGAAAGCCATGGGGTCGGCGACGGGGCAGTGCCGGTGGCGGGAGGGATCGGCCAGCTGGGGCAGGTACTGCCCCGCTTCCTGGCTGAGGGTCACGACCAGATCGAAGGCATCGAGGTCGACCTTCTCGATGGTCTTCGGTTCCTGGCCGGCCATGTCGAGCCCCACCTCGGCCATGACCGCCCGCGTGCGCCGGGAGATGCGGTAGGTGAGCAGGCCGGCGCTCGCCACCTCCCAGTCGGCCGGGAAGAGGGCGCGGCCCCAGGCCTCGGCCATCTGGCTGCGGCAGGAGTTGGCGGTGCAGATGAAGAGGACCTTCATCAGCGACCACCGAAGGCGCCGAGCAGGCCGTTCACATCGTCGGGCAGCCGGGCCACGATCCCGGCCACGTCCGCCGCCGCGAACCCCCAGCCGGCCAGGCGCGCTTCCCGCTCCTCGTCGGCCACGGGGGCACTGC
>JAGRGD010000245.1 GCA_020445665.1 Rhodocyclaceae bacterium
GCGGTCCGGCGCCCCGAAGCCCCTGCGATGCGCCCCGACCCGGAGACACGGGTCAGGTTCCCGCAGCGACCGCGATCAACGGCTGGCGTGAGGCGCGGCGGGCACCGTCCACCGTCTCGGCCACTATGTCGGCCGTCGCCGCGGAGAGCGTCCACCCCAGGTGGCCGTGGCCGGTGTTGTAGAACACATTGGCGCGGCGGCCCTGGCCGACGCGGGGCATCATGTCCGGCATCATCGGGCGCAGGCCGGCCCAGGGCACGACCTGGCGGGTGTTCACGCCCGGGAAGCACTGCTGCACCCAGTCCACCAGCGGGCGGATGCGGTCGGCGCGGATGTCCCGGTTGAAGCCGTTGAACTCCGCCGTGCCGGCGACGCGGAAGCGGTCCGCACCCAGCCGGCTGGTCACCAGCTTGGTCTCGTCGTCGAGGAGGCTCACGGTCGGAGCGGCGGCCTGGCTCGCCGCGTCGTGCAGGTTGACGGTGATCGAGTAGCCCTTGACCGGATAGATATTGACGCGGTCGCCGAGCTGGGCGGCAAGCGCGCGGCTGGCGGTGCCGGCGCAGACGACGAGGCCGTCGAAGTGGCGAGTGGTCTCGCCCGCGTCCCCCTGGGTGATCACCGTGGCCGAGCGACCGTCGCTCGACAGCGTGCGCACCGATTCGCCGAACAGGCAGGTCACGCCGAGCCGTTCGGCGGCGGCAGCGAGGCCGTTGGTGAAGCGGTGGATGTCGCCGGTCGAGTCGCTCTCGGTGTAGAAGCCGCCGTAGTAGCTGCCGGCCAGCGTCGGCTCGATGGCGCGCATCTCCTCTGGTGTCACCGCGTGCCGTTCCAGGCCGCCGGCGGCCAGCAGCTTCGTCACCGTCGCGGCGTGGTCGAAGCCCTGCTTGTCGCGGTAGATGTGCAGGATGCCCTCGCGCTTCAGGTCGAAGTCGATGCCCTCGGCCTCGGCCCACGCGAAGAGGTGCTTGCGGGCGGCGATGGCGAGGCGGGCGGTGGCCGTGGTGTTGGCCTCGTAGCGGGGGATGCTGGCGACGAACTCGGCGAACCACGACAGCTTGTGCCAGCTGGGGCGCGGATTGACCAGCAGCGGCGCGTCCTGGCGCAGCATCCAGCGCAGGCCCTTGAGGATCGTCGAGGGGTGGGTCCAGACCTCGGCGTTGGAGGCGGACAGCTGGCCGCCGTTGGCGAAGGAAGTCTCCATCGCCGGGTAGCGGTGCTGTTCGAAGAGGGTGACGGAAAAGCCGCGGCGGGCGAGGGCGTAGGCCGTGGTGACACCGGTGATGCCACCGCCGATGACAGCGATTGAATGCATGAGTGAGGCTCCTGAACGTCGGGTGGGCGGACCCGCCGGACCGGATGTTCGGCGGGTGCCCCCTCTGTTCGGAACCTGAGAGATTCGCGGCGCCGGGGCGCCACTTGCTCCTTCGGTGACCCGGCTGACGAGGCCGGATGCTCTTCAGAGACTGGTGACTCGATCGGTCCTTCTGCCTGAGAGTTTCCGGGGCGGTTGCTCCTTCGGCGCCAGCCCGCCCTGCGGCGGACCGGTCTCTCCCGATCGAGTCGACATGCTACTACTTCATCCACTGCACCAGGATCAGGCTGACGGACGGAAAGGCCACCAGCACGGCGAGGCGGATCACATCGGCCGCCATGAACGGCACCAGCCCGCGGAAGATGGTGCCGACCGGCACCGAGGGCAGGTTGGCCTTCAGCACGAAGACGTTCATGCCGACCGGCGGGGTGATCAGGCCGATCTCGGTCAGCACCACGACGACGATGCCGAACCACACCAGGTCGAAGCCCTGGGCCACCAGGGTCGGCGAGAACAGCGGCACGAAGATCAGGATGATCGCCATCGAGTCCATCACGCAGCCCAGCAGCAGGAACACCGCCAGAATCGCCAGCAGCACGCCGGTGCGCGACAGGCCGGAGCCCTGCATCAGTTCGAGCAGCGCGTCGGCGAGGCCCGAGAAGGAGATCAGCTGCGAGAACAGCATGGCGCCGAACAGCACCGTGTAGAGCATCACCGAGGTGCGGGCGGTGTCGAGCATCGTCTCCCAGAAGCGACGCCAGCTCAGGCGACGCTGCGAGAGGGCGATGATCAGCGCCACGCCGGCACCGATGCCGCCGGCCTCGGTGGCCGTGAACCAGCCCAGGTAGAGGCCTCCGATGATCAGCGCGAAGAGGGCGATGAAGGGCCACACGCCGGCCAGCGACTGCCAGCGCTGGCGGGCCGGCACCGGGGCGCCCCGGGGGGCCTGCTCGGGGCGGCGCCACGCGACCAGGACGATCGCCGCCATGTACATGGCGAGGCCGAGCAGGCCGGGCAGCACGCCGGCGATGAACAGCTCGCCGATGTTCTGCTGGGTCAGGATGCCGTAGATCATCAGGATGATCGATGGCGGAATCAGGATGCCGAGGGTGCCGCCGGCGGCGATCGTGGCCGAGGCCAGGCGGTCGGAGTAGCCGTACTGCTTCATGCTCGGGTAGGCCACCTTGGCCATCGTCGAGGCGGTCGCGAAGCTGGAGCCGCAGACCGCGCTGAAGCCCGCGCAGGTGACCATCGTGGCCAGCGCCAGGCCGCCGCGGACCGGGCTGAGGAAGGCATTGGCGGCGCGGAAGAGGTCTTCGGAGATGCCGGTGCGCGACAGCACGTTGCCCATCAGGATGAACAGCGGCACCACCGCCAGCTCGTAGGAGAACACCGCCTCCGACAGCGTCATCGGGATCATCATCCGCGCCACGTCGAAGCTGTTCACCACGCTGATGCCGGCGATCGACACCACCAGCAGCGCGAAGCCCAGCGGGATGCGCAGGAAGGCCAACAGCAGCACTGCCGCCAGGCACACGAGACCGACCGTCATGACTCGAACTCCTCGCTGGGGTCAGGGTGCCGGGGCGGCGCCACGAAGAGGGCGGCGACGGCGGCGATGGCCGTGGTGAAGGCCATGAAGGCGTACATCCACGCGCGGGGGATGTTCAGGGCCTGGCTCACCTCCTGGATCATCTCGGCCTCCTCGATCGCGAGGTAGTACTGCCAGGCGATCAGGGCCAGCACCGCGGCCACCAGCCCATCCACCGCCCTGTGCCAGGCACGCCATTGCGGACGCAGCAGCCAGCTGTCGAGCAGGTCGATGCTGAGGTGGCCGCGCTGCCCGGTCAGCAGCGGCAGCCCGGCGAAGACGATCACCGCCATCAGGTGCTCGGTGATGTCGTTGGCGCCGAAGACCGGCATGTTGAACAGGCGCCGGCCGACCACGTCGACGAAGGTGAGGGCGACCATCGCGCTCAGGGCCACCACGAGGAGCAGGTTGGTGGCCTGGTGGATGCCCTTGAAGATGCGCTTCATGGTGGGGCCCTCCGTGCTCGCCGGCTCAGGGCTTCAGGCTGGCGTACTGCTGCTCGTAGAAGCCGACCATCGAATCCACGTCGGCGACGCCGAACGACGGACCTTCGGCCTGCAGCTCCTTCAGCATGGCGCCGCGTACGCCGCGGATCTTGTCGAGCAGCGGCCCGTCGGGCTGGCCGAAGACGTGGCCTTCTGACCGCATCTTGGCTTCGGCCGCCTTCGACTGCTGGTCGAACGCCTGGCCCCAGCGCCGAGACAGCATCTCGCCCGATACCTTCATGATGGCCTGCTGGTCGGCCGGCGAGATCCGGTTGAACTTGGCCTGGTTCATGACGATGAAGAAGGTGCCGTCGTAGAGGCCCTCCGGCACGATGCTGTGGTACTTCAGCTTGCCGTCGAGACGGAAGTTAACCACCGATTCCAGGCCGTGCAGCGAGGCGTCGATGACGCCCCCTTCGAGCATCTCGTAGGCCTTTGTGGCCGGCGCCGACACCGGCACCGCGCCCAGCGCCTCGATCAGCCGTTTCTGGATCGGGCCGCCCATGCGGACCTTCTGGCCCTGCAGGTCTTCCAGCGACTGGACCAGCTTGCCCGGGTGGTTGAACTGGCCGCCACCGAGCATGCCGACGCCCAGCATCTTGACGCCCTTGAAGGCCGCGTTGTCCGCCAGGTATTTCTCGTAGGTGCGCCACAGGGCCACCGACGAGGCCTCGCAGTTCGCGCCCATCATCGGCAACTCGGCGAACCACATGGTCTTGAAGCGCTCGGGCTCGTAGGTGAAGTTGCCCCAGGTCACGTCGGCGACGCCCTTGCGCGCCAGCTCGAAGTGCTGCGGCGGGCTGCCCACCGGCTTGGGCAGGGTGGAGATGACCACCCGCCCCTCGGTGGCCTTGGCGACCGCGTCGATCCACGGCTGCAGGATGTCCTTGTAGACGAAGTGCGTTGGCGGGACCCAGTTGGACAGGGTCAGTCGGGTCTCGGCGCGGGCGGCGCCGGGCAGGCTGCCTGCGGCAAGGGCGAGGCCGGCGGCGCAGGCCAGGGCGAAGTTGCGGGCGTTCATGGTGTCTCCTCTGTTTGTCTGGGGTCGAGCAGATCGTTCACCAGGGCCACCCAGTAGGCAGCACCGGTACCGATATTCGCATCGTTGAAGTCGTAGGACGGGTTGTGGACCATGCAGGCGCCAGCGTCGTCACCCGCGCCGTTGCCGATGAAGAAGTAGCAGCCGGGTACGCGCTCGAGCATGAAGGCGAAGTCCTCGCTGCCGGTCAGCATCGGCCCGTTCGGGTCGATCTGGTCGGCCGGGAAGTGGCGCTGGGCCACCGCCAGCGCCCGCGCGGTCTGTGTGGCGTCGTTTACGAGCACCGCGTAGCCCGGGCGCCAGTCGATCTCGGCGTTCAGGCCGAAGCTCTCGGCCTGGGCCGCCACCAGCGCGCGGATGCGGCGCTCCAGGTCGGACCGCACGCCCGGGTCGAGGGCCCGGATGCTGAGCTCGAGGCGGGCAGAGGCCGGGATCACGTTGTTGGCCTGGCCGGCCTGCAGGGCACCGACCGTCACCACCGCCGGCTGCAGCGGGTCCACGTTGCGCGACACCAGGGTCTGCAGGGCCATGACCACCGAGGCGGCGCCCACCACCGGGTCGGTGGCGCGGTGGGGCATGCCGCCATGGCCGCCCACGCCGTGCAGCGTCACGGTGGCGTAGTCGGAGGAGGCCATCATCGGCCCGCTGCGAAAGAGCAGCCGACCCTGCGGGTAGCCCGGCATGTTGTGCATGGCGAAGATGGCGTCGCAGGGGAAGCGCTCGAAGAGGCCGTCGGCCATCATCTGGAGCGCGCCACCGGCGCCTTCCTCGGCCGGCTGGAAGATCAGGTTGAGGGTGCCGTCGAACTGTCCGTGCTGCGCCAGGTGCCTGGCCGCGGCCAGCAGCATGGCGGTGTGACCGTCGTGTCCGCAGGCGTGCATCACGCCGGCGTGGCGGCTGCACCAGTCTGCGCCGGTGGCCTCCTCGATGGGCAGGGCATCCATGTCGGCGCGGATGCCGATGCGGCGGGCCGAGCGGCCCCGCACCAACTGGCCGACCACCCCGGTCCCGCCCAGCCCGGTGGTCACCGCGTAGCCCCAATCCTCGAGCTGGCGGGCCACCAGGGCGCTGGTGCGGTGCTCATCGAAGGCCAGCTCCGGGTGGCGATGGATATCGCGCCGGATGGCAACGAACTCTTCGATGGCGGCCGGGCCGAGATGGATCATGCACGGTGCTCCTGGTGTGACGCGGCAGCGTTCTGGATGAAATGCACTGCCGGTGATGGTTCATGGTATGCACTTTCTTGCATCTTATGAACGGACTTGGGCAAACTCCAATGCATTCTTTTATCTGAATCGATAACTTGGAGTTATGCTTCTACTGTGACCCTCGTCCAGCTGCGCCACTTCGTCCTGCTCGCCGAACTCGGCTCCTTCGCCCGCGCCTCCCGCGCCCTGTTCCTGACCCAGCCCGCGCTGTCGCGCAGCGTCCGCGCGCTGGAGGACGACCTGGGCGGCCCGCTGTTCGACCGCCTCGGCCGCCGCATCGCCCTGACACCCTTCGGTCACGAGATCCTGCAGCGGGCGCAGCGCCTGATCAGCGACGCGGACGCCCTGAAACAGGCGGGCAAGGGCATGCACGCCGGCCTGCTGGGCAAGCTGCGGATCGGTCTCAGTTCGGCGCCCGGTGCGCTGTTCTCGACCCGGCTGCTGCGCCACATGGCCGAGCACCATCCGCGCCTGACCTTCCATGTTTCCCGCGGAAACCCTGCCGTGCTGATGAAGGAACTGCGCGACCAGCACCTCGACGCGGCCATCGTTGACGTCCGCTCTTTGGCCCCGTCGGCCGACCTGAGCATCTCCCGGGTGTTCGAACTCGGCGCCAGCTTCCTGGTGCGGGCGGAACTCCCCCTGGCCCGGGCAGGGCGGGCCGTGACCCTGTCCGACATGATGGCCTTTCCGATCGCCTCCACCCCCCTCAGCGACGAGGTGGCCCGCATGCTGGTGGCCCGCTACGGGTCCGAAGCCAATCCGAACGACATGGTCACCCTGCGCTGCGACGACACGCCGACCCTCGTCGCGCTGGCCGGTCAGGCCGATGTGGTGCTGCTCACCGTCAATGCCGCCGCGACAGACCTCGTCAGCCTCGACGTCTCACCGCGCCTGGACGCCACCGCGAAAATCGGCCTGGTGACCCTGAGCGGGCGTCAAGAAGCGCCTGCCTTGCAGATTGTGTCGGCGCTGATCGAGGCGTGGATTCAGGACCTCAAATGACATTGCGTGGGGCCGATTCCTTGTTGCGCACCTGACTGCAGTTCGCGCTGAACAATAGATCGCGTCACCGGCGTCATCCGAACGAAGTGGTATCTTGACGAAGTCCTTTGAGGGCACTCCGCCACCGCGGCGCAGGAATGCTGCATTGCTAGACTTGCCCCCGAACTCTGCCCCTGCGCCTGACTGCGATCATTCGCCGCGGGGTGCGCTGCGTCGCGCCAAGTAGTCCTCCACGGCGCTCAGATTGCGCGGCACCTGCTTGTTCTCCGGCATCAGTCGCGCCGCCGCGCGAAGTTCCGTCACCGCGGTTTGCCAGTCGACCCGCTTGCCCGCGAGCAGGCCGAGGGCCAGATGCAGGGGACCGGGTGCCGTCGATTGCGACAGGCCCGCGCGCAGCACGTTGATGGCTTCACCGACGCGATCGCTGGCGGCCAGCAGTGCTGCCAGCGCCAGGCGACCGGGCTGGAGCGCGGGGTCGCGATCGAGGGCACGCCGATAGTGCCGTTCGGCCGTCGGAAGATCCCGCTGTGCCTGGGCAATTGCGGCGAGGTTGAGTTGTGTCGCGGGCATGTCCGCCATCGCCTGCTGCGCGCTGATCAGTTCCGCCATCGCGGTCCGGCGCGCCGCGATCGAGGCCGGGTCGAGGCGGCTGTCGGCAAGGTCGGCCAGCCCACGCACCGCGGTGATGCGCACCCCGCGCAGCGGATCGGCGAGCAGGGCGGGCAAGCGGGCCAGGCGCTCTGCCTCCGGGCGGGTGGACAGCACGGCTGCGGCCGCGCGGCGAACGATCGGGTCCGGGTCGGCCAGGGCCGAATCCGGCACCGGGCCCAGGCCATTCCGGGCCCAGAGGTCCAGTGCGGTCGCGCGCACGATGGCGGGCTGATCGGCGTCGTTGATCAGGGCCTGGAGCAGGGTGGGCGCTTCGGGGTCGCCGCGTCGCGCGGCGGCCAGCACCTCGCCGTAATGGCGGGGTCGTGGGTGACTGCCATGGTGGTCGGTGATCGCCGCGGCCGCCCATGCTGCGGGGCGATCCGCATGGCAGGCGGTGCAGGCGTTGGGGGTGCCGAGGCGCGCGCTCAGATCTGGTCTTGGAATCCGGATGGCATGGTCTCTGCGGGCGTGCACCACCATGTAGTTGCTGCTGGGCATGTGGCAATTGACGCACTGGCTGGCCTGCGAATCTGGGGCATGGAAGTGATGCTCTGGCGCGTCGTAGTCCTTCGCCTGCAGGCCGGGAAAGCGGGTGTTGTCCGGCGCCGCGTTGTGGCAGCGTACGCACAGCGCATTGCCGGCGGCACGGAGTTTTCCGCCGTGGGGATCGTGGCAGTCCGTGCAGGCAACGCCTGCCTGATACATGCGGCTCTGGCGAAAGGCGCCGTATTCGAACACCTCCGCCAGTTGCTGGCCATCGACGTGGTAGTCGCCGGCCTGCAGGGCGTCCGGGATGAAATCATCAAGCAGCGGGTTGCCGGGCGTGCTCTGTTCGACCAGTCGGGTGCGCCGGGCATGGCAGGCTGCGCACTGGTCGGCCTGGCCGGGGCCGCCGGCCGTGGCCGCATACAGCGAGCGATTGGGCGTGGCCAAAGGCTTCGTCGCCGGCGAATCGTGCTGGGCGCCTGCCGCCATGGCGCGGGCACTCTCCACATGGGCACGGCCGCCGCCGTGGCAGGCCTGGCAGCCGACGCGCGGCTCGCCCCAGGTCGTTCGGTAGCGGTCGTTCTCGTCGTCGTATCCCTTGCGGTAGGCCGTGGTGTGGCACTCGCCGCACATCAGGTTCCAGTTCTGGTAGCGACCTTGCCAGTGCAATGCGTCGCCGGGCGCAGCGGAGCCATCGGGGGAGAGGTCGAACCAGCGGTGTCGTTCGGTATCCCAGGCCACGGTGAACGCCTGCAGGCGTCCACCGGGCAGGGGCAGCAACATTTGCTGGAGCGGGCGCACGCCGAAGGTGTACTCGGCCGGAAACTCCGTCTGCTTTCCGCTGGCGTCGCGGGTGACCACCAGGAATAGGTCGCCGCGGCGCACGAAACGGGTCTCTTCGCCCGGCCGGGTGAAGCGGGCATCATCGAAATCGCCGAGGACCGTGGCGGGCGTCGCCGGTGCCATGGCCTTGGCGTGCTTGGAGTCTGCCCATGGCCCGGCCTGCGCCTCGTGGCAGGCCAGGCACGCCTGGTCGGCGACATAGTCCGGCCGAGGGCCGGCCTGGGGCGCCGCGGCGAAGGCCGCCGCGCTGGTGGCGGCGGCGACGATCGCGGTTAGGACGATGGGCAGGGGCACGGGCGTCTATCTTGCGCTACGCGGCTTGAGCCCGGCCTCGATCTTCAGGTCCTCGTAGTATCGCGCGGCGTTGCTGTAGCCTGGCCGGGCGGCCAGGTTGGGGATCTCCAGCGTCCCGGTCTCCTGCACGAACTGGTCCCAGGCGGCGACCATCTCCCGCAGCTTGTCGGGATTCGACCCGGACAGGTCGTGCTGTTCGGCGCGATCTTCGGCGAGGTTGAAGAGCTCCCACTGTTCGGTTCCCCAGGGCTTGTTGGCGAACACGATCTTCCAGTCGCCCTTGCGCAGTGCCTTGCGCCCGCCAAGTTCCCATCCGACGACGTCGTTCTCGTCGCGCAGACCGTCAGCCTTGCCCTCGAGGTAGGCGAGCATCGACTTGCCGCGCACCGGTAGCACGTCCTTGCCCTGATAGCGGGTGCCGGGATGCTGGGTGCCGGCCACTTCGTAGATCGTCGGGGCGATGTCGGTCACGTGGGCAAACGCATTCTTGACCGTACCGGCGGCGACGCCCGGTCCCCAGGCGATTGCGGGTACCGAGATGCCCCCCTGGTACATGAAGGATTTGTACAGGCGGTGCGGCGTCGATCCGACCTGCGCCCAGCCCGGACCGTATTCGGTGAAGGAGCCGGGCTTGCCAAGGTTCTCGATGCTGTTGTCCATGTCCTTGTGGATCCACTCCCGGGTCCGGGCCACGTCGTAGACCGAGTTGCCGTCGGCGCCGTTGTCGGAAAGGAAGAAGATGAACGTGTTCTCCAGCTGACCGCTTTCCCGGAGGTATTCGAGGACCCGACCGATGTTGCGGTCCATGCTGTCCACCATCGCGGCATACACCGCCATGCGCTTGGCTTCGGATGCCTGCTCGGCCGCGCTCAGGGTATCCCACTTCGGCCACAGCGCCTGCCCTTCGAACACTTCGGTGCCGGCCGGGACGATGCCGAGTTTGTCCAGTCTGGCCAGCCGCTCCTTGCGCAGCGCATCGTAGCCGGCCGCATAGCGCCCGTCGTACTTCCGGATGTCCTCGTCGTGGGCCTGCAGGGGCCAGTGCGGCGCGGTGAAGGCGAGGTAGCCGAAGAACGGCTTGCCGGTGTCTTCACCCGCCTTCAGATACTCGATCAGCCTGGCTGCGAAGAAGTCGGAAGAGTAGAAGTCGCTGGGCACCGAGACCGACTTGCCGTCCTCCCGGTAGAGCGCCCGCGGCGGCTTGTCCGGATCGACTGCGACGATCCCGGACTGGTCGCCCCAGTGGCTCGAGCCTCCCTGGACCAGGGCATAGGAATGGTCGAAGCCGAACGATGCCGGGCTGTGTTCCTCCTTGACGCCAAGATGCCACTTGCCGGTCATGGCCGTCCGGTAGCCGGCATCCTTCAGCACCTGGGCCATCGGCACGACGCGATCGTTGAGATGGCCCTCATAGCCGGGCTTGCCGCGTTGCTGTTCCGTGATGAGCTCGGCCATGTCGCCAAAACCGACCAGGTGATTGTCCGAGCCGGACATCAGCATTGCGCGGGTCGGTGAGCAGAACGGCGAGGCGTGGAACTGCGTCATCGTGGCGCCCTCGTGGGCGAGTCGGTCGAGGTTCGGCGTGGCGATCTCGCTGCCGAACCGGCCGATGTCGGTGTAGCCCAGGTCGTCTGCCATGATCAGCAGGATGTTCGGTCGTTTCTGCGGGGTCGCGGCGCTGGCAGGTGCCTGCCAGGCGCCTGCCAGCGCAACCAGACCGATGCACACGGTGCGGGTCAGGCTGTCGCCGGTGAAGCGGGTGGTAAGGGAATTCAAGCTTGTCTCCTAAGGATTGAATCGGCGCGCGAATCGCTCGGGCGCCAGCTTTGGGAATGGTCGGCGCCGCACTGTCCCCAGTTGCAGCGATCGCCATTTGCCTCGCTCTTCTCGTCGCGCATGTTTCACTGAGGGCCACGCCGTCTTGCCAGCATCCTCCCGGGACAAAAAAAGGCCGGCCTCCCTGAGGTGGCCGGCCAGCCAAGCCCCACCCGGCATGCAGACCGGGTGAAGGAGGAGATGGCCGTCGCGACCTCAGAACTTGTGGGAGATGCCCACGATGAGGCTGTTGGTGCTTTCGCCCGCCGTGGCGACCGACGTCGGCGACGCGCCGGGGGTGCCCGTATAGGTGGCGCCGTCGTCGAAGGTCAGTCGGTTGACGGCGGCATAGGCCGAGGTGCGCTTCGACAGGGTCTGGATGTAGCCGAGCGTGACGTTGTGCGAGTTGTTGTCGTCACCACGCGGATTCAGCTTGGCTGCGCCCACGTGCACGGTGCCGGCAGCGCCCACGGGCACGATCACACCGGCGGAGACGATGGTGTTGTCGCCGGCGGTCGACCCATCGGCATCCTTCTTCGACCAGGTGCCGACCAGCTTGGCCACGCCCAGATCGTAGGCGGCGCCGACCAGCACCTCCCGGGTGTCGTCCGCGTCCGAGCCGGAACCGACGTTGTGGTACACGACGCCGACACCGATCGGGCCGCCGTCATAGGTCAGGCTCAGGCCCCAGCGGTCGTCGTCCTTGCGATCGGAGGTGCCGTCGTCGCTCTGCTGCGCGTGAAAGGCATAGATCGCCTGCACGCCCACACCGCCGAAGTCGCCGGCATAGCGAAGCGAGTTGTCCCACCGGGCCGGGGATGCCGGCGTGATCGTATAGCCACCACCAAAGGCTGCGATCGATCGCGGCGCGAGGCCCGGCGTGCCGAGCATGACCTGGTACTTGTAGGGGACAAGGTAGCCCGGCGCATACTGATAGCCGGCACTGACGGTGCCGAAACCGCCCTTCAGGCCGACCCAGCTCTGGCGACCGAAGGTGCGGTTCGGACGCAGTTCCTGTCCGTTTCCGATGTTGTAGCCCTGCTCGATGGTGAACAGCAGCGACAGACCGTCGCCGAGATCCTCGCTGCCACGCAGGCCGAAGCGTGGGCCTGCCAGGCCGCCGGCGCCGATGACCCCGGTGAAGATCTTGTCGTCTGACTTGCCGTAGCCGAGGGCGATGTCGGCCACGCCGTAGACGGTGACCTGACTCTGCGCCTGCGCGGGCGTGGCGACGAGTGCGGCCAGCGAAAGGCAGCAGGCGATGTGAGTGCGATTCATGCTTGGGTGTCTCCTAGTTTTCTTGAAGTCATGGTTGCAATGCGGCGGCTGCCGCGGGACAGGTCCGCGATGGTGCTTTGCGGGTGGAATCGGGGCAGGGATCGGCTTGCCGGCGTCTGCTCAGCGCCCCTTGCCGGAGGCGTAGCCGATGGGTGCGGGGGCCAGGGCGAGAATCCGCTGGTACAGGCGTTCGGCGTCTTCCTTGGGCTTGATGCCGTAGAGCGGGTTGTCGTTCTCGCGGAAGGCGTCATGAATGCGCTGCCAGTCCTCGGCGGTGAGCACCCGCTCGGCCAGCGGCATCAGCTCGTCCTCCTCGCGGCGCATGTGGTCCCACTCGGTCTGGGCGTAGGCCTCGGCCGCGGCGTAGAAGGGGGCCGCCTCGCCGGCACGCTCGAAGGCGTTGAGCCGGGTCTTGAGGTCCTCGATGCGGGGGTGGCCGTCGCGGTGGTCCTGCTCCAGCCGCTCGATCAGCGCGTTGGCGATGTCGCTGCGCTCGCGGATGGCGGCGAACAGGTAGTCGTTCTCCTTGGGGTGATGCCAGCGATCCGGGTACGAGACGATGTAGTCGAGGATCGCGTGCAGCAGCGGGAAGTTGGGCGCCTCGCCGTGGTCGCGCATCTGGCGCACCAGGTGGCGCAGGCAGTACATCACCGCGGCGATGGCGAAGTGTTCGTCCTTGATGATCTGGATGGCTTCCGGTCTCATGTGGGCCTCGTTCAGATGCGTTCGATGGCCAGCGCGATGCCCTGACCGACGCCGATGCACATGGTGGCGAGGCCGTAGCGGCCGTCGGTCTGCTCGAGCTGGTTCAGGGCGGTCAGCACCAGACGGGCGCCGGAGGCGCCGAGCGGGTGGCCGATGGCGATGGCGCCGCCATTGGGGTTGACGCGGGCGTCGTCGTCGGCGAGGCCGAGCTGGCGGGTCACCGCGAGGGCCTGTGCCGCGAACGCCTCGTTGAGTTCGATGACGTCGATCTGGCCGATGTCGAGCCCGACCCGGTCGAGCACCTTGCGCGCGGCGGGA
>JAGRGD010000246.1 GCA_020445665.1 Rhodocyclaceae bacterium
GGCCGCTTGCCGTGGAAAAGTCTGACGACTTTCCCACCGCGCAGCCCTTCGCCCACAAGCTCCACAGCGCATCAATCATTTTTTTATAGATCCTCCTTCCCCTTCAACATACAAAGGGGGAGGAAGACCTGCCCGCAATCGTTACCTGTTTGCATGCCGGGTTAACAATCGCCGGCCGGTGTGGACGCCGCCGGTCAGACCCGGTAGGCCACGTAGTCGCGCTCGCCGGGCATGCCGGTCACGGCCCACATCCGGCCCGTGGCCGGCTGCATGATGGCGGCGCCGCAGGTCTCCATCTCGAGGGGCGGGCTGCGCCGGACGGCGATGTCCGGGTCAGCGGTCAGCGCCATCAGGGCGTCCACCGTGGTGCCGCCGCCCTCGAGCAGGCGCTCCGCCCGCGCCAGCCGGGATTCGCTGCTGCGCTGGGAGTCCGGCAGCCGTGGGCGGCAGCGCGCCACGGTGTCCGCCGTCAGGCAGTGGTTGCTATGGACGAGGACCTCGGCGTGGCTGCGCGCCACGTGGCAGAAGCCGGGCATGGCCTCCACGTTGATGCCCTGGCCGTCGCGATCGAGCAGCAGGTAGTTGTGCGCGCCGGCGAGGCGCGCCGACGTGATGCACGCCAGGGCGGACTCGATGTCCGTCTGCTGCAGCGCCTTGCGGACCACGAAGGGCCAGGTCACGCCCACCTGGCCGCCGCTGCCCAGCAGGTTGTTGATGGTGATCGAGAGGCCCGCGTCGTTCATCCCGATCATGCCGACGCAGCCCGCCACCGAGAACACCAGGAACGCTGGCTGTCCCGTCGGACGGCCACGCAGCATCAGCACGTAGGGCAAGGCGCCCGCGTGCATGTCCCAGGTCTGGCCGAGGAGGGCGTGGCCGTCGGCACTGGCGCCGGCCGGCACGAAAAACGCCGTGCAGTCGTCCTCGGACCGGGTCGCCGCGGTGCCCCCCTGCCGGTACAGCAGGTCGATGAAGTCGGTGAAGCCGTTGGTGATCAGGAGCTCCGCCGGGCTCAGCCCGCAGGCCTCGGCGGTGGCCGTCATCTCGGCCACCAGGTCCGGCGCGTAGGAGGCGTGCTCGGCGAGGCAGGCGTCGGCGAGGTCGAGGATCGCGGCGCGGCTCATGGTGTGCCCGGCCCACGCCGCCTCGGTGCACAGGTCGACCCGCTCCCGGGTGTATTCGCGGATCGCGCTGCGGCAGGCGGTGCCGAAGGCCCGGCCCATGTCGGCCGGTGAGCCGGCCAGCTCGAGACAGTCGGGGAGCGTCATGCGGCCGGCCCGACGCAGGCCTCGAAGGCCGCGTGCAGCACGGCCATGCCCTCGTCGAGTTCGTCGTCGGTCAGGGTGAGCGGCGGCAGGAAGCGGACGCAGTTGGAATACAGCCCGGCGCGGATCGTGATGAGCCCCCGCTCGAGCGTGGCGCGGTTGATCCGGGCCGTCAGGTCCGCATCCGGTTCGCGCGACACCGGATCCTTCACGAGCTCGATGGCCAGCATCGGCCCCAGCCCGCGCACGTCGCCGATGACCTGCGGAAACGCCTGCTGCAGGCGCTCGAGGTGGGCGCGCATGCGCGCACCCAGCGCTTCGGAACGGACCCGGAAGTCGGGCGACGCAAGGGTGGCGATCACGTTCCGGGCGGCGGCGCAGGCCAGGGGGTTGCCGCTGTAGGTACCGCCGATGCCGCCCGGGTGGGCGGCGTCGAGCACCTCGGCACGGCCCGTCACCGCCGACAGCGGCAGGCCGCCGGCGATGCCCTTGCCGATGACGAAGAGGTCGGGCACGAGGTCGTAGTGTTCGGCGGCGAAGAGGCGCCCGCTGCGGCCCATGCCGGCCTGCACCTCGTCCAGCACCAGCAGCATGCCGTGCTCGCTGCAGCGCGCCCGCAGGTGCTGGGCGAAACGGGGCGGGAGCGGGATGAAGCCCCCCTCGCCCTGCACCGTTTCCACAACCACCGCGGCCACCGCCGGCGGCGCGACCTGGGCCACCAGGGCGTGGTCGAAGGCGGCAATGCACTGATCCACGTAGGCGTTCTCATCGACACCGGCCGGGCGCCGGTACACGTTGGGGAAGGGCAGGCGGTACACCTCGGGCGCGAAGGGACCGAAGCCGCTCTTGAACAGCGCGTACTTGCTGGTCATCGCCATCGTCAGGTTGGTGCGCCCGTGGTAGGCGCCCTCGAAGACGATCAGCGCCTGCCGGCCGGTGTAGGCGCGGGCATACTTGACCGCCGCCTCGACCGCCTCGGCGCCGCTGTTGAGCAGCACGCTCTTCTTCGGGAAGTCGCCCGGCGCCACGGCGTTGAGCTGCTCGCACACCGCCACGTAGGGCTCGTAGGAGGCGACGATCGAGCACATGTGGATCAGCTGCCGGGCCTGCTCGGTGATCGCCGCGACCACGTCGGTGGGGGTGTGGCCGACCGCCAGGGTGCCGATGCCGCCGGCGAAGTCGAGCAGGGTGTTGCCGTCCGCGTCGGTCACCGTCGCGCCGCTGCCGGAGACGACGGCCAGCTGGGTCAGGTAGGCGGCCCCGCGGGATACCGCCGCTTCGCGGCGCGCGACGAGCTTGCGGCTCTCCGGGCCGGGGACTTCGGTCTGCAAGCGGATCGTGGGCACGCGAAAGGCTCCTTCCAGAACGGGTCGGCCGGCTTCGGGGCGGGCGGCAGTGGCCGGATTCGTGGGTCGCCCGCCCGGTTCATTGTGCGCGGGGTCGGGACGATTTCACAACGGTCGGATCCGGCGCATTGTCGTCGGCGGGCAGGTCCCGCGTCGGCTTGACCAGAGGGCCAAGGCTGTCGAGGAAGTCGTCTCCGCCCTCGCGCCGCCGGTACGCCGGAAACTCGACCGGCCGATCACGAAAACTCTTGAGGGGCTGGCCCAGGCCGCGGATGCCCCGCTCGCGCTCGCGGCGCACCCGGGCCAGGTCGATCTCCACCGGAATCGTCTCCTCGCCGGTGCCGGCCTGGTGGAGCACGTAGCCCGACGGGTCGACGACGATCGAACGGCCGGTGCCGCCATCGCCGACCCCGTTGATGTCGAAGAAATAGCACTGGTTGGTCGCCGCGCTGGCACGGGCGATGGATAGCTCCACGTCCCGGTCGATGGTGTCGGTCATGGTCGGGTGGAGGATCACCTCGGCACCCATCGACACCAGCGTCCGTGTCGTCTCGGGGAACCACATGTCGTAGCAGATGGAGACCCCGAACCGCCCCACCCCGGGGACGTCGAACACGCAGAACTCCGTCCCCGGCTGCACCGCCGTCTCGTAGGGCCGGAACGGGAACATCTTGCGGTAGCGGGCCACCAGCCCTCCGGCCGGATCGAAGACCGGCGTGGTATTGAAGAGCGCGTCGCCGTCGCGCTCGAGCAGCGAGCCGGGAATCAGCCAGATGCCGTGCTGCGCCGCCAGCTCGGCGAAGCGCTGCTCGGCCTCGCCGCCGGCCGCCTGGGCGTGACGACGCGACGGGCCGAAGGGCGCCAGCTCGCTGAAGAGCACCATCTGCACCCACGGAAAGCGCGCCAGCAGGCTGTCGAGCCGGCGCGCCATCGCGCCGATGTTCTCCGCCTGCGCGGAGACGGGCATCTGGATACCGGCGATGGCGAACGGAAGCATCGGACACTCTCCTGCGGAATCGACTGAGTCTGCACCCGCGCGCGGCGGGCGCCATGGGCCTCGAAACCCGCGCCCGGAAACCGCGGCGACGGGTTCAGCATGAGTCAGGTTTGTGATTAGAATCAAGTGGAGTGCCGGCCGTATCGGTGGGCCGCTGGCCGGCGACCGATCCGCCGCGCGCAGACCGCGCCACCGGGCCGCGCAGATCGTCTCGCCTGTCGGCGGGACCCCCGGGCTCCCCATCCAGAGCCGCCCAGCGCGGCAAGGAAGAAACGATGAACGCCAAGGATTCAGCGGGTCAGACCAATGCGGCACTGATGGCACGGCGCAGCGCCGCGCTGCCCCGGGGCGTCGGGCAGGCCCACCCGGTCTTCGCCGAGCGCGCCGACAACGCCGAGGTGTGGGATGTGGAGGGGCATCGCTGGATCGACTTCTGTGCCGGCATCGCGGTGGTCAATACCGGCCACTGCCACCCGAAGGTGATGGCCGCGGTCGAGGCCCAGCTGGCCCGCTTCACCCACACCTGCTTCCAGGTGGTGGCCTACGAGTCCTACGTGGCGCTGTGCGAGCGGCTGAACGCGCTGGTGCCCGGCGACACGCCGAAGAAATCCTTCCTCGTCAATTCGGGCGCGGAGGCGGTCGAGAACGCAGTCAAGGTCGCGCGGGCGGCCACCGGGCGCAGCGGCTTGATCGCCTTCGGCGGCGGCTTCCACGGGCGCACGATGTTCGGCCTGGCGCTGACCGGCAAGGTCGCGCCCTACAAGATCAAGTTCGGCCCCTTCCCCGCCGAGGTCTTCCACGTCCCGTTTCCCCACCCGCTCCATGGCATCTCCGAGGACGACTCGATCGCCGCGATCGAGCGCCTCTTCAAGTTCAGCATCGAGCCCTCGCGGGTCGCCGGCCTGATCATCGAGCCGGTGCTCGGCGAGGGTGGCTACCTGCCGGCGCCGCCGGGCTTCCTCAGGCGCCTGCGCAGCCTCTGCGACGCGCACGGCATCCTGCTGATCATCGACGAGGTGCAGACCGGCATCGCCCGATGCGGCCGGATGTTCGCCAGCGAGCACGACGGCGTCGAGGCCGACATCATGACCCTCGCCAAGGGGCTCGGCGGCGGCCTGACGATCTCCGCCGTGGTGGGCAAGGCGGCGGTGATGGATGCGGCGGAGCCCGGTGGCCTCGGCTCGACCTACGCCGGCAACCCCATGGCCGTTGCGGCCGCCCACGCCGTGCTGGACGTGGTCCGCGACGAAGGGCTGTGCGAACGCAGCGACGCCCTCGGCCTTCACATGCGCGCGCGCTTCGAGGCCCTGCAGGGCGCCCACCCGTCGATCGCCGAAGTCCGCGGGCTCGGCGCGATGACCGCCATCGAGTTCTGCCACGACGGCGACCCGAACCGGCCGGCACCGGAGATCGCCAACGCCCTGAGGGACGAGGCCGCGCGCCGCGGCCTGCTGCTGCTCACCTGCGGCACCTACGGCAACGTGCTGCGGGTGATGGTGCCGCTCACCATTCCCCAGGCGGTGCTCGACGAGGGGCTCGACATCATCGCGGCATCGCTGGCAGCCATTGCCGCCTGAGCCGGTTCCGAGGGGCTTTGCCTGCGCCGGCGCAACGAAAACGGGCCCGGGGCGGGATCGCGAGCGGGGCCGGTCGCCGGCGCTCAGGTCACGGACGGGTCGACGACGCGCCCCATGAACAGGATCAGGCCGCTCTTCCGGTCGCGTATGAAGAACAGGAAGGGTCTGTCGGCCTTGAACGCGATGTGCTGGACCACGGCGGTGGCAGCGCGCTGCATGACCACGGCGGTAGCCGCGGCCGCCTCCGTCCCCTTCTCGTCCACCTTCACGAAGGCCTTGTGATAGACCTCGTCGATGGCGAGCCGGTCCGCGGGGCTGGGGGGATCGGCCATCGCGGTGAAGTCGGCCTTGCTGCGGTCGAAGGCGTCACCCATGCCCAGGGCAACCAGCGGGGCCCCGAGCGAAAGCGACGCCGTGGGCGCAATCTCGAACTTCGGCACCGCCATCCAGACGTGCCTTGGCGTCAGATCGGCGATGAGGGCATCGAGCGTATCCGCGTTCAGCGAGGCCTCCAGCGCAGCCAGCCCGTCGACGGCTTCCGGGACGACCAGCACCATCGACATGTCGCCGCCCCGGTAGGGCAGCTCGATCGCGCTGAGACCGTCTCGGCTCACATGCCTGATGGTGCCGGTCCGGTTCATCGTGGGGACCTCGACCGATTCGCCCGCTGTCTTCCGGAAGGCCGCCGGTCGCGTTCGCACGGTCTCGAAGGGCGTCTCCCAATCTCCAAGGAAGTCAATCGCGTTCACCAGGACGAGTCGCGTGTCATCGGTGATCGCGCTGCCGGGCAGGAGATCCCGGATACGATCTTCGGTCTTGTCCGCGACCCACCCGTTGATGTGCCGGCGCGCCAGCTCTGGCCCCAGACGGAAGTCGAGCAGTTCCATCGGGGCGCCGAAGGCCGCGCGGATCCGCGTGAGATAGGCCGACTCGAAGTCGAAGGTTTTCTCGCCGAAGAGCCGGTTCGCGATGCGGAAGCGTATCGGCCGGCGCGCGTCCTCGAGCATGGAGGTCAGCCGTCCCGAAGCCGCCAGGACCCCGTCGACGCTGCCGTCCAGGTGGAGCGCCGTCTTCATCTGGCTGGCCGTCGCGCCCCGGGCGCCGGCCCAGGTCATCGCCAGCGCGGTCGAGACGCTGGCGGGCGACAGCACCAGGTTGCCGCCCAGCGCCCGGAGCTGCCGATAGAGGTCGAAAGCGAACGCATTGCCGCCGCGGGCGAGGCGCGCCACCGCGTCGTCGGGCGCCCCGGCGTGTTCCGGATTCGGCGTTTCGGGGGACATGCCCTGCATTTTCCGGTCAGCGACACGGGGTGGCCCGGCGGAGGCGCGATCCGCGTCGGCCCACGCGCACCCGCCCCATGAAGCCAGCAGCAACAGCCACCACAGGCACCGGTGCATGTCTCGTTCCTCGTCTTCGGTCAGGCACACGTTAGCCCTGCAGGGGCCGCCGGGCAAGGCACCCCCCGGTACGCCGTCCGGGCCCAGGCCACCGGTCCTGCCAACCCGGCCTGATACCATGGCACGGCGAAGCCCGCCGCGCGAACCGCCACCGGAATCACCACGGGCGGTCCGACCCCCTTCCCGCTCCGGCCCGAGGCCGCACCGCCAACCCCACCGACGCCCGCAAGGAAGCCCCATGCAACGCCATTTCGGACAGAAAGCCGCACTGATCGCCGCCGGCCTGTGCGCCACGCTGACGCTGCCGGCCCTCGCCGGCTTCGTGTGGGTCTGGCGCGAGCGCGGTGGCGCCGACCCCTGGGTACCCAGCATGGCGGCCATCCTCGTATTTCTGGCTTCGTGCGCGGTCGTCCTCTATGTCATGAGCCGCCCCAAGCCGCCCCTGCCGGAACAGAACGCGAGTGCCGATCCGGAAGCGGATCGCTGACGGCGCGGGCACATCTGACCGAAGGCGCTCCGGACACGGCGTGGCACGGCACCGCCGGGACGGAGCACGGGTGAGCCGCTGACTGGCGCACAGCCCGTTGCAGCCAAGGGGCCCTGGACGACCCCAGGCTTCATCGGCGACTTCCCGCAGGCCGTATGCAAGCCGGTCCCGACACCTGTCACGTCCGGGGCACGTCGGCGTCGCTGCCCGGGCGGGATGCTAGGATGGCCGTCCGGCCCCAGGCACCCATGCCCCCAAGTGCCTCCGTCTCCGGCCACGCCACCCCGCCACAGGCATACGTCATGACAGACCAGGACTCCGCGGTCATACACACCGAGACGGCCCAGATCATCGAGTCGCTCGCGAGCGGGCGCTACAAGCGCGTCAGGAAAAGGCTGCGCCACATGCATCCGGCCAAGATCGCCAGCGTCATCGAGGCGATTGACCCCGACCAGCGCGTGGCCCTCTGGCAGCAGGTGGATGCCGCGCACGAGTCCCGCGTGCTGGCCCACCTGGCACCCGAACTCGCGCGCCTGCTCAAGCGGGACTCGACGGACGCCACCAGTGCGACCGACACCTCATCCGACGACCGCGGCAGCGGGAAATCGACCCAGATCGGCAGCGTCATCGATGCCCTGAATCGCGGCAAGCTCAAGCGCGTCAGCAGAACCCTGCGCGACATGCATCCGGCCAAGCTCGCCGGCTTGCTCGAATCCCTCCCGCCGCGGGAGCGCAGCGACGCCTGGAGCATGGTGGAGACCGATCGCGCGGCCAAGGTCCTGCCCTATCTGCACGACGAGACCTGCGCCGCACTCGCGCTGGACATGGACCACGAGGATCTGGTCGCCGCCGCCCAGCGGCTCGATCTGGACGACCTCGTCGACCTCATCCAGGCCCTGCCGGACGAACAGGGCCGCGGCCTGATTCGGGCCGCCGGCGGGCGGCATCGGGAAGCGATCGAGTCGATGCTGTCCTATCCCGAGGACTCGGCGGGCGGCCTGATGAACACCGACCACATTGCGGTGCGCCCCGAGGTGCGCCTGGAAGCGGTGCTCCGCTACCTGCGCGTGGTCGAGTCGCTGCCGATGCAGACCGACAAGCTGATGGTGGTCGATCGCAAGGGCATCTACCGGGGCGTTCTCGATCTCGGCACCCTGGTCACGGCACCTTCCGGCCAGCGCGTGCAGGACGTGATGAATACGTCGCTCAGCGCGATCCCGGCTTCGCTGCCCGCGGACGATGTCGCGCATCTCTTCGAGGACCACGACCTGCTGTCGGCACCCGTTGTCGATGATCAGCAGCGGCTGCTGGGACGCATCACCGTGGACGACGTGGTGGACCTGATCCGGGAAAGCTCGGACAAGGTGCTGATGCAGCGGGCAGGCCTGGACCAGGAGGCCGACATGTTCGCGCCGGTGCTCACCAGCTCCCGCCGGCGCGCGGTGTGGCTGGCCATCAACCTGGTCACCGCCTTCGTCGCCGCCTGGGTCATCGGCCTGTTCCAATCCACGCTGGAGCGGATCGTCGCGCTGGCCGTCCTGATGCCCATTGTCGCCAGCATGGGGGGCATCGCCGGCAGCCAGACCCTGACCCTGGTGGTGCGGGGCATGGCGCTGGGGATGGTGGAGGACAAGAACGCCCGGGCGCTGCTCATCAAGGAAGGCGGCATCGCCCTGATCAACGGCCTGCTGTGGGCGGTCGTCGTGGCAACGCTCGCCTTCGCGTGGTTCGGCGACTGGCAGCTCGGCGCGGTGATCGGGGCGGCGATCCTGATCAATCTGCTGGTCGCCGCCTGTGCCGGCCTGGCCGTGCCCCTGGTGCTGGAGCGCGTCGGCGTCGACCCGGCGCTGGCGGGCGGCGTGATCCTGACGACGGTGACCGACGTGGTCGGCTTCTTCGCGTTTCTGGGGCTCGCGACGGTCGTCCTTTGAGACGCGCATGGGGTCGAGCGTCGAGGCAATCGCGGCGCTACCTGGTTTGGCCGCAACATCATGGCCTGATCGGAGAAACCCGATGCCGCGCGCGTCAGCGGCAGAACCACGCCCCCGTGGCGAAACTCAGGACGTTGTCGGGCGCGGTCCAGCCGGCGAAGCCCAGGGTCGCCGCCGCCGCCAGCAGGGCTGCAGCTGCCAGCACGCGCATCGGTGTCATGCCGCCGCCGCGGCACGAACCAGTTCGCGGTCGTCCACCGGGTAGTGCAGCACGGCCGAGATCACGCCCAGCGCGATCCCGATGGTCCAGATGAGGCCATACGAGCCGGTCGCATCGAACAGCGCTCCACCCAGCCAGACGCCGAGGAAGGAACCGAGCTGGTGGCCCAGGAAGACGAAACCGAACAGGGTCGTGAGGTAGCGCACCCCGAAGATCTGGGCCAGCAGGCCGTTGGTGAGCGGCACCGTGCCGAGCCACAGGAAGCCCATCACCGCGCAGAACAGGTAGAGGCTGGCCGGGCTCAGGGGCAGCAGCACGAACAGGGCCATCGCCGCCGCGCGGATCAGGTACAGGCCGGAGAGCAGGTACTTGCGCCGGTACAGCCCGCCCAGATGACCGCAGCAGTAGATGCCCGCCACATTGGCCAGGGCGATGGTGGCGAGCCCCGCCACCGCATGGTTGGCGGACAGACCCTGGTCCGACAGGTAGGCAGGCAGGTGGGTGGCGATGAACGCGAGCTGGAACCCGCAGGCCAGAAAACCCAGGTTCAGCAGCCAGAAGCCGCGGTGGCCGAAGGCCTCGCGCAGGGCGGCGCGGAGGCTCTGCTGGGCGGGCTGGCCCGGGGCCGAAGCCGTGGTCGCGGGCTCGCGCAGCGGCAGCGCGCAGGGCAGCAGGAGCGCGCAGGCGAAGGCCAGCGCCACCAGCGCGCCGGCCCAGCCGAGGCCGGAGATCATCGTCTGGGTGGCGGGCACCAGCAGAAACTGGCCCAGCCCGCCGATGGCGCCGGACACGCCCAGGGCCCAGGCGCGTCGCTCGGGCGGAAAGATGCGGCTGAGGGCGCCATACACCACACCGAACGAGGTGCCCGAGAGCGCGACACCGATGCACACGCCCGCGCTCAGCGTGAAGGTGACGGGGGTGGTGGCCTGGGCCATCAGGACAAGGCCCGCCGCGTACAGCACCAGACCGCCCACGATCACCCGACCCGAGCCGTAGCGGTCGGCGATCATCCCCGTGAAGGGCTGGGCCAGGCCCCACACGAGGTTCTGCACCGCGATCGCCAGCGCAAAGCTCTCGCGAGACCACTCGTGGGCCATCGTGATGGGTACCAGGAAGATGCCCTGGCTGTGGCGCACCCCCAGCGCCGCGCCCATGACAAGCCCCCCGGCCAGCACGATGAGCCAGGGCGGGAAGGCGCGCGGGGCGGCGGAATCGGTCGTCGCGTTCATGGTGGATCGGCCCCCTTCGGCTATGCGGTTCCTGCATTGAACGCGCACGGGTCGCCCGCGACAAACGACTTATCGGCATGCCTTTCATGCGACAAACGCATGCGTAAGCAAGGGGCGCACGAGTCAGCCACCGCGCCCCGGTGGGCGAGGCAAGGGCATGCACCCGTCAACGCCGGGGGCGCAACGACCACCGGCCAGATCGCTCATCAGCAACCCGTCCATGCCGCCCCCACCCCCGCCTCGCGATGCGCGATAATCGTAGGCCAGACAGCGGCCGCAGCGCCGCCCTGCCTGTGTGACCTTTTCAGGACCGTGCCCCCATGAGCCTCCAGACCTGGCTTGCCTTCCTCGTCGCCTGCTGGCTGATCAGCCTGTCGCCCGGTGCGGGTGCGATCAAGTCGATGAGTACCGGCATGCGCTACGGCTACCGCAAGGGCCTCTTCAACATCCTCGGCCTGCAGCTCGGCGTGGTGTTCCTGGTGGCCATCGTCGCCGCCGGGCTCGGCGCCCTGATGGCCACCAGCGCCATGGCCTTCAACCTGATCAAATGGTTCGGCGTCGCCTATCTCGTCTGGCTCGGCATCGCCCAGTGGCGCGCCGAGGCCACGGCCGTCCGCATGGAAACCGACCATGGCGCCTCGCCCCGCCGGCTGCTGCTCGAAGGCTTCCTGGTCAACGCCAGCAACCCGAAGGGCATCATCTTCATGCTCGCGGTGTTGCCCCAGTTCATCGACCCGACCGCGCCACAGGCGCCGCAGTATGTGATCTGCGCGGCCAGCCTGATCGTCACCGACATCATCGTGATGAGCCTCTACACCCTGCTCGCCGCCCGGGTCCTCCGCGCCCTGCGCGACCCGGGCCACATCCGCTGGCTGAACCGCAGCTTCGGCGGCCTCTTCATTGGCGCAGGCGTGCTGCTGGGGACATTTCGCCGCGGCACGTGAGCGCAGCGGGCGACTGCGCCGGGAGCGTTGCGAACCGGGCCGTCGTCCGACCGGCGCCCTGGCCGCCGTAGCGCAGCCGGTACCTCACACGTGCGTGCGCTCAGTCGAACATATCCGGCTCACTGCGCACCAGATCGTTCCAGATCGTCTGGAAGTGCAGCCAGCCGATGTATTCGCTACCGACGTGCTCGCGGCTGTAGCGGCAACTCTCGGGCGGCACCAGCTTCGGTGAAACGCCGGTGGCCTCGACCAGCAGCTGCTGCTGGCAGCAGCGTTCCAGCGCCATGAACCAGAAGGCCGCCGCCTCGATGCTGTGGCGGCTGGCGCTGAACA
>JAGRGD010000247.1 GCA_020445665.1 Rhodocyclaceae bacterium
CAGACCGGTTCCGGCGTGGTCGCACCTCCGGTCACCTGGGAACAGGACGGCGAGCAGTACATCGCTGTGGTCTCCGGCTGGGGCGGCGCCGTACCGCTGTGGGGCGGCGATGTTGCCCAGCGGGTGAACTTCCTCGAGCAGGGCGGTTCGGTGTGGGTGTTCAAGCTCCACAAGAGCTGATCCCCGGCGTTTGACCTTCGCCCACGGGGCGGCATGCGCGAAACGGTGCGCATGCCGCCCCGTTTGCGTGGACGCCGCGATGGGGTGGCTCACTTGGACCGTCCCTGGGGTGTTTCGACGAAGCTGCGGATGGCCCAGATCAGCTCGGTCGACAGAATGCCTTGCCATGGCGGCATGTGCTCGATGCCGAGCTTGATCTTGCCTTTCTCGACCGTGCTGCGGAAATACACATCCGCGTCGGTCTGGCAGCGGCGCTTGAGATCCGGCTCGGGCACGCGGCCACAGCTGCGGCCGATGCGGCGCAGGTCAGGCGCCGGCGAGCGGCTCGCGTCGGCGTCGATGCCGTGACAAGCGGCGCAGCTTTGATTGAAGGCGGCGCGGCCGACGGTGATCGCGCGTGGGTCGTCACGATAGGGATTGGGTTCGCCCTCGGGGTCGGCAATCGGGGGCAGTGCCGAGCTGTCGACATCTGGTGGCAGCGTGGCGTGTGCGGGCACCATCAGCGCGCTGGCAATGAGGAGGCCGATCGCTATGAGGCGGCGGGCGTGGTGGGGTCTGGCTTGTGACATTGAGGGCGTCTCCGGTCGGCACGCGCTACCAGTGGGTCGGGCAACCCTGGCAGTTCTCGAAGTTGGCGTCGGGGAAGATTGTGAATCGTGTCACGCAGCCTTCCATCCGCGCACCGCGCAGGTTGGTTGTCGCGAACTTGGCCTCCTGCAGGTTGGCGGACACCAACTGAGCACCTTCGAGCCAGGCGAAGTTCAACCGCGCGAACTCCAGGCTGGCGCCAGTCAGGTCGGCCGCGGACAAATCGCTGCGCATCAGTCGTGCTGCTTCCAGATCGGCGCCGATCAGTGTGGCGTGGCGGAAGTTGGCAGCCGGCGCATTGACCTTTTGCAGGCGTGCGGCGGTGAGGTTGGCGCCTTCGAGGTTGGCGCCAGCGAGGTTGGCGGCGCGCAGGTCCGCCCGTGTCAGGTTCGCGCCGCGCAAATCGGCGCCCGCCAGATTCTTGCCGACCAGATCGGCGTGGCGCAGGTCGGCGCCCGGACAGCGGGTGTAGGGCCAGATCGGGCAGCCGTTGATGACCAGTGTTTCCACGGTATCGGCCGACGATGGATCGGCGGCGGTGGCCTGGCTGATCAGCGCCGCGGCGATAAAGGGGATGAGTATTACAGATCGGGTCATGGCGCGGGGTCCGGGGTGTGCCGGGGCAGCCAGTTCGCTGCCCCGGGCGTGCTGGGTTAGTTGGCGGCCAGTTGCTTGGGCAACTTGAAGACCCAGAATGAACCGCCCTGAGTGACCTGCTTGGTCAGTTCCGCCAGGTCGCCACCCCACAGCGGCACCGCACCGCCGTAGCCGGACTGGATGCCGACATACTGCTCGCCGTCCATCTCCCAGGTGATCGGCACCGAAACCACGCCTGAGCCGGTCTGGAACTTCCACAACTCCTTGCCGGTCTTGGCATCGAAGGCCTTGACGTAGCCGTTGGATGTGCCGGAGAACAGCAAGCCACCCGCGGTGGTCAGTGTGCCGGCCCACAGTGGGAACTCTTCTTTGTGTTCCCAAACGATCTTGCCGGTCTTGGGATCGATCGCGCGGAATACGCCGACATGATCGTCATGCAGCTTCTTGATGCGGAAACCCTGCCCGAGATAGGCCGAGCCTGCCTTGTAGGTGAGGTGCTCGGTCCAGTAGTCCATGGCCCATTCGTTGGCCGGGACATAGAACAAACCCGTGTCGGGGCTGTAAGACATGGGCATCCAGTTGGTGCCGCCCAGGAATGGCGGCGATACAAAGATCGAGTCACCTTTGTCGGCGCCTTCCTTGGGGAGCGGTGGGCGATTGTATTTCTCGATCGGCTTGCCGGTCTTCATATCGAAGCCTGAGGCCCAGGTGATGCCGTCGACAAACGGCCACGCGCCGATCAAAGACGTGGGTTTGTTGGGGTAACCGGCCCCTTTTGCCAGTTTTTCACGGTCAGTGACGAAGAAGAAGCCGTTGCGGTCGGCGTGGGCCGAGGCCTTGACCAGCTTGCCGGTCTTAGGATCCTTGTACTCGAACAGCACCACCGAGTTGTTGCCCGAGAAGTCCCAAGCGTCGTTCGGGGTGTGCTGATAGAAGCCCTTGAGCTCGCCGGTGCTGGCGTCGACATAGGCCTGGCCGGAGGTGAACAGGCTGTCCCAGTTGCGCGGATCGTCGCCGGGGGCGGTGCGTTTCCAGGTGTTCCATGGGGCCGGGTTGCCGGCGCCGATGACCACCATGTTGTTCTCGATGTCGAAGCTCGCCGTTTGCCAGGGCGCGCCGCCACCATGGCTCCAGGCCTCGACCTTGCCGGTGGGCGACTGCGGATCATCCGGCCAGCTCGGCGCCTTGGCGTCGCCGGTGGGCGTGCTGTCCTTGCCGTTGAGGCGGCCCATATGCCCCTCGACCATCGGCCGTGCCCACACCTCTTCGCCGGTGTCCGGGTCGCGTGCAAACAGCCAGCCGACCACGCCGAATTCGTCGCCCGAGGAGCCGTGCACCAGCAGGATTTTGCCGCTCTTCTGATCCTTCACCACAAAGGGCGCGCCGGTCATGGTGTAGCCCACCTTGTGGTCGGCGAATTTCTTCTTCCATACGACTTTGCCGGTGTCTTTGTTGAGCGCGACGATGGCGGCGTCGAGCGTGCCGAAGAACACCTTGTCGCCGTAGATGGCCGGCCCCCGGTTGACCACATCGCAACACGGGCGGATGTCGTCGGGCAGGCGATGCTCGTATTCCCACAGGCGCTTGCCGGTCTTGGCTTCAATGGCAAAGAAGCGCGAGTAGGAGGCGGTGACGTAGATCACCCCTTCGTGCACCAGGGCCTGTGCTTCTTGGCCGCGTTGCTTTTCGCCGCCAAAGGAAAAGCTCCAGGCCGGCGCCAACGCGGCGACCGTATTGGTGTTGATCTGCTTGAGGCGGCTGTGACGCTGGGCCTTGAGGCCCAGGCCGTAGGACAGGACATCGGTGGTCGTTTGATGGTCGTTCTGGATGTCTTCCCAGCTCACCAGTTTTGCTGCGGCGGCGGGCATGGCAATGCTGGCCGCGATGGCCATCACGAGGGGGCGCAGTTGAGGCCGAAAAGGCAGGGGGCTTGGTGTCATGGTGGTTCCTTGTCTCCGAGTTTGAATGTTGTTGATGTGTCTGCCGGCTCGGGCTTTTCCGGCCCAGCGTTGAGGGACGCATTCAGTATCGGGTCCGGTGTTGGCGACGGCGCGGGACGGTTTCCCGCGCGAACCGGGAAATTTTCCCGGTCGCCTTGTGACTCGCAGGCATGTCGCTTGCAAAGGCACTGTCGTAAAACGGAGGCGAGTCATGGATTTGAGACACAAACTTGTGCTGTATCTCGGCGCGGCGCTGCTCGCCTTGCTGGCGGTCGCCTGCACACTGGTGCTGACTTCCCTGCATGAGGATGTGGCCGAGGAGATGGCGGCGTCCTCGCAGCTGGCGGCTTTGCTGCTGGCCGTGGCCGAGCGAGGTCCGCAGGCGCTCGGCGCGATCGGCACGCATGACTTGCGCCATCTGTCGGTGGAGCAGGAGCGTCCCGATATGGAGCGACCGCTCCAGAATGAATCAGTCGGGTTGATTGATACCATTGCCGGGTGGCTGCCGGACGACGACGCAGATCGCACCGCTGGACAGCGTTTCTCCCTTGGTGGCGACACCTTCGTGATTCGCGCCGATCCACGCAGTGAGATTAGCGAAATCGTTCACGATGCCTCGCGCCAACTTGCCGCGCTGGCCGTGTTCGGCGTGCTGTCGCTGTTGTCGGTGTGGTGGGCGGTCGGTCGTGCGCTGTCGCCAGTGCGCGATCTGGAGCGACGCCTTGAGGCGATCGGCGAGGGGTGTTTTGCGCACCCATCGGCATCTTTTGAACTCCCCGAATTTGCGCGGATCTCGCGGGCCATCGACCAGTTGGCCGCCAAGCTGGCGGCTGCGCAGGCCCGCGAAGGCGATCTGACGCGCCGGCTGATCAGCGTGCAAGAAGAGGAGCGCCGTGAAATCGCCCGTGAGCTGCACGACGAATTCGGCCAGTCGCTGGTGGCCATTGCCGCGTCGGCGAGCTATATCGAACGCAACGCCGGGCGTGCCGACCCGCCGGCATTGGTCGCATCTGCCGTTGAGATCCGTGGCGAAGCCAGTCGGGTGCAATCGCATGTGCGCGAGTTGCTGGCACGTCTCAAACCACATGGACTGGAACATATGGGTGTGCTCGCGGCCGTGCGCGAGCATGCACACGGGTGGGCAGCACGTGCTGCCGGTATCACGACAGTCATTGAACTTCCCAGTGCTTTGCCGCGTCTGCCGGCGCCGGCCGCGTTGGCGCTTTACCGCACCTTGCAAGAAGCGCTGACAAATATCCTCAAACACAGCGGCGCCACTCGGGTCCGCATTGCACTGGAATCGGCCCGCCACCGCCTGCTCATGTCCGTGGTTGACGATGGCAGCGGCCGTGCGGCGGCGATTTCACGGGACGCTGGCAGCGGCATCCGTGGCATGCGCGAGCGAGCCGCCATGGTCGGCGGTCACCTGCGGATCGAGGATGTGGGCGTCACTGGCGTGATGATTGCTTGGGAATTTCCGCTGGGCAACGTCACAAAGGAGGGGGCATGATCCGGATTCTTCTGCTCGACGACCACAATGTCGTACGCTCGGGCTATCGACGACTGATCGATGCCGAGCCTGATATGTGTGTGGCCGCCGAAGCCGCCACCGTTGATGACGCTTATGCCGCGGCGCGAGACATCGCACTCGATGTGGCTGTTGTCGACCTCAGCCTGCGTGGTGCGAGCGGCATTGAGGCCACCCGGCGCATCTTGGCTCGATCACTTGGCATTCGGGTGCTCGTTCTCACCATGCACGACAGTCCGGGCTTTGTGACCCAGGCCTTTCGTGCCGGCGCCATGGGCTATCTCACCAAGAGCAGCGATCCGGGCGAGCTGATCGGCGGTATCCGCCAGGTGGCGGCGGGGCGCCGAGTGCTCTCTGCCG
>JAGRGD010000248.1 GCA_020445665.1 Rhodocyclaceae bacterium
CTGCTGGGCCCGATGACCGCGTTACGCCTCCTTGCCTGGGGGCCACCCAGGCCGCGTCGGCGCGCCTTGTCCTCGAACCCAGCAGACCACAGCGCGACCGCCATACAAATGTCCACAGACCCTAGCGGTCATCGCTGCCAGGGGCGGCGTCCAACTGGCGTGCCGCCCAGTCGACCGAGGCGCTGCTGACCTGGCGGATCAGCGCCGTGGTCACCACCGAACCGAGCAGGCCCGACCAGGGTCGGAGCCGCACCAGCAGCGCGCCGGCCAGCGCCGCACCGGCCAGAGAACGGGCCGGATAGCGCCGCACGATTTCGCTCGCGGCCGGCGCGACGACGTGCTCGAGCACCTCCATCGGCCCGAGCGAGTCGTCGCCGTCGGCCTGGCGAGGCCCGTCGGCTCGCCGGGCCTGGGGAGCGAGGGCGTGGCGAAGCCGTGCCCGGTTTGCTTCGAGGCGCGCTTCAGCGGGGCTCGGCTCGGCATCTCTTGGCGCGACTTCGGCGTGCGCGGTCATTGTCTGGTCTCCCGGATGAGGTCGAGATCAGCGTCGAACTGATCCCAGGTGCGCTCCATGGGTTCGGACAGGTCGCGTCGGGCCCGGAGCAGGAGCGCTGCTGCGGCGGATCCGGTCAGCGGCACCAGGGGCACGGCGACGAAGGCCCAGTGATACGGCGAGCCGGACGCCCACAGCAGCAGCGCCATGCCTGCCAGCACGACGCCGGCGAGGCCGCAGCCGACCGCCACCAGGCCGAGCGCGAGGCGGTGCAGCAGCGCCGCCCGGAAACGACGCAGGTCTTCACGCGCCAGCTCGGAATAGGCGCCGAGGTGATCCACCAGCAACTCGGGCTGGCGGATCACCATGCGGACGAGCGACGGGACCATGGTGGCTGTCGTGTCTCGTGGGGCCCGCTCAGCGACGCGTGGCCATGCCGGCCAGGATCGCGATCAGGGCGCCGGTGCCGGCGGCGAAGGCGAGCGACTTGAGCGGCTGCTCCTGCACATAGGTGGCGGTCCGGTCCGCCACGCGGGTGGCCGTCTCCTCGATGCTCCCGGCGCCGTCGCGCACGCGGGCCTCGATCTGGCCGGCGCCCTCTCGTACCCGGGTCTCGAGCATGCCGGCACCTTCGCGCACGGCCGCGGCGCCGTTGTGGACCAGATCGCGGGTTGCGGAGCGGACGTCATCGAGGGACTCGCGGGTACGGCTCATGGCGTCCCCCTCGACCGGGCGAACGGGCGACTGGGCGGTGTCGGTACTGTGGCTGTCTGTCTTGGCGGCTTGCATGGACTTCTCCTGTCGGTTTCGGGTCGTCAGAGATCGGTTGCGAACCGGATTGCGTCCGGCGCCGATCACTTGCCCTCCATGCTAGGGAGGCACCGGGGCCGGCACAGTGGGAGGGGCGGACGGTGGATTGTCGGAGGGCGGGCGGTGGTCATGTAGGCCGGCTCCGACATGCCGGTGGCGCGAGCCTTGCCCGCTCCGGTGGCGTGCACGTGGCGAGGATCTTGTTGCACTTTCGCGGGCACTTGCCCGGGGCCGGGTGTCAGAATCGGTGTTGATAGGAGAGCCATCATGTCCTTGCACATCGAAACGTCACCCACCCGCCGCCGGACCTCGGCGGCTGCGATGCTGCGCAGCGGTGCCCTGGCCGCCGCCATCGCCCTGTTGTCGACCCCGGGCCTCGCCGCCGGTGATACCGGTGACCAGGCACGCGACGCGGGCCGCGCGATCGGCGAGGCGGTCGGTCAGGTGGTTCAAAGCGCCAAGACCATCGGCCTGACGGTGGGACGCAATGCGGCCGAGTTCGGCAAGGCCATCGGCCACGCAGCGGCCGATGCCGGGCGTGCCATCGGGCGGGCTGCGGCCGAGGGCGGACGGGCCTTCGGGCGTACGATGCGGGACGAAGACGAGGTCGCTCGCTTCTGATTTTGCGGGCGACTGACGCGCTGCAAGAAAAAATTTGACGGGTCGTTTTTCGTCCGTATAATGCACGGCTTCGCAGGCGCGTAGCTCAGTTGGTTAGAGCACCACCTTGACATGGTGGGGGTCGTTGGTTCGAATCCAATCGCGCCTACCAAACACTGCGGGTACCTCATGGATTTTCGAACTACGACGAGTGCAGCACGCTGACAGATCGAGTCCGACATCCTGGATGTACCAAAACGAAAAAGTGCGGCTCGGCCGCACTTTTTTTTTCGCCCATTGCGAGATTGAACATGCCCCAGATCACGCTTCCCGATGGTTCCGTACGCAGCTTCGAGCAGCCGGTGACGGTGGCCGAGGTGGCCGCCTCGATCGGCGCTGGCCTCGCCAAGGCCGCGCTGGGCGGCAAGGTGGACGGGAAGCTGGTGGATACCTCGCACCGCATCGACGCCGACGCAGCGCTGGCAATCATCACCGACAAGGACGCCGATGGTCTCGAGCTGATCCGTCACTCCACGGCCCACCTGCTGGCTTTTGCGGTCAAGGATCTGTTCCCCGAGGCCCAGGTGACCATCGGCCCGGTGATCGAGAACGGCTTCTATTACGACTTCGCCTACAAACGCCCGTTTACGCCGGAGGATCTGGCGAAGATCGAGAAGCGCATGAAGGAACTCGCCAAGCAGGACATCGCCGTCGAACGGGAGGTCTGGCCGCGGGACAAGGCGGTCGCGTTCTTCCAGTCGATCGGCGAGCACTACAAGGCCGAGATCATCGCCTCGATCCCCTCCGACGAAGACGTCTCGCTCTACCGCGAGGGCGACTTCATCGACCTGTGCCGCGGTCCCCACGTGCCCTCGACGGGCCGGCTGCGGGTCTTCAAGCTGATGAAGGTCGCCGGTGCCTACTGGCGCGGCGACTCGAACAACGAGATGCTGCAGCGGATCTACGGGACGGCGTGGGCCAGCAAGGACGACCAGAAGGCCTACCTCCACATGCTGGAGGAAGCCGAGAAGCGCGACCACCGCCGCATCGCCAAGCAGCTCGATCTGTTCCACCTGCAGGAAGAGGCGCCGGGGATGGTCTTCTGGCACCCGCCGGGCTGGACCCTGTGGCAGCAGATCGAACAGTACATGCGCCGCGTGCTCGACGAGGCCGGCTACCAGGAGGTCAAGACGCCGCTGGTGATGGACCGCAGCCTGTGGGAAAAATCCGGCCACTGGGAGAACTACCGCAAGGAGATGTTCACCACCGAGTCGGAGAAGCGAGACTACGCGATCAAGCCGATGAACTGCCCGGGCCATGTGCAGATCTTCAATCATGGCCTGCGCTCCTACCGCGACCTGCCATTGCGGCTGGCGGAGTTCGGCTCCTGTCACCGCAACGAACCGTCCGGCGCGCTGCACGGCCTGATGCGCGTGCGCGGCTTCGTCCAGGATGACGCTCACATTTTCTGTACCGAAGACCAGATCGTCTCCGAAGTGCAGGCCTTCAACGAGCTGCTGACCCGCGTCTATCGCGACTTCGGCTTCAACGACGTGGCCGTCAAGCTGTCGCTGCGCCCGGACCAGCGGGCCGGCTCCGACGCGATCTGGGACAAGGCCGAGAAGGGCCTGCGCGAAGCCCTCTCCGCGTCGGGTCTCGAGTGGGAGGAGCTGCCGGGCGAGGGTGCTTTCTATGGTCCGAAGATCGAATACCAGATCAAGGACGCTCTGGGGCGCTCCTGGCAGTGCGGCACGATCCAGCTCGACTTCGTGCTGCCCGAGCGCCTCGACGCCGAGTACGTCACCGATGGCAATAGCCGGGCCCGTCCGGTCATGCTGCACCGCGCGATCCTCGGTTCGCTCGAGCGCTTCATCGGCATTCTGATCGAGAACTATGCCGGCGCTTTCCCGCTCTGGCTCTCGCCGGTCCAGGGTGTGGTGATGAACATCTCGGACAACCAGGCCGAATATGCGTCGGAAGTCGCGAATCGCTTGCAGAAAGCGGGATTCCGGGTGGAATCGGATTTGCGGAACGAGAAGATCACATATAAAATCCGCGAACACAGCGTGCGGCGCCTGCCCTATCAGCTTGTCGTGGGTGACAAGGAGAAGGAAGCGGGCCTTGTAGCCGTTCGTGCGCGGGGTGGCCAGGATCTTGGCCAGATGACCCTAGATGCGTTGATCGAGCAGTGGCGGCGCGAAGTTGATGCGCGTGCCGGCTCGATCTGATTTTTTGTACTTCGTGGAGATTTGAACCATCGCTCAGGATAAGAAGCAGCGCGTTAACCGGGAGATCAACGCGCCCGAGGTTCGTTTGATCGGTGAGGACGGCGAGCAGATCGGTGTCGTATCGATTCAGCAGGCCATGGGTCACGCGAGTGATGCCGGGCTGGATCTCGTCGAGATCGCACCGCTGGCAAAGCCGCCCGTCTGTCGCGTGATGGACTTCGGCAAGTTCAAGTACCAGGAAGCGAAGAAGGCCCACGAAGCCAAGCAGAAGCAGAAGCAGACGCAGCTCAAGGAAGTGAAGCTGCGTCCGGGAACGGACGAGAACGATTACCAGATCAAGCTGCGCAACCTGACGCGCTTCCTGAACGACGGCGACCGCTGCAAGGTCACGCTGCGGTTCCGGGGGCGCGAGATGGCCCACCAGGAGTTCGGCCTGCGCCAGCTGGAGCGGGTCAAGGCCGATCTGGAAGAGATCGGCCAGGTCGAGCAGATGCCCAAGATGGAAGGGCGTCAGATGGTGATGGTGATCGCGCCGAAGAAGAAGTGATGTTTGCCCCGGCGGCTTGCCGGCGGGGCGGAAGCAGGACCGGCACTGCGGTGTCGGAAACAAGTGAAGTCGGGTTTCGAAACCGTCGCCATGCGGTACCCGACCTCATGACATAAACAGGAGCAGTCATGCCCAAGATGAAGACCAAGAGCGGAGCCGCCAAGCGGTTCAAGGTTCGCGCCAGTGGTGCGATCAAGCGTTCGCAGGCGTTCAAGCGCCACATCCTGACCAAGAAGACCACCAAGGCCAAGCGCCAGCTGCGCGGCATGAAAGAAGTCCATGCCGCCGACGTCAAGCTGATCCGCGCCATGCTGCCTTACGCCTGATTGACTAGGAGAACGCTATGCCCCGAGTAAAACGCGGAGTTACCGCACGCGCCCGTCACAAGAAGGTGCTCGACCAGGCCAAGGGTTACCGCGGCCGTCGCAAGAACGTATACCGCATCGCCAAGCAGGCGGTGATGAAGGCCGGTCAGTATCAGTACCGTGACCGCCGCCAGCGCAAGCGCCAGTTCCGTGCCCTGTGGATCGCCCGTATCAATGCCGCCTCGCGCGAGCTGGGCATGACCTACAGCACCTTCATGAACGGCCTCAAGAAGGCTGCCATCGAGGTGGATCGCAAGGTCCTGGCCGACCTGGCCGTGTTTGACAAGCCCGCTTTTGCGGCGCTCGCCGAGCAAGCCAAGGCCAAACTCGCTGCGTAAGCTGACGCAGCACGAAAAAAGGAGGCCTGGCCTCCTTTTTTTTTGATTCAACCCGAGTCTCGATTCAAGTCAATGGAAAATCTGGACCAAATGGTCGCCCAGGCGCAGACCGACTTCGCCGCCGCCGCTGATGCGGCCGCGCTGGAGCAGGCCAAGGCGCGCTACCTGGGCAAGAGTGGCAGCGTAACCGCTGAGCTCAAGTCCCTCGGCAAACTCGATCCCGACGCGCGGCGCGAGGCCGGGGCACGTATCAACCAGGCGAAAGGGCGGATCGAACAGGCCCTCGAGGCCCGGCGGAGCGCGCTGAAGGAAGCCCAGCTCGCGACGCAGCTCGCGGCCGAAGCCCTGGACGTCACCCTGCCAGCGCGCGGCGCCGGCCAGGGCGGACTCCATCCGGTCAGCCGCACCCTGGAGCGTATCGAGGCGCTGTTCCGCTCGATCGGCTTCGAGGTCGCCGATGGTCCCGAAATCGAGGCCGACTTCCAGAACTTCACGGCGCTGAATACGCCCGAGGATCACCCGGCGCGGTCGATGCACGATACCTTCTATTTGCAGGACGAGAGCGGTGGCGTCGCGCCAGGCGTGCTGCTGCGCACCCATACCAGCCCGATTCAGGTGCGCTACATGCAGGCGCACGTGGCCCTGCACGCTGGCGCCGAGACCATGCCCGAGATCCGCGTGATCGCCCCCGGACGGGTCTATCGCGTCGATTCAGACGCCACGCACTCGCCGATGTTCCATCAGGTCGAGGGCTTGTGGGTCGGCCAGAATGTCAGCTTTGCCGACCTCAAGGGCGTCATCGCCGATTTCCTGCGGCGGTTTTTCGAGAGCGACGACCTGCAGGTGCGGTTTCGTCCGTCCTTTTTTCCGTTTACCGAACCCTCGGCCGAGATCGACATGGCGTTCATGAGCGGCGCCCTGAAGGGCCGTTGGCTGGAGATCGCAGGTTGTGGCATGGTTCATCCGAACGTTCTGCGTCAGGTCGGGATCGACGCCGAGAAGTATCTCGGTTTTGCTTTCGGAATGGGGCCGGACCGGCTGACGATGTTGCGCTATGGGATCAATGATCTGCGCCTGTTTTACGATGGCGACCTGCGTTTCCTGCGACAGTTCGCTTGACCGGCGATCCGTTGCGCTTTCCCCTGGCATATCTAGTTCATGAAATTCTCTGAATCCTGGCTCCGTACC
>JAGRGD010000030.1 GCA_020445665.1 Rhodocyclaceae bacterium
GGACGGTCAGCAGCAGCGCGACGAGCAGGAGCAGGCCCTGGGCCAGCAGGTAGCCGCGCCAGCCATAGCTGGCGGCGCTGGCGGGGCTGATGGCGACCTCGTCGCCGGCGGGCAGGGCCAGCAGGGCGGGCAAGCTCCACAGCGGCAGCGCCAGAACGCCGAGCGCATGCGTCAGAAGCGCGGCCCAGACCGCCAGGCCGAGCAGCCGCTGCCCGGTGCCGACGGCCCGGCCACCCTTCGGGACCGGCGGCGGGCGGTCGAGGACGGAACGGGCGCGCAGCACCCAGATGCTGGCCAGCGCAAAGGGCAACAGCGCCGGAACCATGAAGGCGCCGAGCATCAGCAGCGCCGAGAGCTCCCAGCCCCCCGCCAGCAAGCTGGCGCGCAAGCTGCTCGAAGCAGTCAGGAGCTGCAGGACGGGGTCCGCCGCGCGCAGCAGCAAGCCGCTCAGGATCAGCCAGACGGCAAGCCCCGTCGGCATCCGGACTGTCCGGCCGGTCGAGGGCATCGGCTGCGGCGGAGCGGCGCGCCGGCTCGGTCGCATCCTGGGATGCCCGAGCCGGCACGCGCCGTCCACCTATCTCCGGCGGCCCAGGTGACGCATGCGATCGGCGACGCTCTGGCTCTTGTTGAGCATCGCCAGCACATCCTTGGCCGAGGGCTTGGCCCAAGAAGGCGTCGGCACGTCGTAGTCGAAGGTCGGGTCCTGGACGCGCGGCAGCTTGCGGCCGAGCGCGCTCTCGATGCGGGCGACCATGACCTCGTCGGAGACCGTGACCAGGGTCCAGGCGCTGCCCTCGGCCTCGGCGCGAGCGGTGCGGCCGATCCGGTGCACGTACTCGTCGACGGTCTGCGGGATGTCGTAGTTGACCACGTGCGAGATGTCGTCGATGTCCAGACCTCGGGCGGCCACGTTGGTCGCCACCAGGACCTGGACCTTGCCGCTGGCCAGGTCCTCCAGCGCCTGCTCGCGATCCTGCTGCCGGCGATCGCCGTGCATCAGGGCCACCTTCAGGCCCTCCTCGCGCAAGCGCTTGGCCAGGACGTCGGCGTCGATCTTGCGCTCGGTGAAGACCAACACGCTCTTCATGTCGGGATCGCTCTTGAGCAGGTGCACCAGCAGCGGCGCCTTGAGGTGCTTGCCCACCGGGTACAGGAGCTGGTCGATCGACTCCGGCGGCTTGCGCCGCGCGATCTCGACGACCACCGGCTCGCGCTGGAACTCGAGCGACAAGGACTCGATCTCGGGCGGCATGGTCGCCGTGAAGAACAGGGTCTGGCGGTCCTCGCCCAGGAAGCGCAGGATCGTTCGGACATCGGGCAGGAAGCCCATGTCCAGCATCCGATCGGCCTCGTCGAGCACCAGGGTCTGCACGCTGCCGATCTTGACGTTGCCGCGGCGCAGATGATCGAGCATGCGACCGGGCGTGGCCACGATCACGTCGACGCCGCCCTTGAGGGCGTCGATCTGCGGCCCCATGCCCACGCCGCCGTAGATGGTCGCGACGCGCAAGCCGCTGCGCGCCGACAGGCGCTCGGCCTCCTCGGCCACCTGCACCGTCAGCTCGCGGGTGGGCGCCAGCACGAGCAGGCCCGGCAGGTGCTCGCCCTCGCGGCGGGTGGTCAGAATGCGGTGCAGGGCCGGCGCGACGAAGGCCAGCGTCTTGCCCGTCCCAGTCTGCGCCAGTCCGATCACGTCACGCCCGGTCATCGCCACCGGGATGGCCTCGACCTGGATGGGCGTGGGCGTGTCGAAGCCCATGGCCGCGATGGCATCGCCCACGGAAGGGTGCAGGCCGAGGGCAGCGAAGCTCTCGGCCAAGGGAAGGGGCGCAGGGGCGACGGCGGGCGGTGCCGCCGGGCGCTCGGACGCCGCAGCGGGGGCCTCAGTGGGTGTCGAAGGGGCTTCAGGCGGCGCCTCGGCGGACGCGACGGGCTCGACGACCGATCGGGAATCGTTCTGTCCGGTGGGTTCGGAGGCGGCGCGCCGAGTCTCGACCGGCGTCGCGGCCGGACCGACCTGGGAAGGCGCGCTGGCGGGCTCGGCCGGCGCCGCGCCCATCGCGCGATCGGCGGGGACGGCCA
>JAGRGD010000249.1 GCA_020445665.1 Rhodocyclaceae bacterium
AGCCGATGTTGGCTTCCTGCTCGGCGTAGCCGAGGGTGGCGGAGTTGCGCTGATTGACGTTTTTGGCGCGCACGTTCAGCTCGACGTTGCCCAGGGCCTTGCCGCCGTCGACGCTGCCGACGTTGAGTTTCTGCTTGGCATAGCCGAGGGTGGCCGAGTTGCGCTGATTGACGTCCTGGATGCGCACGTTGGACTTCAGCTGACCACCGACCATGCCCTGATCGAAGGGGCCGGCGAAGGCCGAGGTGGCGAGGGTGGCGGCGGCGATGGCGATGATGACTTTCATGACGACTCTCCTGAGGGGGTGTGGTTTCCAGAGGGGCTGTTTGCTGCCCATCTGGTCCCTGAGTCGTCGCAACCGCCGGTTCGGTTCGAGAACTGCGTCACGCCGTCGTCATCGGACGACACGGGGGGCTGCGTCGAGCGCGGCGTCGACCGCCGCCGGCAACTCCGGCCACAGGTCCAGCCAGCAGCAGCGGTGATCGAAGGACGGGTAGCTGGTGATCGTCGCCGCGGACTGCCCTTCGGCATAGCGTCGGGTGACGTCGGGTGGGACGGTCGTGTCCCGCTCGCCCACCAGGTGCCACTGCAACAGGCGATGCGACAGCGCAGGTTGGGTGGCGGGGTCGAGCGAGCCGTCGAGCGGGCTGAAGCCGCGTGTGCGGGCCCATGCCGCGACGTCCAGGTTGGCCGCAAGCGTCACGACGGCCCGGCTCTGGTCGAAGCGCGGCGCCAGCAGCGCCGCCAGCGTTCCCCCGCCGCTGTGGCCGAAGAACACGAGCTGCCGGATATTCCGCTTGACCAGCAAGGCGCGGAGCGCCCGTTCGAGGCTATCGACGGCGGCTGGCGAATAGCGTCGATGGGTCCACGCCAAAGGCGAACAGGGAGGCTCGTGGGTCCCGACGTAATGGCAGGGGCGTCCGAGGTAGAGTGCGGTAGCAGGGTCCCTGCGCATCGCATCGAACATCAGGGGCTCGCGCGGCGTGGGGTCCGGGCTCGGCAGTTCCGGCGTGAGCCACGGGATGCCGTCGCCCTCCAGGTAGACGTGGAGCCGGTCGGCCCTCGCGCGGCCGGTCGCAGGCTTGAAAACGGTCAGATGGGAGAACGTCCCGCCGGGCACGACCCGGAGCAACAGATCCTCCTGCTGCGCAATGGTCGCGATGCGCTCGGCTGGCGTGGCGCAGGCCGCGAGCGTCAGGCACAGCCATGCAATCGGGCCGCTTCGCGTACGCGGAGCGGCCCGATTCGCGCGGCATGCCGGCGTGCTCAGAACTCCATACGCCCGCCGAGGGTGATGGCGTAGCTGTTGGTGTCGGCGAGCCCGAGGGCGGTGTCGAGGTTGATGAAGGCGGCGAAACCGTGGGGCATGACGGCGGAGGCGCCGAGGGAGAGGGTGAAGTAGTCGCGGTCCGGGCTGTCGGTGGGGATGGTGAAGCTGACGTTGAACGGATCGTTGGCGTACTGGGCGACGAGGGAGTCCTCGTCGTTCTGGAACTCGTGGTTCCACTCGAGCCCGGCGTAGGGGGTGATGACGGCGGCGCCGGTGCTGATGGTCGTCGCGATGCGCCCGCCGATGGCCGACTGGAGCGACTCGGTGTCGTGGTCTGAGACGGCCAGCCCCATGCCCTCCTTGGCCTCTCGCTCGGTGAAGCCATCGACCTCGAGCTTGAGGTAGTCCAGGCGTCCGTAGGGGGTCAGGGTCATGCCGGCGAGGTGGAAGTTGTAGCCGCCGCCGGAGTTGAAGCTGATCTGGTCGGCCTCGGTGCTGCCGCGGGCGGTGGTGTCGATGCCCTCGGCGGCGGTGTTGCTGGTGACGAGGATGCGCCGCTCGGTGTCGAAATCGACCTTGGCGAGGCCGAGGCGACCATCGACATACCAGGTGTCGGTGGCGTAGCTCATGTAGAGGGAGACGCCGAAGTTGTCGGACTCGACACTGCCGAGGTTGGCATCGAAGTCGGCATCGGTCTTGGACCAGGACAGGGCGACACCGCCGACCAGGCCATCCATGAAGCGGTAATCGACACCGGCGGTGAGGCCCGAGTCGGTGAAGTCGAAGGCGTCCTCGTTGGCCGTGCGGTCGCGATCGCCGGTGTTGTAGTTGGCGTTGATGAAGCCACCCCAGCGGCCGCCGAACTCGCCCTCGCCTGCGGCGCCACCGGTGCTGCCGGCGGGGAGCATCTGGGCGAGGGAGAGGGTCTTGCCGTCGACGGTGAAGCCGGAGTTGGCGAGCAGCATGCCGCGTCCGCCGGCGCGCAGGGCGAGGAGGCGGCCATTGACCGGGTTGGAGAGCGAGCCCTCGACGGCGAGCCGTCCGGTGGCGGTCATCTCCTCGGGGGCGACCGCCTGGAGGGCGGCGGCGAGCTGGGCGGTGGTGAGGCCGAGGTCGAAGCCGCCGCCGCCACTCAGGGCGGAGACGACGAGACGGGTGCAGGTGTCGGAGAGGCGGGCCTCGCCACTGCCGAGGCCATCGGGGGTGGCGAGGAAGGGGCAGATGCTCTCGGTGACGCCGCCGGCCGAGCGCTGGACCGCGGTGAGGCCCGGCAGGCCCGACAGCAGGCCTTCGATCGGGCTCGGGCCGGGCAGCGCCTGGGCAAGGGCGCCGGAGCTCGTGGCGAGAGTCGCGAGTGCCAGCAGGGACAGGCGGGTGTTGGGTTGCATTCTTGTTCTCCTTTGACGAGGGATGACACACGGCGCGGCGGCCGCTGCCGCCGCGTAGACACGAAAAAAGGCAGGGCCGAGACCCTGCCAAAACCGCGAGGAGGACACTATCCGGTGTTACTTCAGCGAGCCGATGTTGGCTTCCTGCTCGGCGTAGCCGAGCGTCGCCGAGTTGCGCTGGTTGATCGACTTGGCGCGCACGTTCAGCTCGACGTTGCCCAGGGCCTTGCCGCCGTCGACGCTGCCGACGTTGAGCTTCTGCTTGGCATAGCCGAGGGTGGCCGAGTTGCGCTGATTGATGTCCTGGATGCGCACGTTGGACTTCAACTGACCACCGACCATGCCCTGGTCGAAGGGGCCGGCGAAGGCCGAGGTGGCGAGGGTGGCGGCGGCGATGGCGATGATGGCTTTCATGACGACTCTCCTGAGTGGGGTAGGGTTTCGCGAGGGGCGTTGTGTCGCCCATCTGACCCGTGAGTCGCGGCCACTGCCGGATCGGTTCGAGAACTGTGTCACGCCGCCTGCGAGGCTGTCGGCGCCGGATGTCGGTGGGCCCGGATGCCGCGCCCGGAGGGGGCACAGGCCGGGGTGGGGGCCTCGATCGGCCCGGGACTCAGAAGGCCAGCCGGACGCGGGCGAAGAGGCTCCGCTCGATCTCGGCCGGGGCCACCAGCGCTTCCTGGACGAATTCGGGATGCTGAGGATCGAGCAGGTTCTTGCCCACGAGCGAGAGTTCGAGGCGGCTGTCCACCTGCCAGGCGAGGCGCAGGTCGAGAGACGTATAGCTCGGCACATCGATGGCGAAGGCGCGATTGGCGCGCACTTCGCCGACATGGCGTAGCCAGGCATCGAGGCGCCAGCCGCCGTCAAGGTCGAGGTGCGAGCGTAACGACAGCTGCTGATACGGGGTCGAGTGCTCCGCCGCGTCCCGGGACACATCGTCCGGCAGCATCGTCGTGTCCGCCGAGCCAGTGCGCTCCGCGGAGATGGACTGGGCGCTGTACGCGAGCCGGGTCTCCCAGCGGCTCGACGGCCGCCAGTCGAGGGCGATCTCCACGCCGTGGGACCTCGCGTGCATCTCCGAGATGAAACGGACATGCTGGGGGTAGCCGGTGAAGTCGTTGCCGGCCAGCCGCTTGTAGCGGTGGCGGAAGACCGCCAGGTCCAGGTTCGCGACATGGCCGATGCGGCGACGATAGCCCGCTTCGTACGCGATCAGCTCTTCGGAATCGAAAGCGCTGTCGCCGAAGGCATAGACCGGAACCGGCACCGGCCCGGGCGTGACGGCGCTGATGATGTAGCCGGAGCGTTCCATTCGCGACGGTGACCGGATCGCTCGCGAGACCCCCGTCCATACGGTCGTGCGGTCGGAGGGCGTCCACGCGAGCCGGAGGTTCGGCTGGATTTCGTTGCCCGTATACCCGTTGTGTTCGATCTTGGCGCCGGCGACCACCCGCAGACGATCCCGCAGCACGGTGATGTCATCCTGGACAAAGGCGCTGTAGAGCCGCGTGGTCCGGCGTGAGGGAACGGTGCCGACGAAGGCCGAGTTGTCGAAATCGTCCTGGACCGCCCGGTACGCCAGCCCCCAGACCAGGTTATGGTCGATGAGCGGTGAGGTCTGGTGCTGGAAGTCCAGATCGAGCGTCTGGTGTTTCTGGCCGAGGGAATTCTCGACGCGCTCCGTCTGATCGAGGTAGGCCTGGACGCGGACGCTGGAACCGTCGCCCAGCGGGCGCGACCACCGGCCGGTCAGGTTCCAGCCGGTGTTGCGGATCTCTTCCGGCACGAGGGGCAGGCCGGGAACCGCCTGCACCTGGTTCGGACGGCTGTCGTAGAGGTCCCCCTGCACGGTCCACTGGTCGCCGCCCGGGGTTTGCCGGTCGAGACGGAAGCCGCCGCGCAACGCGTCCCAGTCGTCGTTGGCGCTGGCGCCGGTCGCGCGGGCCTGTTGCGCGTCGAGCCTGAACGCCTTCGCGTAGGCGCGGACGGCCCCGTCGTCGAGCGCCCAGCCATAGCGGATGCCTGTATTGACGCGCTGCTCATCGCCCACATTGAGCGTTGCGATGCCCCCGAGCGTATCGAGCGCACTCTTGGTGATGATGTTGATGACGCCGTTAACCGCATTCGCTCCCCACAGCGTCGCGCCCGGTCCGCGGATGACCTCGATGCGGTCGATGTCCTCCAGCAGCGTGTCCTGAACGTCCCAATAGACCCCCGAGAAGGCCGGCGTGTAGACCGTCCTGCCATCCATCAGTACCAGTAGCTTGTTCGAGAACGCGCCGTTGAAGCCGCGGGCAGTGACCGCCCAGCTGCTGGTGCTGATGCGGGCGACGTGGAGGCCCGGCACCATCCTGAGCAATTCGGGAATGTTCGTCGCGGCCGACCGCCGGATGTCTTCCTCGCTGATCACGAAGACCGCATTCGCCGCCTCCTGAACGGACTGGGGCCTGCGCGCGGCGAGGCTGATCTTCACGTCGAGCAGCTGGCTCAGCGGCAGGTCGAGGTAGACATCCAGCGGCTCGCCATCCGGCGTCGTGGCGGCATATGCGCTGGCAGCGCAGAGCATCCCCGATGCCAGCAGCGTGGCCAGCCTCCCTTTGTTGAGCAGGCGTCCTGGCAGATGAGTGAGGGGGGCGGGGCGTTTCAAATCCAGGATCGAGAGTGGGTTTTCGAGGAGGCGTTGCTGTGGGGTCGGCACCGTCGCGCGCGCACGGTGCCCTGCCACCCTGGAAGTATCGGCGCCGACAGTTGGGTCTTGAGCGCCCAGGCAACGCTTGGGCCGCCCGCCGTCGTTCGGTCTGCGTGTTTGCGCGTGTTGCGTCCCACAAGGGGGGCGGTTGTCATGGTCGGCGCCGGGGCGGCATGATAGTGACCCGTCCAGCGCCGGGAGCCTGCCGTCATGGCCAGTGTCGAGTTGATCGAGATCCGCGAGTTCCTGGCGGAGTTTCCGCCGTTCTCGTTGCTCGACGAGGACGCCCTGGCCGCGCTCGTTGCCCACATGTCGATCCGCTACCTGCGCCGGGGAAGCCCGTTTCCGCCAGAGGACGCCCAGCCCGAGTACTACGTGGTGCGCAAGGGCGCCATCGAGCAGCGTGACGCGGACGACCGGCTCCTCGCCAAGTACGCCGAGGGCGATCTCCTCGAGGGGGACGGGGCGGCGGACGCCGAGACCCGCATGCGGGCCATCGAGGACGTGCTCCTCTACTGCATCCCCCGCGAGGACATGCAGGCCCTGCGGCGGGCCGACGCGGCGGTCGACCGCCACTTCCGTCGATCCCTCGGCGAGCGGCTGCGCCACGTGCAGCGCAGCGTCGGCGAGCGGGTCGTGTTCCGGCCCAACCTGATGGGCATGCCGGTGTCGTCCTTCGTCACCCGCGCACCGGTCACCGCGCCGCCCGGCATGTCGATTCGCGAGGTCGCGGCGCTGATGGGCAACCGGCCGATGGCCGCGATGCTGGTGGTGGACGGGGAGCGCCTGGCCGGCATCGTCACCGACCGGGACCTGCGCGCCCGCTGCCTCGCCACCGGCCTGTCGCCCGAGTCCCCGATCTCGGCCATCATGACGGCCGACCCGCGCACGCTGGGCGAAGGGCACACGGCCTTCGAGGCCCTGATGATCATGACCCGGCGCGGCATCGACCACCTGCCGATCGTCGAGGACGGCGCGCTGCGCGGCCTCGTCTCCACCCGCGACCTGCTGCGCTCCCAGAGCGCCAACTCCGCGCACCTGGCGATGCTGGTGCGCAGCTGCGAGCGGGCCGAGGGCCTGCCTGCCCTGTCGGCGGAGCTCCCCGAACTACAGATCCAGATGCTCGCCGGCGGCGCCACCGCGGCCCAGATCGGGCAGGCCGTGTCGTCCATCGCCGACGCCCTCGCCAGCCGCCTCATCGAGCTGGCGATCGCGCGGCAGGGGCCGCCGCCGGTGCCCTTTGCGTGGCTCGCGGGGGGCTCCCAGGGGCGGCAGGAGCAGTCCAGCCACTCCGACCAGGACAACGCCATGGTGCTGGACGACGCCTACCGGGCCGACGAGCACGGTGCCTACTTCGAGGCCCTGGCCCGCTTCGTCAATGACGGCCTCAACGAGTGCGGCTTCCGCTACTGCCCGGGAGAGATCATGGCCAGCAACCCGAAGTGGCGCCAGCCGATCGGCGAGTGGCTGGCGGGCTTCCGGCACTGGATCCGCCATACCGACGAGACCGCGGCCAAGGTCATGACCAACTTCCTCGACCTGCGCCTGGTGTGGGGCGAACCCCGCCTGCAGCAGGCGCTGGCCACGGGCGTGGCCGAGGAGAGCGTGCGCGGCGAGCGCTTCCTCGCCCAGCTGGTGGAGAACATGCTGGCCAACAAGCCGCCGCTCGGCTTCTTCCGCAGCCTCGTCATGCTGGCGGCCGGCGAAGACGCCCGCCGCTTCGACATCAAGACCCGCGGCATCATCCCGATCGTGGATCTGGCGCGCATCCAGTCCCTGGCCGCCGGCATCACCGAGGTGGGAACCGTGGCGCGCCTGCACGCCTGTGTCGCGCGCAAGGTGCTCAGCGCCGAGTCGGCCAGCGAGCTGGAGGAGGCCTTCGAGTTCCTCGGCCTGCTGCGCATCCGCCACCAGGTGGAGCAGCTGCGGGCGGGCGGCGAGCCGGACAATCTGGTGGATCCGGAGCGGCTCACCTCGCTGGAGCGCCGTCACCTCAAGGACGTCTTCTCGGTCATCGCCGGCATGCAGCGCACCCTTTCCGTGCGCTATGCCATCGGGGGCGGTGGTGCCTGAGCTGTTTGGCCTCTTCGGGCCGGACGCCCGGCGCCGCCGCCTGCTTCGCAAGGCGCCCTCCGGCCCGCTGGCCGACTATCTGTCGGTGCCATTCCCTGCCCGCGACACCGACTGGCGCGAGGTGCCGTTCCTGGCCCTCGACCTGGAGACCACCGGGGGCGATCCCGCCCGCGACGAGATCGTCAGCTTTGGCTGGGTGCAGATCGACCGCGAGCGCATCGTCCTGTCCAGCGCGCGCCATCGCCTTGTCCGCCTGCAGGGCGACATGACGGCCACCTCGGCGGTCGTGCATCGCATCACCGACGACGAGGCCGCCACCGGCGAGCCGCTCGAGGCGGTCATGGCCGAACTGCTGGCCGCACTGGCCGGCCGGATCCTGGTGGCCCACTACATCCGCACCGAGGTGGGTTTCCTTGAGGCCACCTGCCGGCGCCTGTACGGGATGCGCGGTTACTTCCCCGCCGTGGATACCCTCGCCCTCGCCGCCGCGGCCCGCGACCGGGAGCGGCGCGCCCCTCGCAAGGGCGATCTGCGCCTCGGCAACCTGCGCCGTCAGGCAGGCCTGCCCCGCTATCCGGCCCACAACGCGCTGTCGGACGCCCTCGCCGCCGGCGAGCTGCTGCTCGCCCTGGCCAGTGCGCGCCGGGGGCGGATCGATCTCGGCATGCTGTTGAAGCCCGCGGGCTGAGGCGCCGGAGGGACAGACAAAAAGAAAGCGGCCGAGCCGGAGGCTCAGCCGCAAGAGGGGGGGAGGTAACAAGAGAGATTACGTTCGGCGGCGGGCGAACTTTAGGCACTCGCCACCCGAGCGGTTCACTTCAGGGAGCCGATGTTCGTCTCCTGCTCCGAATAGCCCAGGGTGGCGGAGTTGCGCTGGTTGATGGACTTGGCGCGCACATTCAGCTCGACGTTGCCCAGGGCCTTGCCGCCGTCGACGCTGCCGACGTTGAGCTTCTGCTTGGCGTAGCCCAGGGTCGCGGAGTTGCGCTGGTTGATGTCCTGGACCCGGACGTTCGACTTCAGCTGACCGCCGACCATGCCCTGGTCGAAGGGGCCGGCGAAGGCCGAGGTGGCGAGGGTGGCGGCGGCGATGGCGATGATGGCTTTCATGATGACTCTCCTGGGTGGGGTAGGGTTTCGCGAGGGGCGTCGTGCCGCCCATCTGACCCGTGAGTCGCGCCCGGCGCCCGACCGGTTCGAGAAGCGCGTCACGCTGGGCAGCGTCGGCCGTGGGCGTGGACAAAAAAGTGGCGGAACCCAGGTTCCGCCACGCGCAAGAGGAGAGATTCCGGGCCATGCTGGGCCCATTGATCTCTACGGCACGGGGGGCGATTTCCTTTAGGGATGCGCGCCGACCGTCGGTGCGGTGAACGAAAAAGGGCGGGGCCGAGGGCCCCGCCCAAGAGCGAGCAAGAGGAGGTAATGCGGGCTTACTTCAGGGAGCCGATGTTGGCTTCCTGCTCGGCGTAGCCGAGGGTGGCGGAGTTGCGCTGATTGACGTTTTTGGCGCGCACGTTCAGCTCGACGTTGCCCAGGGCCTTGCCGCCGTCGACG
>JAGRGD010000031.1 GCA_020445665.1 Rhodocyclaceae bacterium
CCTTCGAGCCGCCGGCCGTGGTCGAGCCCTTGAAGGACCTGGTCTGGGGCCGCTTCAGCCCGGTCACCGACCTCGAGGGTGCGTGGAACCGGATCAGGCTGCTCTGCACCCTCTACGATCCGAAGAACGACCGCTACCAATTCGACTACGGGATCTTCATCGGCCTGATCGCCGGCATCGTCTGTCTCGGCGGCATCGCCGTCGTGCTGGCGCGCGCCTGGCTCGCCACCCGCCGCCGGCCGCGCCCGACGCCGGCCCTGCCGGCGAGGCGGTAGCGGGCATGGATCTGCTGCGTCGCATCTTGCGCGCGGGCTTCGCCCGCCTCGAGGCGCTGCTCGATCGCGTCTTCCCGCCGGCCTGGCAGCCGCTCTACCACCTGGGCGCCCTCTCCTTCTTCTGCCTCTGGATCGTCTTCGTCAGCGGCCTCTACGTCTACGCCTTCTTCGACACCGGCACGGTGGACGCCTTCGAGTCGGTCGAGAACATGAGCACCAGCTACTGGTACCATGCCGGGGTGATGCGCAGCCTGCACCGCTACGCCTCGGACGGCATGGTGCTCTTCATGGCGGCGCATCTGCTCCGCGAGTTCTCGCTCGACCGCTACCGCGGTGCCCGCTGGTTCACCTGGGTCACCGGCGTCGTCATCATCTGGCTCGTCTACATCTCCGGCATCACCGGCTACTGGCTGGTCTGGGACGAGCTCGCCCAGTTCGTCGCGATCCGGACCTCGGAGCTGGTCGACGCGATCGGCATCTTCGGCGAGCCCATCGCCCGCAACTTCCTCACCCCGCGCAGCCTCGACGACCGCTTCTTCTCGCTGATGCTGTTCCTGCACATCGCCATCCCGCTGATCCTCCTGATGGTCATGTGGATCCACCTGCAGCGGGTGACCCGGCCCGAGATCAACCCGGCGCGCGGCCTCGCCATTCTCATGCTGGTCGCCTTCGTCGCTTTGGCGCTGGTCCTGCCCGCGACCAACCAGGCCCCGGCCGACCTCGGGCTGGTGCTGGGCCGGATCGGCCTCGACTGGTACTATCTCGGCACCTACCCGCTCATCGACCTGATCGGTGCGCGGGGGCTGCTCGGCCTGCTCGGGGTGATCACCGTCATCCTCGTCGCCCTGCCGCTGATGCCGCCCATGCGGCGACCGCCCGCGGCCACGGTCAATCTCGAGTTCTGCAATGGCTGCGAGCGCTGCGTCCACGACTGCCCCTACGAGGCCGTCAAGCTGGTGCCGCGCACCGACGGCCTGCCCTTCCAGCACGAGGCCAGGGTCGACCCCTCGCTCTGCGTGAGCTGCGGCATCTGCACCGGCGCCTGCCCGACCGCCACGCCCTTCCGCCAGCGCGGCCGGATGGTCGCCGGCATCGAGCTGCCGCATCTGGCGCTGAAGGATCTGCGCGCCCTGACCGACAAGGCGGCCCTGGGCCTCACCGGCGACCGGCGCGTCATCGCCATCGGCTGCGACCACGGTGTCGAGCTGAAGGGGCTCGGCGACCCGGCCGTCGGCGTCGTCCGCCTGCCCTGCACCGGCATGCTGCCGCCGTCCTTCATCGACTACATCCTCGCCCGTGATCTCGCCGACGGCGTGGTCCTCACCGGCTGCGCGGAGGAAGCCTGCCAGAACCGCAACGGCATCGCCTGGACGGAGGCGCGGATCGAGGGCCGGCGCGACCCCTATCTGCGCCAGCGCGTGCCGCGCGAGCGCATCCTGCGC
>JAGRGD010000032.1 GCA_020445665.1 Rhodocyclaceae bacterium
CTCTTCCGCCCTACGGGGGCCGATGCGTTGGATGGCGGATGACGCTTCGCTCTTCCGCCCTACGGGGGCCGATGCGTTGGATGGCGGATGACGCTTCGCTCTTCCGCCCTGCGGGGGCTGATGCGTTGAATGGCGGATGGCGCTTCGCTCTTCCGCCCTACGGGGGCTGATGCGTTGGATGGCGGATGACGCTTCGCTCTTCCGCCCTACACGACGACCACCCGTAGGGCGGAAGAGCCGAAGGCGTCATCCGCCGATTGTCGTTTCATCCGCCGGTTGTCATTGCCACGATCATTCATCGCGCTCTCCTGTTGGCGAATCCATGTCCGGATTGCCGGCCCAATCAATCGGATATATCCCGCTGGCTACATCGCGGTGAAATGTCGAATACGGCCAATCCGCGACAGACATTGCGTGACCATGCTTGACCGGATTGAAGTGCACGTAATCGACGTGGCGCGCGAAATCAATGTCGTCACGGATCGTGTGCTCCCAGAATCGCCGTTGCCAGATGCCTCGCTCGCCCGACCTCAATGGCCGCGCGGGCAATGCCTCGGATTGCGCAAGCCCTTTCGAAAACAGCGTTTTGATGGCGCGCCAGCGGCCGGAATAATCGGCATCTTCCGGCGGCAGGGTCCATATCGCGTGCATGTGATCCGGCAAAATGACCCAGGCGTCGATGTGAAATGGGCGGTTCGTTTTCACCTTGCGGACGGCGTCGCGGAGCAGGTCGATGTTCTGAACGAGGGTCTTATCGCGGCGGTTGAGGAGGGTCACGGTGAAGAAGTACGTGGCGCCGGGGATGCGGTTGCGGCGGTAGTTTGGCATGCGGCGAGTATGCCATTGGCGTTTTCTGCTCGCGACGGGGATGGCGGATGACGCTTCGCTCTTCCGCCCTACTCAAATCCCCGTAGGGCGGAAGAGCCGAAGGCGTCATCCGCCGCTTTGTACGTACACCGCTGCGCCCCTCTCGCGGAGCGTGCGATGCTGGCTCCGCTCAGCTCAGTTCAACGAGCAACTCCTTGGCCTGCACGGTCTCGCCCGGTTTCACGTGGATGGCGGCGATGGTGCCGTCCTCCGGGGCGGTGAGCAGGGTTTCCATCTTCATGGCTTCGAGCGAGAGCAGGGGGTCGCCCTTCTTCACCTTCTGGCCCGGCTTGACCGACACCGTGGCGATCATGCCCGGCATGGGGGCGCCGACCTGTTTCGGGTCGCCGTCCTTCGCCAGCGGCCGGGCGGCGCCGGTGCCCTGGATGCCGGCCTTGGCGACACGCACGGTGCGGGGCTGGCCGTTGAGCTCGAAAAACACCTTGATCTTGCCCTCTTCATCCACGGTGTCGGAGCGGCCGGTCTGGCGGATCACCAGGGTCTTGCCCTTGTCGATGTCCACCGAGATCTCGTCCAGATCCTGCAGGCCGTAGAAGAAGGCCGGGGTAGGGATCTGGCCCACGTCACCGTACTGCTTGCGATGGGCGGCGAAGTCGCGAAACACCTTGGGGTACATCAGGTGGGAGGCCAGATCGGTGTCGCTCACCTGGCGGCCAATCGCTGACTCGGCCTCGCTGCGCGCGGCATCGAGATCCACCGCGGCGAGGGTGGCGCCCACGCGTCCCTCGATGGGCCGGGCGCCGCGCAGGATCCTGGCTGCCAGGTCCTTCGGGAAACCGTCGGCCGGGTAGCCCAGTTCTCCACGGAAGAGCTGCACCACCGACTCGGGGAAGTCGATTTCCCGGTTGGGGTTCTGCACCTCGGCCGGGGTGAGGTCGTTGGCCACCATGAACAGCGCCATGTCGCCCACCACCTTGGAGGTAGGGGTGACCTTCACGATGTCACCAAAGAGCTGGTTCACATCCGCATAGGCGCGGGAGACCTCCGGCCAGCGATGCTCGAGCCCGATGGCGCGGGCCTGCTCGCGCAGGTTGGTGTACTGCCCGCCGGGCATCTCGTGGTTGTAGACGTCCGAGGTGCCGGCGCGCATGTCCGCCTCGAAGGGGCTGTACTGGCGGCGCACGCCCTCCCAGTAGTGGGAGAGGCTCTGCATGGCGGCCAGGTCGAGCCCCGGATCGCGCTTGGAGCCGGCCAGGGCGGCGGCGATGGCGCCGAGGTTGGGCTGGGAGGTCATGCCGCTCATGGCATCAAGTGCGCCATCGACCGCATCGCAGCCGGCCTCGATGGCCGCCAGCACCGAGGCGGCGGAGATGCCGCTGGTGTCATGGGTGTGGAAGTGGATGGGCAAGCCCACCTCCTGCTTGAGCGCCGTGACCAGCTCGCGCGCGGCGCGCGGCTTGCATACCCCCGCCATGTCCTTGATGCCCAGCACATGGGCGCCGGCCTTCTCGAGCTGCCTGGCCATGTCCACGTAGTACTTGAGGTCGTACTTGCTGCGCGTGGGGTCGTGCAGGTCGCCGGTGTAGCAGATGGCCGCCTCGCACAGGCCACCGGACTCGATCACCGCGTCCATCGCCACACGCATGTTCTCGACCCAGTTGAGGGAGTCGAAGACGCGGAAGATGTCGATGCCGTTGTCCGCCGCCTGCTGCACGAAGTAGCGCACCACGTTGTCCGGGTAGTTGGTGTAGCCGACCGCGTTGGAGGCGCGCAGCAGCATCTGGAACGGGATGTTGGGCACCGCTTCGCGCAGGCGGCCGAGGCGGTCCCACGGGTCTTCCTTGAGGAAGCGCATGGCCACGTCGAAGGTGGCGCCACCCCAGCATTCCATCGAGAACAGGCCCGGCAGCATGCGTGCATAGTGCGGCGCGATGGCCAGCATGTCGTGGCTGCGCATGCGCGTGGCGAAGAGCGACTGGTGCGCGTCGCGCATCGTGGTGTCGGTGAGCAGCACCTGCTTGCAGTCGCGCATCCACTGGGCGAAGCGGGTCGGGCCCATTTCCTTCAGGTAGTCGCGGGTGCCCTTCGGAATCTGCGTGCGCAGGTTCAACTTCGGTTTGATGGGCCTGGCGAGCGGCAGCGCCGGGGCCACGCGGCCCTTCATCTCGGGGTTGCCGTTGACCGCCACATTGCCCAGGAAGCGCAGCAGGCGGGTGGCCCGATCGCGTCGCTTCTGGAAGTTGAACAGCTCCGGCGTGGTGTCGATGAAGCGGGTGGTGCACTCGCCCGATCGGAACAGCGGGTGGTCGATGACGTTTTCGAGGAACTGCAGGTTGGTGGACAGCCCCCGCACGCGGAATTCGCGCAGCGCCCGGTCCATGCGCGAGGCGGCTTCGTCCGGGCTGTGCCCCCAGGCGGTCACCTTCACCAGCAGCGAATCGTAGTAGGGCGTGATCACCGCGCCCGAATAGGCCGTGCCGGCATCCAGGCGGATACCGCCACCGGCCGCGGAGCGATAGACCGCGATCTTGCCGTAGTCGGGGGTGAAGTTGTTCTCCGGGTCTTCGGTAGTGACGCGGCACTGCAGGGCGTGGCCGTTGAGGCGGATGTCGGCCTGGGCCGGCAGCAGGTCGTCGGCGCCGATGCGCTTGCCCTCGGTGACGCGGATCTGCGCCTTGACGATATCGACGCCGGTCACTTCCTCGGTGACGGTGTGCTCCACCTGGATGCGCGGGTTCACCTCGATGAAGTAGAACTGGTCGGTATCCGCGTCGAAGAGGTACTCGACGGTGCCGGCGTGGGTGTAGTCGGCCTGGCGGGCCAGGCGCAGGGCCGACTCGCACAGTTCGGCCCGCAGGTCGTCGCGCATGTACGGGGCCGGTGCACGCTCGACTACCTTCTGGTTGCGGCGCTGCACCGAGCAGTCGCGCTCGAACAGGTGCACCAGGTTGCCGTGGCGGTCGCCCAGCACCTGCACTTCCACGTGGCGGGCGCGGCGGATGAGCTTCTCGAGGTAGACCTCGTCATTGCCGAAGGCGGCCGCGGCTTCGCGGCGGGCCACCTCGATCATCGGCGCCAGGTCGGCCTCGGACTCGATCGCCCGCATGCCGCGGCCGCCGCCGCCCCAGCTGGCCTTGAGCATCAGCGGGTAGCCGATCTCGGCGGCCATGCGCTTCACCTGCTCAAGGTCTTCCGGCAGCGCGCCGGTGGCGGGCACCACCGGCACGCCGGCCTGGATCGCCACCTGGCGGGCGGCCACCTTGTTGCCGAGGGTGCGCATCACGTCGCCCTTCGGGCCGATGAAGGCGATCCCGGCGCGAGCGCAGGCGTCGGCGAATTCCGGGTTCTCGGAGAGGAAGCCGTAGCCCGGGTGAATGGCATCCACGTGGTTGTCGACGGCGATGCGGATGATGTCGTCGATGTCCAGGTAGGCCTGCAGCGGCTTCTTGCCGGCGCCGACGAGATAGGACTCGTCGGCCTTGAAGCGGTGCAGGGCGAAGCGGTCCTCGTTGGAGAAGATGGCAACGGTGCGCAGACCGAGTTCGGAAGCACCGCGCAGGACGCGGATGGCGATCTCGCTGCGGTTGGCAACGAGCAGGCTCTTGATCTGTTTCATGGGGGTTCCGTGTCCGCCCGACGCCTCACCGGGGTGAGGGCGCTGGCGGGAGAGGCTGAGGTCATCACAAGCGACGCCATCCCCCGGACGGGGCGTATTCGGCCCGGTCCGGTGGCGCGGTCGCCACGCAATCTTGTTATGGGTGAGTCACGTGATCCGAATCCCTCGGGCCTCAGGGCCGGTTCGACGTCGAGCGATCGACCGGCTCCGGTGCCCCCCACTCCGGAACGTTGTGCGGTGCATTAAAACGCGGGCCGGGGCATTCGTTGAATTAGGGAATACCCGGAAACGCCGAGATAATGATAAAATCTCGAGATTATATCGTCAAGGCGCGTGCGCTGGGCACACCGAAGGTGCTGCCAGCGCATCGCACCGCGCGCCGCCATCCGCATCGACATCGACTGCCGCAGAGAGGAAATCCCCCGATGAGCATCCCGCACAACGCCTTCAAGCGCCGCCTGCTGGCCGGCGACAAGCAATACGGCCTGTGGCTCGGACTGGCGCAGACAATCAGTACCGAGATCTGCGCCGGCGCCGGCTTCGACTGGCTGCTGGTGGACGCCGAGCATGGCCCGAACGACTTGCGCTCGATCCTCGCCCAGTTGCAGGTGATCGCAGCCTATCCGTCCCACCCGGTGGTGCGCCCGCCCCACGGCGACCACGTACTGATCAAGCAATTGCTCGAGACCGGCGTGCAGACCCTGATGATCCCGATGGTCGAGTCGGCGGAGCAGGCCGAACAGCTGGTGCGCGCCATGCGCTACCCGCCCCATGGTATTCGCGGTGTCGGCAGCGCCCTGGCGCGGGCCTCGCGCTGGGGCCGCATCGGCGACTACATGCACACCGCCAACGACGAGATGTGCCTCATCGTGCAGGTGGAGACCCGCGCCGGCCTCGACAACCTCGCCGCCATTCAGGCGGTGGAGGGCGTCGACGGCGTGTTCTTCGGCGCTGCCGACCTGGCCGCGTCGGTGGGCTTCCTGGGCGAGGCCGACCACCCGGACGTGGTGCGCCTGATCGAGGACGGCCTGCGCCAGGTGAGCGCGAGTGGCAAGTGGGGCGGCGTGCTGTGCGGCGACAAGGCCCTGATCCGCCGCTACGAAGACGCTGGTGCCCGCTTCGTGGCCGTGGGGGTCGATTCGATGATCCTGTCCGGTGCCACCTCGGCGCTGTGCGACGCATTCATTCCGCGCGACCGTGGCGAGGGCGTCGCGGGAAGTTACTGACTGGTAACGTGCCGTTCCCGCGCCGGCGTTGCGCCCCCTTTGATGAACCCGGGGCACTGAGACCCGAACATGACGCCCGCTGTCGCGGAAAGGAGACCCGATGACCGCTACGCCCGCCAATGTTCGTCCGCCCGTCCTGCTCCTGCACGGCTGGGGAGGCTCTTTCCGCCACACCTGGCAGCGGCTGGGCTGGGTCGACTGTCTCACCCACGCGGGCTATCCCGTCATCGGGCCGGACCTGCCCGGCCATGGCGTCCCCCAGGCCGCCCACGACCCGCTCGCCTATGCGGAGATCGCCGACGACGTGGACCGCCTCATCGGCCACCACCAGGACGTCATCGGCATCGGCTATTCGCTGGGTGCCAAGCTCCTGCTGACCCTCGCCACGCGCCACCCGCGGCTGTTCCGCCAACTGGTGTTGATCGGCATTGGCGACAACGCCTTCAAGCCCCTCGGCGCCAGCGAGGCCCTGGCCAGGGCGTTGCGCGAGGGCCTGCCACCGGATGCGCCGAAAACACTCGCGCGGCTGATCGACGACGTCAGGGCCTCGGGCAACGACCCGGAGGCGATGGCCGCCTGCATTACGCGCCCCCAGGAGTCTCCGCTCTCCGATGCCCAGTTGGCCCCGCTCAGCGTGCCGATCCTGATCGTGAACGGCACCGCAGACCACTTCGTCCTGCCGCAGGACCGTCTGCTGGCGGCGTTGCCATGCGCCGAGACGGTGATATTCGACGGCTTCGACCACATGGATGTCATCGCGCGGTCGGAGCTGATGGATGCGGTCTTGGCGCGCCTGCAAGGATAGATTGCCCGGAGCCGACCAAGGCCGCAGGGGTGGTGGCAGCAGCAAGACGCCTGGCTGCGGGTAATTGGTGCGCAATTTGCAACCAGTGGAGAAACCGCATCCGAAGAGGCGTTATTTTGTCATGTTTGCGCCAATCCAGACCGCAGAAGTGATTCCCGGCCAACGAGTGGCCACTGTCCGAGAAGCTGCCGGGTTGCGAGCGTCCAGCCATGGATGAGCGATTCGAGCCCACGGGCGACGAAGACTGGGTCATCTGGAACGGTGGCCTCGGGCTGGTGACGACCGCTGCCCTCGGTGACGTCGAGACCGCCCCGAATGGCCAGCGCATGGCCTGGCTGGACGAGCCCTTCGACATGGTCGGCCCCTTCGATCTGGACGAACTCGAGCGCTGCGGGCGCATCGCCTTCGCCGCCTGCATCGTCATGTCCCGCCAGCGCTGGCGGGCGGATCAGGCCGCCCTGCGGCGAGAATCCGTCCACCTCAAACGAGAAGCACAGCGGCGCATGGAAGACGCCTTTGCCCGTTTCTCCAGGCATCAGCACCGACAGGCGACCCCGTCGGCTACTGTCGATGAGCGGCCCCACCGTGAGGCATTGGCGCTACCCTTGTCCGGCGCCCTGGGGCGCAGCCAGATCAATGCCGCCTTCCGCCGCCTTGCCCAGCGGGCTCACCCGGATGCCGGGGGTGACCACGAACGGTTCGTCCGCCTGAGCAAGGCGCGCCAAGTGTTGCTGGCGGCCGCAGCGTGAGATCCGCCGTGTGAGACGAACCAGACCTTCAGCCGAGCGCCGCCATGTCCCAGATCATTCCGTTTCCCATTCCGGACCACAGCGGTCATGACTACGATGGCGACGCGGACGCCATCCTCGCTGCCGTACCCCAAAAGGACCGTGAGAAGCTGCGCTTCGAGCTGATCAGGACCATCGATGGCTATGGGGCCCACTTCACCCAGTGGACGCTCGACTTTCCGCCGGATTGCGACGAAAGGCTCAGGAAGCAGATCTACGACATCGCGCACGAAGAGCATCGGCGCAAGGTGCTCATGCTCAAGGACATCATGCTGCTGAAGGCACGGGTACTGGTGGCGGAGTATTTCGACCGGCGCTGAGCGGAGGGGGGGAATCGACCCGGTGCGGACCGTCAGCCCCTTTTGGTAGCTGACGCTCGACGCCGGCTTCACCGCATTGTTGGAGCGATCCTTCCAATGCGCATATCGTCCGGGCAGCCACATGCGGCTGAGTTGCGGGAGCTTCCGCGCGGAGAACTGCCGCAGAAACTCGGACTCACCAAACTTGCGTCTGTAGAGCGCTACCGCGGCCAAACGCGTGCTCCGATGCAACGACCTTGACGACATTGATTTGTTTCGCTCTCTCGCAGCGGCAGCACGAATAACTACACGCAACTCTTGCTCCGACAAATCGCCCCACGCGCTGCGACGATGCTTCCATTCCCAGACTCTGTTGCCGAACCCTCTCACGTGCGCCAACGTAGTTCTCGCTGGCGCTGCGAGGCTCTATTGCGCAGCATCCAGCGACCAAAGGGATCTAGGTTGAGAGCCATTTCATGAAGCAAGAGGGCTTGGCGGGCCATACTCATTTGTCCTTGGCTGGCTTGCACGCAACCAAAAGGTGAGAAGGGCGACGGCGCCAACAAATGGAATAACAATGACTAGCTGCAGCCAGCCAGATTTTCCGACATCGTGCAGGCGGCGCGTAGTGACGGATACCAATGGGACCAATGTGGCTAGCGAGAATATGCCGCTGAAAATTCCACAGCCAACTGCAGGAAAATAGAGATTGAGCGATACGTCGAGGCCTAGGAGGGGTAGCTCGCAAATTAGGCAAAACAGAAAGAAGGTCCAGAATTCTCTCCTTCCGGCCCGACCGGAAAAGTCTCGCCACTTTTCGAATGGCGTGGCGACGGATCGGGTGATCGCTGCTATTTGCATCTTGCCCCCTAACGTTGGGATTCACCGGACAGGCGCGGCGGGCCGCGGAAGTTGCGGTGGAATGAATTGTTGGGCGACTTGCTCACGACTGAACCATGCGGGCCAGTGCGAAAGCAATGCATGCAACGAGGGCAAACGAGAAATACACGAGAGCTACTGTCGCCGGAGGCGCTCCTTGCAGAATTTGACTCAAGACAGCTCCGATTGGCACCGTCAACAGGCAAGAGAGCTTGGTCTTATGCGTCGCTCGAAGGCACGCGAATCCGAGGGCGGTGAACACGAGTGGTACCAGGAGTAGGTTGATATAGAGGTGAGTGTATGCCCCAAAAATGTTCATGCTCCTGGACAGTTGCCAACCTCCCTCGAAATAAGCGAGAAATAGTAGCCCTAGCAAGGACGTGACAATTAGATTGGATCGACGACTCCCAGCGGTCATATCACGAAGCCCCACCTTGTTTAAACACCCTTTGGTGTCTAGCCATAAAGCATAGCGCGTGTCCCGAACGGCAGCTATCCGGCTCATTCTTCGAACGGCCGAAAGTGGCCGGATTCCACCGTACGCGCTTTTCGGATTGCGTCGGACGCAGCGCGCACAGCGGTGCGAGAATGGCAATGGCCGACGCGCCACGTGGTGGTGGCCGGCCACCCAGCCTCGCAGCGCTTCCGGAGCACAATCCACGATGCACATCGCCATCCTGACCTTCCAGGGCTTCAACGAACTGGATTCCCTGATCGCTCTCGGCGTGCTGAACCGCATCAGGCGGCCCGACTGGCGGGTGACGCTGTGTTGTCCCGAGCCCGAGGTGACGTCCATGAACGGGGTCACCGTCCACGCTCAGGCGTCACTGGATGAGGCCGGTAGCGCCGATGCGGTGATCGTCGGCAGCGGCATCCGGACCCGAGAGGTGGTCGCGGATCCGGACCTGATGCGCCGGATGCCGCTGGACCCGTCACGGCAGCTCGTTGCCGCGCAGTGTTCAGGGACGCTGGTACTGGCCAAGCTTGGCCTGCTGGGTTCGGTGCCGGCCTGCACGGACCTGACGACCAGGCCGTGCGTGCAGGAGGCAGGCGTCGAGGTACTCGACCAGCCCTTCTTCGCGCAGGGCAACGTGGCGACGGCGGGTGGCTGCCTGGCGTCGTCCTACCTGGCGGCCTGGGTGCTCGCGCGGACCGAGGGCACGGACGCCGCAGCGTCTGCGCTGCACTACGTGGCGCCGGTGGGCGAAAAGGAGGCCTTCGTGGCTAATGCCCTCGCGCGCATCACACCCTACCTGCCGCAATGACGAGCGCCTCTGCGCCGAAGCCAGGCGGCACGGGCAACCCGAACCAGCGGCCTGGAACCCCATGAAAGGACCTGCACGATACGGGGCGGTGGTGTACGCCAGAGATGTCCGTAGGCTGGCCGACTTCTACCGCCAGTTCTTCGGCATGACGGTGCTGCGGGAGACGCCGGACCTGATCAGTCTGGACAAGGACGGGTTCAACATCGTCATCCACGTCCCGCCGGTGGAGATGCCGGAAGCCGGTTTCAGTCCGGTCAAGCTGTTCCTGACGGTGGAGAGCCTGGCGCAGGCCCGCGAGGCCGTGACCCGCTACGGTGGCTCGGTCATGGACGGGGAGTGGTGCAATCCGGTCTTCCGCCTGTGCAATATCGTCGATCCGGAAGGGAATCCCATCCAGATCCGCGAGTTTTCGCGATAGCGCCCCATTCACGGCCGGGAACCCGCATGCCATTTTCGCTGGATGAACGACGGGCGTTGCTCGCCGTCCGGGGCGTTGGCCCGACGGTAGTCGCTCGCCTCGAAGAGATGGGCATCGAATCGCTGGCCCTTCTGAGCCGCGCCAGTGCCCTGGACATCGTGTCCCGGGCCGCCGCGATCGTCGGCAGCTCGTGCTGGAAGAACAGTCCTCAGGCGCGCGCGGCCATCGAATCCGCCATCGCCATGGCCAGGGCCCGCCAGGAATAGGCGGGTCGCGCCGATGGCGCGCTATCGAGCAAGCTCGACGAAGAGTCCGCGATGGTCCGATGCCATGGCCGGAGCGCGCGTCGCGCGCGCCTGCGACCAGGCCTTGCCCACCAGCACGTGATCGATCGGCAGTACGCCGTGCCAGGTCGGCAGGCCGCGGCTGGCGAGGTGGAGATGCTCGACTCCGGCGAAGGCCGAGGACCAGGGGCTGGCGTTGAAGTCGCCGCCCACCACCAGGCTCGCTTCGGCCGACGCGCGGCTCTCGAGTTGCTGCACAGTGTTCGCCCGCTCCCGGTGGGTTTCGGCGCTCAGGGGCGGGAAGGGATGGACCACGACGACCGGCACCGGGCCACCGGGCATCTCGACGGTGGCACGCAGTGTCGGCAGGCCGCCCGGGCCGGGTTCAAGGCGCGCGTCGCGCAGCGGGTGGCGTGAAAGCAGGCCGATGCCGAAGGGGTCGTCCCGTGGTGCGAGGTGGCGGAATGGATAGTCGCCGGCCCGGGCCTCGAGCGCCTTGGCGAAAGCCGGGTTGATCTCCTGCAGCATCACCACGTCGGCCTGCTGCGTGCGGGCCCACACGAGCAACGCGTCCGGCTCGTCGGTACCCACATGGACATTGGCGGTGACCAGTCGTAGTGTCTGGGCCGCGGGCGCGTCCGCGCCAGGGGCCAGGGGCGGCATCAGCCACCACAGGCCCCACAGACCCGGCGCCAGCGCGACCACGGCGGCGAGGCGGGCGAGGCCCCGCCAGGCGACGGCGGCGGCGAGCATCGCCAATGTGACGTAGGCGAACTGCCAATGGGTGGCGAGGTCGGTGAGCCAGGCGAGCGTGGGGCGTGGTTCGAGCGCGCGGCTCAGCCAGGGCGAGGCGATGCCGAGCAGGGCCAGGCCGTAGAGCAGGCGCAGGCGCTTGCGCAGCCAGTGGGAGAAGGGCCCGGGCTCGGGCCGGGCCCCGGCGCCGGCGGGGTCACGGCTCATTCGTAGGCGACGAGGCTGCGGGCGGCGGTGTAGCGCTTGGCAAAGTAGCGGTTGTCCATGCGCTCGACGCGCACCTTGCCGCGGCTGCTCGGGGCGTGGATGAAGCGCTCGTCGCCCAGATAGATGCCCATGTGGGAGTAGGGCTTGCCGGTGGTGTTGAAGAACACCAGGTCGCCGGCCTGCAGCTCGTGGCGGCGGATCGGGCGGGTGATGCGGGCGATGCGGGCGGCGTTGTGGGGCAGCGTCTGGCCACTGACCACGCGCACCAGGTAGCTGACCATGCCGCTGCAGTCGAGGCCGGCGTCCGGGTTGCTGCCGCCGAAGCGGTAGCCGGTGCCGAGCAGGTTGTAGGAGGCGATCACCAGCTCCTCCCGATGGCTCGGGTCGGCCAGCGAGAAATACGCGCGGCCATCGCGGATGTCGGGCTGGCGCGGGATCGTCCGCTGGGGGCGCTCCGGTTCGCTCTCCGGCGCCGGCGGGGCGCTGCCGCAGGCGCTCAGCAGGGTGGCGGCGAAGACAAGGGCGGCACGCTGCATCAGGCCTCCAGGCGGAAGGTGACCGGGCCGTGGTTGGTCAGGGAGATGAACATCTCGGCGCCGAAGCGGCCGCTCTCGACGGGGTCGTGAGCTGCGCGGGCGAGGCCCAGCAGGTGTTCGAAGAGGGCATTGGCCCGCGCTGGCTCGGCCGCGGTGGAGAAGCCCGGCCGGGTGCCCTTGCGGGTGTCCGCCGCGAGCGTGAACTGCGGCACCAGCAGCAGGCCGCCGGCCACATCGCGCAGCGAACGGTTCATGCGGTCGGCGTCGTCCTGGAAGACCCGGTACCCCAGCAGGCGTTCGATCATGCGTGTGGCGTTGGCTTCGGCGTCCTCTCGCTCGATGCCGATCAGCGCCAGCAGGCCGGGCCCGATGGCGCCGACGGTCTCGCCCTCGACGACGACTCGGGCCTCGGTGACGCGCTGGATCAGCGCAATCATGCCGGCAGGTTGGCGCGGTGGGTCATGGGGGGCAAGCCTAGCCGACGGGGCTCAGTCGATCAATTCGACGCGGCCGCTGACCTGTACCGAAATGCTGGTCTGGCCCGCCTCGATGGGCGCGGGGGCCCCTTCGGCCCGCATCGCGGCGGCGCGAACCATGGGCGGCGGCTGGTACCCGCCGCCGGTGTGGATCTGCACCTGGACGATGCGGTGCTTGTGGCCGAGCGTTTTGGTGGCGAGGCTGGCACGGGCCTCGAAGTGCTTGAGTGCGGCCACCAGGGCTTCGTCTTCGGCCTTGCGACGGGTTTCGGGCGAGGGCGCGAGATCGATGCTGGCCACGGCGAGGGTGGTCTGCAGCTTGCCGACCAGGGCGGAGAGCGCGGGGATGTCCTCGGATTCCAGGGCGAGGGTCGAGCGCAGGCGCCAGCCGTCGATGCCGTTCGAGCCGAACAGGGATTTGCTCTTGCCGTAGATGGGCCAGGTCTGGCTGCCGGCGCTGCGGGTGCGTACCTGCGGGTACGCCTTTGCGATTTCGATCGCCCTGTCGATGACCGTGTTGGCCTCCTGGGCCAGCTTGGCCGGGTCGTCCCCGCTCACCTCCACGTAGGCACTGGCGCTGGCGAGGTCGTTGGGCGCCTGCACGGTGGCGTCGGCCGTGAGCTCGAGGCTCGGCACCGACGGCGCATCGTCGCTACCGGCGAAGGCAGGGCTGGTCAGGCAAGCCGCCAGCAGGGCGGCACAGAGCAGGCGTGTCATGGGTGTCTCCATCAGCGCGCGGACAGGGATGCAAACAGGTTATCGCGTTCCGGTGCGCGATGCGCATTGACCGCGTCCGGCCGGGGCGGGGAAGATACGCGGCTTCGTCCGGATCGCCACCCATGACCGCCGATCGCCTGCGCGGCGCCCTCTATATCGCCATCTCGGCCAGCGCCTTCGGGGCGATGGCGATCTTCGCCCGCTTTGCGGCGGCCGAGGGCGTCGACGTGGGGGCGGTGCTGTTCCTGCGCTTCGCGCTGGCGGGGGCGGTGATGGCGGCCTTTCTGCTCGTCACCCGGCGGCGCTGGCCGCAGGGCCGGCCCCTGGGCCTGCTGTGCGGCATGGGCGGCATCGGCTACGCCAGCCAGTCCTTCTGCTTCTTCTCGGCGCTGGGTTACGCCTCGGCGGGGATGGTGGCGCTGCTGCTGTACCTGCACCCCTTCATTGTCACGCTGGCCGCGGCGGCCCTGTTCGGCCACCGGCTCGGCCCGGTGCGCATCGCCTGCGTGCTGCTGGCGGTCGGTGGCACCGCGCTGACCATCGGCGGTGACCTGCACAGCGAGCCGCTGGGACTGGCTCTGGGCGTGGCTTCGGCGCTGATCTACTCGGCCTACATCCTGGTGGGCAGCCGCGTGCTGGAGTCGCAGGATGCGCTGGCCTCTGCAACGGTGGTGATGCTGAGCGCCGCCACCTCCCTCGGCGCGGCGGCCCTGCTGACCCAGCCGCGCTTTCCGGCCACGGCGGCCGGGTGGCTGTGGATCGGGCTGATCGCGCTGCTGTCGACGGTGGTGGCGATGATCCTGCTGTTCGCCGGCATGCGCCGCCTCGGGCCGGCCGACGCGGTCACGCTGTCCACCCTCGAGCCGGTGGTGACCTTCGCGCTGGCGGCGGCCTTCCTGGGAGAAGCGGTCAGCGCGCGCCAGCTGCTGGGCGGGGCGATCGTGATCGGCGCGGTGATCTGGCTCGCCCGCGCCGGCGGTCAGCCCGCGGCCGGGCGGGGGTGAGCCGGCCTCAGGTGTCGATGCGCTCCAGATCGCTCGCGTACTCGCGGGCGTGGGCGACGTAGCCGCTGGCGCTCTCCATCAGGCGCTGGAGGTCTTCGTCGGAGAGCTGGCGGATGATGCGGCCCGGCGAGCCGACCACCAGGGAGCGGTCGGGGATGACCTTGCCTTCGGGGATCAGCGCGTTGGCGCCGATGATGCAGTGCTTGCCGATCACGGCGCGGTTGAGCACCACGGCGTTGATTCCGATCAGCGAGCCGTCGCCGATCTTGCAGCCGTGGAGCATCACCATGTGGCCGATCGTGACGTTGTCGCCGATCTCGAGCGGCACGCCATCGTCGGTGTGCAGCACGCTGCCGTCCTGGATGTTGGTATTGGCGCCGATCGTGATGGGGTCGTTGTCGCCGCGTAGCACGGCGCTGAACCAGACATTGGCGTTGTCGCCGAGCGTGACCGAACCGATCACCGACGCATTGTCCGCAATCCAGCAGTTCTTGCCGACCTCGGGCACGCGATCACCCAGCTTGTAGATCGCCATGGCCACTCCCTCTCATTGGTTTTGACGGCCCGTCTTTGCGCGGGCCGGCCATGATAGCAGCGGCTTGCTGCAGTGCAAATAGCCATTCGACGGCAAGCGCATGATTCCAATGGTATTTCATGGGAAGGTCCGCACCGGCAAAGGGCCGGCTTGTCCCGCGCGCCGCCGCAGCCTCAGAAGACCTTGCCCGGGTTGAGGATGCCGCGGGGGTCGAGGGCACGCTTGAGGGTCTTCATCGTGGCGATCTCCTCCGCCGAGCGCGAGAACGCCAGGAAGGGCTTCTTGACCGTCCCGATGCCATGTTCTGCCGAGATCGAGCCCCGGTAGTCGCGCACCACTTCGTAAACCTCCTGCTCCACGGCCAGTTCGGTCTCGTGGGTCTGGTCCGGCAGGGCGAAGATGAAGTGCAGGTTGCTGTCCCCGATGTGGCCGAAGAACATCGCCGGCCGGCCTGGCCAGCGACGCGTGACCCGTTCGCGCAACACCGCGACGGCGGCGCCGATGTCACCGATGGGCATCGACACGTCGAAGGTCGCGCAGGGGGCGAAGGTACGCAGGATCTCGGCCACCTCGTCACGCAGCCGCCAGAAGGTTTCCGTCTCGCTCTCCGATCGCGACACGGCAGCGTCGAGCACAAGACCGGCCTCCATGGCTTCCTCGAGCATCTGCTGGAAGCGGGCGCCGTCCACCTCCGGGTCGGCGGCGATCATGTCGGTGAGCACGTAGAGCGGGTAGCCGTCTGGCAGGGGGGGGCGCATGCTGCTGCTCTCGTGGGCGATCTCGTAGTAGTCGGGCCACATCAGCTCGAATGCGCCCACGGCCCCCATCAGCCGGCGCTGGGCGAAGCGCAGGAAACCCACTGCCGCGCGATAGTCCGGCAACGCGCAGATGGCGGTGCAGGCGGTTGCGGGCAGCGGGTGCAGGCGAAACACCGCGCGGGTGATGACACCCAGCGTGCCCTCGCTGCCGATGAACAGCTGCTTGAGGTCGTAGGCGGCGTTGTTCTTCTGCATCTTGTTCATCATCGACAGCACCGTGCCGTCGGCCAGCACGGCTTCTACGCCGAGCACGTGCTCACGGGCCATGCCGTAGCGGATCACCCGATTGCCGCCGGCGTTGGTGGCAAGGCCCCCGCCGACCGTGGCCGTTCCCCGGGCGCCCCAGTCGAGAGCGAACAGGTAGCCCTTCTCGCGGGCCGCTTCCTGCAGAAGCTGGATGGGCGTGCCGGCCCAGGCGGTGATCGTGGCGGCCGCCTCGTCCACCTCATCGATGCCGCGCAGGCGCTCAAGGCTCATGGCGATCTGGTTGTCGTCGGCGATCGCGGCACCGGCGATGCCGGTCATCCCGCCCTGGGCGACGACGCCCACACCCGCTGCGTTGCAGGCCGACAGGACACTCGAGACCTCGGCCGTCGAGCGCGGGCGCACCAGTGCCATCGGTCGTTTCGCGGGGGCGCTGCTCCAGTCGCGCAGATAGCGTTCCTCGATGTCGGCACCGTCGATGACTTCGTCGTCGCCGAGACAGGCCCGCAGCTGCTCGAGAATTTCGTCCATGACCCCTCCCGGGGGGTGATTTCGTGTCGATGCCGAATCATGCAGGAGGCGTCGCGCCGCCGCCAGTCCGGGCATGCCCGAATCCCGCGTCCGGACCCCGGCGGTGCTACCATCGGCGCCCCAGTCGCCAGTCCCCGGGGGCACGCCCATGCTCAGCTACCGACACGCCTTTCACGCGGGCAATCACGCCGATGTCCTCAAGCACGTGGTGCTGATCGCGCTGCTGGACTACTTCAAGCAGAAGGACAAGCCCTTTCTCGCCATCGACACCCACGCCGGCGCCGGCCGCTACGCCCTTGACAGCGAGCATGCGCAGAAGCTCGGCGAATACCGGCAGGGGATCGGCCGGCTGTGGAGAGCCGACGACCTGCCGTCGGCGCTGACCCGCTACGTGGACGCGGTGCGGGACTTCAACCGCGGTGCCGAACTCCACTATTACCCGGGCTCGCCGGTACTGATCCAGTCGCAGCTGCGCGCGGATGACCGCCTGCGCCTGTTCGAGATGCACCCGACCGACTACGGCTTTCTGGAGAAGGCCTTCCCGGCGCGCGAGACGCGGGTCGGCATCAGCCGCGAGGACGGCTTTGCGGCCCTCAGGGCCCTGTTGCCGCCGCCGAGCCGGCGGGCGCTGGTGCTGATCGACCCGGCCTACGAGCGGCGCGACGAGTACCGATTCCTGATCGACGCGATGAAGGATTCGCTGAAGCGCTTCCCCGCCGGCTGCTACGCGATCTGGTATCCGCGGGTGCAGAAGACCGAAGCGAAGCAGCTCGTCGAGCGCCTGCAGAAACTGGCGCCGCCGGCGTGGCTGCACGTCTGGCTGGACGTGACCCGGCCGTCCCGCGACGGTTTCGGCATGCACGGCAGCGGCCTGTTCATCATCAATCCGCCGTGGACGCTGCCGCAGACCCTCGCGGAGGTTATGCCGGTGCTGCAGGCGCGGCTCGGCCTGGACGACGACGCGCGTTTCGGCGTCGATCAGCACATCCCGTAAGCCGGCGGGCGGTCTTTCAGCGGAACAGGTAAGGGAACAGGCGCGCCCGTTCCGGAGCGCTCAGCGCGCTGACCCGCCGGATGTTGGTGGCGGGGATCGCGTCCGGATCCGGATAGCGCGCCAGCACCCGCTCGAGGCTCTCTTCCCGGATCAGGTGCAGGAGCGGGCAGGGCGAGCGGTTGGTGAGGTTGCCCGGATCGTCCGGCTCGGTGTCGGCGAACTGGTAGTCCGGGTGGAAGCTGGCCACCTGGAAGACACCCTCCCAGCCGTACTGCATCAGCAGCACCTCGGCGAAATCCACGTAGCGGCGGTAGTCGTCGAAGTCGCCGAGCAGGCCGTCGATGGCCAGCAGCGTGGTCTCCAGCTGCCTGGCGTCGGTCGCCGCCAGCCGTTCCAGCTCGGTGACCAGGGCCTCGGTGAGGGCGTTCTCGTCAGCAGGCCGGCAGACGACGACGCGGATCTGCTCCCGGCGCCGCGGAGCGGCGGCGAACGGGCACAGGTTGAGCCCGATCACGACCTCGTCCAGCCATCGCCCGACTGCAGCGGCGAGGTCTTGCCCGGCCGGGCCGGTCGTCGGTGTCTGCGGCACGGCTCAGCGCTGCCGCACGAAGAGGAAGTCGCCGCCGTCGTGACCGGCCTGCCGGATGTCGCCGTATTCGGGCACTTGCGGCGCGGCCAGCGCGACCCGACGGCGCACCACGTTGAAAAGTTGCGCCGTGTCGATCACCCCGGCGTTGTCGTCGAGCACCTCGAACAGCGAGGACGCGAATACCGAGTGTCCGCCTTTGCCGCCTTCGTCGAGCACCGGCTCGAGCCCGCCAGAGGTCAGCACCGTGCGCGCGCGCCGGGTAGCCATGCGTTGCAGGTAATCGGCGCCCCGAATGCCGATCTTGGCTCCCCGCGTCAGCTTGCCCGAGAAGCAGCTGTCGGCGATCACCAGGATGTGCTTGGCACGCATCGCCCGCACCGAAGTGGTGAGGGTGGCGTTGGAGAGCCAGCGCACCGGGTCGTCTGCCTGGGCGTCTACGGGCAGCCAGTAGCCCTCGTCGGCCTCCGGGTCCACCCAGCCGTGGCCGGCGTAGTAGATCAGCAGGTTGTCCTGGGGGCCCAGCGAGCGGCGGTAGTCGGTGAGCGCACTCAGGATCTGGTCCCGGTCGGCATCGATCAGCAGGCGGGTCTGGAAGCCGTACTCGGTGCGCAGGATCTCGTCGAGCCGGGTCGCGTCGGATACGGCGCTCTGTAGCCCCTCGATATGGCGGTAGCGATTGTTGCCGATGATCAGCGCGTGGTAGGTGCCGAAATCGATGCCGGCAGCGGCGACCTCCTGGAGGTTCACCTCCTCGACCGGTGCCGGCATCAGGGCCGGGGTGTCGGCCGTCGCCAGCGGTTCGGCCGGGCGGATGATCGTGGTGCGGGGGGGCGAGGGTGCCGCTGCGGGCGTCGGCGCCGCGGCGGGCTCAGCCGCCAGGGCGGTGGTCGTCGTGGGGGTCGGTGGTGCTTCCGCGCCGTCCGCGCTGCGGGCGTCCCCTTCGGCCGATTCGGGATCCGCCTGCCAGCCGATCCATTCCTTGCCCTTTTCCAGATAGGCCTCGGCCTTCGAGGTGATCTTCTGGACATGGGGGTTTGAAACCGTGCCGGCGCAGCCGCCGAGCAGCAGGGGCAGGGCAATGACCACGCCCAGGAATCGGGAACGCATCGGGCACCTCGTTACATCGGGATACGAAGTTTAGTCGATCCGCCCACGCCGACGGTTCAAACCTTGTGCCGGGGCGACTTCGGCCGGCGTCAGCCGATGAAGACCGGGTCGGAGAACACCAGCGTGCCATCACGGCGCATCATGATGTTGTCCTGGTTCAGGATGTCCGGAAGGACCTGGTATTCCTCGATGAAGTCCGACAGGCCGCGCAAGGCGGTGTGGAGGCTGTCGCTCACCACCTGAGGCCCCTGGACCATGTGGTAGAGGGCGATGCGTCCCATGTTCGAGCCGAGCTGGACCCACTTCTGACAGCCGATCCAGTAGGCCTCGACGAGCTCGCGGGCCAGCGCGGCGGCCTCGCTGCCCGGCTCGAGGGGATAGAGCTTCTCCATCTCGAGCAGATGGAAGGGGTAGCCGGACTCGGCGCGGCCGATCGTGCCGTGGTCGCTGAAGACGGTCGGGAAGTGGGGGCCGACCGGGCGATCGTCGGCGGTGTAGAGGAAGTAGTCTGCCGGCGAGCTGACCACCTTCAGCACCCGCTCGGGCGAATCCGCCTCGAGCACGATGCTGTATTCGCCGCGGCCGAGCTCGCGCCGCCCGCGGGTCAGCGGGTGGTCGGGCACCGGGTCGGGCAGGCGGATCGATGCCCGTCCCAGTGCCTGGCGTGCGGCGGAGATGTCGATCACGGCGCGGCCGTGCTCAGCCCATCACGTTGTAGCCGGCATCCACGAAGTGCACGCCGCCGGTGATCAGGCGGCCGGCGTCGGAGACCAGGAAGGCGGTGAGCGCGCCGATGTCTTCCGGGGTGACGAGGCTGTGCATCGGCGCCCGGTCCACGGCCGAGGCCATCAGGCCGTCGAAGCCGGCGATGCCGGAGGCGGCGCGGGTCATCAGCGGGCCGGGCGAGACGGCGTTGACGCGGATGTTCTTCTGGCCGAGCTCGTAGGCCATGTAACGGGTCGCCGCCTCGAGCGCCGCCTTGCACAGGCCCATCACGCCGTAGTTGGCGATCACCTTCTCGGAGCCCAGGTAGGTCATCGTCACCAGCGAACCGCCACCCGCCTTCTCGAACAGGGGCTCGGCGGCCTTGGCGAGGCGGACGAAGGAGTGGGTCGAGACATCCATTGCCAGGGCGAAGCCGTCGGCCGAGGTATCCACCACGCGGCCGTGGAGGTCGTCGCGCTTGGCGAAGGCCATCGAGTGGATGGCGAAGTCGAGCTTGCCGAAGGCGGCGTCGATGGCGGCGAAGGTGGCGTCGATGGTCTCCGGCTGGGTGACGTCGAGCAGATAGACGTTTTCGACCCCGAGGCGGTGCACGACGGGCTCGATGAAGGCGCGGGTCTTCTCGTTCTGGTAGGTGAGGACCAGCTTGGCGCCGGCATCCACGCAGGCTTCGGCAACGCCGGTCGAGATGGACTTTTCGTTGGCGATGCCGGTGATCAGGCCGACCTTGCCCTCGAGGTTGACGATGGGGGTCATGAGAGGCTCCGTGAGGGAATTGAGGGTGGTTTGTTCTGCGTTGCAGCAAGACGAGTCGCAAGGCTAAACGGGCACAACTGCGAAATCTTTAGCACTTAGACACCGGGTTTTTACGGAATGTCCTTTGCAATCGTGATGCGCTGCAATAAGATGAGATCGTACAAGGTTTTCCGCTTCGGGCAATGGACAGTCTCCCCACCTACGTATTCCTCGATTTCGACGGCGTCACCCATCCATGGGGCGAGGTCGAGGATTTCCGTTGCCTGCCGCTGATCGAGGAAGTGGTCCGCCAGTACGACGAGGTGCGCATCGTCATCACCTCCGACTGGCGAACGCTGTTCTCCCTTCAGAAGCTCGCAGCCCGCTTCTCGGCCGACATCCGGCCCCGCATCGCGGGCGTCACCCCGCACATGCTTCCCAAGAAGGGTTCCGACCTGCACGGCCTGCGGGAACGGGAGGCACGCAAGTGGCTCGAGCAGCGTCATCCGGAGGGGGCCCGCTGGCTCGCCATCGACGACGCGCCGGGCAACTGGCTGACCCGCTCGCGCCTGATCCTCACCGACTTCAAGCGCGGCTTCACCGAAGAAGATGCCAGCGCCATGGCGCGCCTGCTCGGCCGCCTGCGGGACGGCACCGAGGGTTTCGAGGAACACCCGCTCCGCGCTGCCCTCTGGGCCTGAGCATCCGCGCGGGCTTCCCGCGCTGCACGCACCGGCTTGCCCACCGGCCGGGCAAACGGGCACACTCGACATCCGAAATCAGGCCCGCACCGACCTCGCCCGGATGCCCTCCACCGAACTCACCTTTCTCGCCCTGATCGCCGTCGCGGTCTGGTTCTGGATCGATACCCTGCGCGCCCGCGAGGCGGGTATCGCGGCGGTACGCCAGGCCTGTCAGGCTGCCGGCCTGCAGTTGCTCGACGACACGGTCGCCACGGCCTCGCTCAGGGTCGGCCGCCAGGACAACGGGCATGTCGCGTTTCGCCGCGTCTATGCCTTCGAATACAGCGACACGGGCAACAACCGCCGCAGCGGCAGCGTCACCCTGCTGGGGCAGCGGGTGGTGCTGATGTCGATCAGTCCCGAGCAGGTGGAACTGGTCTGATGCCGGACATCCGCGCCGATTTCTCCGAGCGCGTCTGCGTGGAGACGCACCGAGCACCCTGGCTGGCCTCGCCAGCGAATGGGGTCGAGCGGCGGATGCTGGACCGGATCGGCGACGAACAGGCCCGGGCCACCAGCATCGTCCGCTACGCGCCGGGCAGCGTGTTCCCCAGCCACGAACACGGCCTGGGCGAGGAGTTCCTGGTGCTCGAAGGGGTCTTCGAGGACGAGCATGGCCGCTACCCGGCCGGCACCTACGTGCGCAATCCGCCGGGCTCGGCACATGCACCGCGCGCCCCGAACGGCTGCACGATCTTCGTCAAGCTGCGCCAGTTCCGTGCCGCCGATCACCGACATTGCGTCATCGATACGTCGCTGGCGGCCTGGTCCGCCGGCCCGGTGCCCGGCGTCGAGCGCCTGCGGCTGCACGACGACGGGCACGAGTCGGTGGCCCTGCTGCGCTGGCGGGAAGACGCCGGCCTGCCCGAGGCGGAGTACCCCGGCGGGATGGAGTGCCTGGTCCTCGACGGGCACTTTGCCGACGCCGAAGGCAGCTACACGACCGGCACCTGGCTTCGCCTGCCGCCGGGCAGCGGGCAGCGGGCGCGGGGCGCCGGCGGCTGTCGCCTGTGGATCAAGACCGGCCACCTGGCCGCACAGGCATGAACTTCCTCGCCCACGCCTTCCTCGCGCGGCACGAGCCGGCGCTTCGGGTGGGCGGTCTGGCGGGGGACTTCGTCAAGGGGCATCTGCCGGCGGGTTTGCCGCCGGACCTGGCACGGGGGGTGGCCCTGCACCGGGCGATTGACGGCTTCGCCGACCGCCACCCGGCCTTCCAGGCCAGCCGCCGGCGGGTCGCCGAGGGCCGGCGGCGCTACGCCGGGGTGCTGGTGGACATGTTCTACGACCACCTGCTGGCGCGGGACTGGGCCGAGCACGCCGACGAGCCCCTGGCCCATTTCTGCGCCGACACCTACCGGCTCGCCGACGCCCGCCTGGCCGCGCTGCCCGAGGGCTTCGCGCGGGTGCTGCCGACGATGCGTGCCGGCGACTGGCTGGCCTCCTACCGGGCGCCCGAGGCGGTGGCCGACGCCCTGGCACGCATGTCCCGCCACCGGATCCGACGCGACAACCCGCTCGGCGAGGGCTTCGTCGACTTCGAGTTGGCCGCGGATGGGTTCGCCGCCGATTTCCGCGACTTCCTGCCGGATGCGAGTGCCTTCGTGCTGGCCTGGCGCGACCAGAATGGAGACACCCGATGACCCAATCCCTCCGCGCCGCGCTCGAGCGCCTGCAGCAGGGCCACCTGTCGGCGATGCAGTGCGTGGCCGTCTGGCGCAGCGACACGCCGCCCCTGCTGGCGCGCCTGTCTCCCCGCTACGGCGAGGTGCTCGACCAGCTCCTGATGCGCCTGGAGTCGGGTGCCGGCTTTGCCGGCGAGAGCTGCTCGTTCAGCCAGCAGGTCCTGATCGACGAGCTGGGCGTGTGGCTCGACAAGGCCGAGGCGCGACTGGCCCGGCCTTAGACAGGGCACCCCGTCGCGGGCCTCAGCGGCCGCGCGCGAGGCAGTTGTCGTAGCGCCAGCGGACCCGCTTGGCGAACCACTCGGTGGTCAGCTTGCGGGTGATCTTCGGGCTCTTGAGCTGGATGCGCGGGATCGATGCACGCTCGACGCGTCGCCCCGCCTTGCGGTCGGCCAGTTCGAACAGCCGCCGGTAGAGCCGCGTCTCGTTGAATTCCGCCGCCTTCTCGCGCAGCAGGTCGCGGCCGATGCGCCAGTCCGACAGGTCGAGCTTCGTGGCGATCGCGTCGATGGCCTTGCGGGTGGCGCTCTTGTCGGGCGCCGGCTTGCCGTCCCGGTAGCGCAGCAGGTCACCGTCCGGGGCCAGACGATGCCCGCTCAGCGACGACAGCGCCTTCTGGAAGGCCGCGTTGCGGCTCGCGTAGCGTCCGGCGTTGAAGTCGGCGAATCGGAACACCGGGTCGTCGTAGGGCGCGGGGTAGTCGAGCAGGATCGCGATACCGAAGTACATCCCCCCTCGCCGGGTGAACACCTCGTCGCGGATCGACCGCTCGACCGGGTAGGGGTAACCGTGGGCGCGGGCGTGATCCTCGGCAAAGGCCACGCTGACCTGCATCGGCCCCCCGGTTCGCACCGGGTTGCGGCTGGCCAGCAGCGTGGTGCCGAGGGGCAGCTCGGCGATCATGTCCTGGTAGAGGGTGTTCATCTCGCGCTCGGTGCGCAGCGCGTCGATGCGTGCCTTGTAGCTGCGCCCGTCCGGGCCGCGGGTGGCGAGCGCGGCGTCGAGGACCAGCTGCGGGACTCCGTAGCGCGCCCGGCGCGTCTCGATCTCCTTCCATACGATCTTCGACAGCCCCGGCACCGGCGGGTCGGCGACGAACAAGGACTCCTGCTCGGTGATCGCGACGACGCTGCAGATCGCCTCCGGCGTGGCGTCGATGGCGAGGTCGTGGAAAGCCTCTGCGATATCGCGCGCCCAGCCGGGCCTGTCTTTCGCCCGGGCCGGGATGAAATCGACGATGCGGCGGCGGGTCAGGGCCGGCGGCTGGGGCAGCGGCGTGACGGTCGAGGGCGTCGGCGGCCGCTCCTCGACCGGTGGCAGCGCCGGAGGCGGCGCTTCGCCGGCAGGGGGCGTCGTCGCGCCGGGCGGCATCGTCGGCGAGTCCCGCACTTCCGTGGTGGTGCCACAGGCGGCCAGCAGGAGGGTTGCGGCCCCGCACAGCAGGGCATGCCGAAGACGCATCCGGTCGGCCGGCCTCAGCGCGGCAGGGGGGCGGTGGCGCGCAGGAACTCGTTGCGCGCCTGATCAGAGGTTTCGAACTCGCCGGCCCAGGCCTGTGTCACGACGCGCTCGTCCCCTCGCCGATCCTCGCCCAGCAGCAGGCACAGCTGCTCGGCCTCGATGATGCAGGCCGCGCCGCGGGCATGGCCATCACGGACGAGGGCGTTGGCGATGTCGCGGGTCATCCACTCCTGATAGGTGAAGCGGTGACCGATCGCGTCCACCATCCGGGCGATTCGGCCAAAGCCGTGCAGGCGCCCTCCGGGGAGGTAGGCCACGTGGGCCACGCCACGGAAGGGCACCAGGTGGTGGGGGCAGACGCCGTGCACGGCGATGCCGCGGATCACCACCATGTCGCTTCGCGGATCTTCGAATCCGTCGCCGAGGGCCTCGGCCGGATCGAGCTCGTAGCCGCCCAGCAGGCGGCGCTGCCACAGCTCGCGCACCCGCTGGGCGGTGCGGCCGGTGTGGGGCGAATCGGCCGAGATGCCGCAGGCAGCCAGCAATGCGGTGACCGCCGCCTCGAAGGCTGGCGCATCGAAGCTGCCGGTACGGGCGATGCCGATGCGGCCCGCGCTGGCAGGCGGGTGATCGTGGTCGGGGCAGTCATTCATGGCGACGTCTGCGTCGTGTGCCTTCCGGCTTCGGATGCCCATGATAGCGCGCCGGGCCCGCGCGCCCGGCCTGCATTCAGTGGCCCGCGGCCTCGCCCCAGACCTGCTCCAGGCGCTGGTCCCGGCCGCAGCTGTAGCGGTAGTACTTGTAGCGCAGCGGATTCTTCAGGTAGTAATCCTGGTGGTAGTCCTCAGCCGCGTAGAAGCGGTCGGCGGCGACGATCTCGGTCTCGAGGGGGCGGCCGAAGACGGCTTGCTCAAGGGCTTGTTTCGACTCTTCGGCAAGCTGCTTCTGGGCGTCGTCGTGATAGAAGATCGCGCTGCGATACTGGCTGCCGACATCGCAGAACTGGCGGTTGCGTACCAGGGGGTCGATGTTGTGCCAGAACGTGGTGAGCAGCCTCTCGTAGCTGACCTTGTCCGGGTCGTACTCGACCTGCACCGCCTCGGCGTGGCCCGTGGCGCCGCTGGAAACCTCGGGATAGGTCGGGTCTTCGGTGTGTCCGCCGATGTAGCCGGAGGTGGTGGAGATCACGCCTTCGAGCTTGTCGAAGGGGCCCTCCATGCACCAGAAGCAGCCGCCTGCGAAGGTGGCGACGGCCGTTCGGGCGAAGGCCGGTTGGGTCATGAGGGCGAGGCTAAGCGCGAGGGCGGTGCCGAGGGTCTTGATGATCATCGATGGGGCTCCTTTGGGTGCGTGGACGGCCTGACGCCGTGTCGGTTCCGTGACAGGGCTGCACCAATTCGGATGGTGCGGCGCAGCAATCTGGTGCGTTTCCCCGAATGTGGTGGGGATTTCCCTTGCTTCGACGCCCCGGGCGGCGCGATCCTTTCAGAAAAATCCGGCGTCAGTCGATGCAATGCTGCCGTTCGTGCCTTTTGGCACGACCTTCGCTTAATGAGCCCTGACAGGATTGAACCGGACATCGATCCGTCCGAACACAAGGATGTAGAGACAACACCAACGCGCATTCGCCGACCCCACGGAGGCCGCCATGGAAACCGCAGAGATTCGCATCCCGCTCGCTGACGCCCGCGAGATCTACCGGGTCGAGGACGTCGACCGGGCCCTGGAGGACAGCGCCGCCCAGCGCAACGAGGCGCTCGCCAGTTTCTATGACCGCATGAAGAAGCTCGGTGGCACCCGCTTCGTCGTCAAGCCGAGCCGCACCGACGCCCTCGACCCGCTCTACGAGCGCTGCCCGAACTTCGGCGATGTGATCGACGACCTGAAGAAATCGATGGCGCTGGCGGTGTCGGGCAACGAGCCGGTGTCCTTCGCCCCGATCCTGCTCCTCGGTGAACCCGGCATCGGCAAGACCCACTTCGCCAAGGCCATGGCCGAGCAACTCGGCACCGGCTACCAGTTTGTGTCGATGAGCTCGCTCACCGCCGGCTGGATCCTCTCGGGGGCGTCCTCCCAGTGGAACCACGCCAAGCCCGGCAAGGTCGCCCACACCCTGGTCGGAGGCGACGTGGCCAACCCGGTGATGGTGCTCGACGAGGTGGACAAGGCGGGCGGCGATTCACGCTATGACCCGATGGGTGCCCTCTACGAGCTGTTCGAGCACGACACGGCGCGGTCCTTCCGAGACGAATTCGTCGATGTCGAAATCGACGCCAGCCACATCCTTTGGGTCACGACCGCCAACGACGAGCGCGGCATTCCCGAGCCGATCCTCAACCGGATGAATGTCTATACGGTGCCTCGGCCCGATGCGGACGAGTCGTTCCAGATCGCCTGCCGCCTGTATCGGGAGATCGTTTCCGGTCACGACTGGGGCTTTCCGAGCGAGCCCGACGACGACGTGATGGAGCGCCTGGCCGAATACCCGCCGCGGGAGCAGCGCCGGGCCCTGATGGCCGCCTTTGGCAACGCCAAGCTCGCGGGACGTGACGCGCTGACGGTGGAAGACCTGGACGCCTTCCGCAAGGGCGGCAAGCGCAAGATCGGCTTCTGACTGAGGCCGGTGGCGAGCGCGCCGCTCGCCACCGGCACTACGCGCCTCAGCCGATCTAGAGGGGCTCGAAGGTCCGCCGTCGGCTGGCCGCCTCGCGGGCAAAGGCCTCGCAGCGGTCCACGTAGTCGCGGGTGCTCTTGGGCATCGGAACCCTGGCGCGGGTGATGTAGCTGATGAGGTCCAGCCCCTTTTCGATGAGCTGCTTGCCCTCGCTGGCCTCGCGCAGGTCCACGTCGCGGGCGTTGGGCTGCAGCTTGGGCTGGTAGGCAGAGACCCGCTCGGCGGCCACCACGAAGCGACTCCAGACGTCGAAGATGGCCGGATCGGTACGCAGCGTTTCGCACTTGATCTTGGCGGCGTCGGCGTAGTCCTGCAGGATCGGGCCGATCTCCTCGCCGAACATCGAGAGCTTGGTGAACACCGCCATCATGGCCTCGGTGAGCCGGTCGATGTCGCGCATCGTCATCGCGATCTTGACGTAGCGGCTCTCGTAGAAGGCGTCGATCGGCATCGTGAATGCCTTGAACGGCTCGCCCCACAGTTCGTCGATCCCCTCGTCGCCGCTTCGGTGCAGAACCAGCTTGCCGAGGGTCAGCGCCTCTTGCAGGCATTGTCCGCATTCGCGCATCAACTCGTTGTCGGACTGGATTTCCACGCCGAGGGACTGCAACTCCACGAGCTTGGTGAAAATGTCGGTCGCCCGGTTGAACAGGGCGCCGGCCAGCATCGCCCCCTTGACCCGCTTGCGGGCGGCTTCGGTTTCGCTTTCGTAGGCCTTGCGCGCCGTATCGAGCCGGAAACCGGGGATGTTCAGGCCATGCTCCACATGGTTGAACAGGCGGCGGGTCAGGCCTTCGATGAGGCGCTTCTTCGCTTCCAGCGTGTTGGCGGGCGGCGAATAGGCCTTGATCCAGTAGCCGTAGTAATAGATGCGGTCCTGACCATCGATATTCTGTCGGGTACCGAGGGGAATCGGGTCGTTCATGGAATCGTTTCTCTTTGCGACCACCGCCGGGCAGGGGGACGGACGAGGCTAGTGTAGGCGATGCGAAGATGCAGTGCAGCATTTGGCGCCCACTTTCCGCTCGCGACCGTTGCGAAATCCGCAGTTCGGGGTGGCAGATGCTTTCACCAGGGCGAGGCGCGGCGCGACCCGACGGCTGCGGTTCCGGCCCGGGCCGCCGAGGGGGCGGTTTCGGCAATCGCCCGCGGCCGGACACGGCGAACCTCATGGCGATGTGCCCTAAAGGTCGGCGGGTGTCGGCCGTTAGATCGGCTATCACGGTGGCCGGGCCTTTCTCCGGTCCCGTAGCCGATCCCGACCCGCACGCCGCGACAGACCAATATCTTGACCAGTCCGATTCCCAAGGATGACCTGATCGATTTCGTGGACGAGCCCGGCACGGACATCGTTCCTGCAGGGGGCCGCGGCACCCTGCCTGCGTGGGTGGTACTGGTCGTCGACGACGATGCCGAAGTCCACCAGGCCACCAATTTCGCGCTACAGAACACGATCCTGCTGGAGCGGCCGCTGGAACTGATCCACGCCAGCAGTGCTGTCGAGGCGCGTGCCTGTCTCGAGGCACGGGGCAGCGAGATCGCGGTGGTTCTGCTCGATGTCGTGATGGAGACGCCCGAGGCGGGTCTCGAACTCGTGCCGGTGATTCGCCGCGAGCTCGGACTGGACGAACTGCGCATCATCCTGCGCACCGGACAGCCGGGATACGCGCCCGAGTTGAGCGTGGTACGCGACTACGACATCAACGACTACAAGACCAAGTCCGAACTCACCCATGTGCGCCTGGTGACGGCGCTCACCGCGGCGATCCGCAGCTACGACCAGATCCGCACCCTGGCCGCGAGTCGGCGTGGCCTCGACATGATCGTCCAGTCAGCCGGCGAGCTGTTCGGACGCCGGGCCCTGGTCAGCTTCGCCGAAGGCGTGCTGACCCAGATCGCGGCCCTGCTGCGCCTCGAGCCGGAGGGCCTGATCTGCGCCCGCAGCGGATCGCCATTCGCCCAGCAGTCCGATTCCGCGCTCTACATCGTCGGTGCGGCGGGGCGCTTCCGCAGCCACGTCAGTCGCCCGCTGGCCGAACTGGGCGACGCCGAGATCGTGCACACCATCAACCGTTGCATGGCGGCGCGGACCAGCATCTTCGAGGCGCAGGCCACGGTGCTCTTCTTCAGTGGCGAAGGCGGGCGCTCGGCAGTCGTCTACCTGGCGACCGAGCGGGCCCTCGAGGCCGTGGACCGGCGCATGCTCGAGGTCTTCGCGGTCAATATCGGGGTCGGATTCGAGAACGTGGGCCTGTTCGAGCGCCTCAATTTCTACGCCTACTTCGATCCGCTCACCCGCCTGCCCAATCGGGTCAGGCTCATCGACGAGATGGATCAATTCCTTGCCTCGTCGTCCGACGCCCTGTCCCAGTCGGTTGCCTTGATCGATCTGGCCCATTTTTCCCAGGTCAACAACGCGCTCGGCCAGCGCTCCGGCGATGCCCTGCTGATGGCGGTGGCCCGGCGCCTGCGCTCCGCCTTCCCCGATTCGGTCATGCTCTCCCGCCTGGTCGGCGACAGCTTCGCCCTCTTCGGACCGGCCCGCATCCTCGAGCCGGAGGCGCTGCTGCACATCTTCGAGGCGCCGTTCTACGCCCGCGGTCACGGCGTGCCGCTGCAGATCCGTATCGGGCTGGCTCCGGTCGCCCGCGCTCCGGGCGGGCAACTGCCGCGGGCGGCGGACCTGCTGCGTGATGCGTCGGTCGCCCTTGGCCAGGCCAAGCTCGAGCAGGGGGCCCGCTTCTGCACCTACACCGCAGAGATGGCGGCCCAGGCCCAGCAGCGCATCGTGATGCTCAACGAGTTGCGCGCGGCGCTCGACTTCCACCGGGGCCTGAAGGTCCACTACCAGCCCCAGGTCGATTCCCGCGACGGTTCCCTGACCGGTGCAGAGGCGCTGCTGCGCTGGCGGCGCACCGATGGCGGGATGGTGCCGCCGGACGACTTCATCCCCCTCGCGGAGTACACCGGACTGATCATCGAAATCGGTGCATGGGTATTCCGCGAAGCCTGCGAGCAGTTGATGTACTGGCGGGACGAGGGCGAGGACAAGCTCGTGATGGCGGTGAATGTCTCGGCGCTGCAGTTCCGGCAGGACGGCTTCGTCGAGATGATTCGCAATACCCTCGATCAGACCGGTGCCCCGGCAGACCGCATCGAACTCGAGATTACCGAGTCGGTGGCGATGGAGGAGGTCGACAAGGTGGTCGAGCAACTCGAAGCGCTGCGCGCGCTCGGGGTGCGGATCGCGCTGGACGACTTCGGCTGTGGCTTCTCGTCCCTGTCGAGCCTGACGCGCCTGCCCATCGACCGCCTCAAGGTCGATCGCAGCTTCGTCGCCCAGCTGACCGACGAGAACGCACGCAGCGGCATCGTCCAGACCATCCTGCGGCTCGCCCAGGGCTCGGGGATGGCGGCGATTGCCGAGGGCGTCGAGACGACCGAGCAGGCCGCGCTGCTGCAGTCGATGGGCTGCGTCGAGATGCAGGGATTCCTGTTCGGCAGACCGATGGCGCCCGACGAATTCCTGATCTGGATGCGACAGAACCGCTCGACCCTGGCGGGCGAAGCCGGCAACCCCGTTCCATGAGAAAAGGCCACCGGATCGGTGGCCTTGTCGTATTCGCGGCAGGCAGGCGCGCTGCGCCCGCCACGCCTCACACCTTGGCCAGCGCCTGTTCCAGGTCAGCCAGGATGTCGTCGATGTGCTCGATGCCGATCGACAGGCGCACCATGTCTTCGGTCACGCCGGCGCGGGCCAGCTCATCCGGCCCCAGTTGGCGATGGGTGGTCGAGGCCGGGTGGCAGGCCAGCGACTTGGCGTCGCCGATGTTCACCAGCCGGGTCACCAGCTCCAGCGCATCCTGGAAGCGCGCGCCGCCCTCGCGTCCGCCTTGGACGCCGAAGGTCAGGATGCCCGAGGCGCGGCCGCCCATGTATTTCTGCACCAGCTTGTGGTCGCCGCTGTCCTCCAGGCCGGCGTAATTGACCCACCCGACCTTGGCGTGCTCGCGCAGATAGCGCGCGACGGCCATGGTGTTCTCGCAGATCCGGTCCATCCGCAGGGCCACGGTCTCGATGCCCTGCAGGATCAGGAAACTGTTGAAGGGGCTGATCGCGGCGCCCATGTTGCGCAGCGGAACCACCCGGGCCCGGCCGATGTAGGCGGCGGGGCCGAGCGCCTCGGTATAGACCACGCCGTGGTAGGACACGTCCGGCTCGTTGAGGCGACGGAAGCGGGCCTTGTGCTCCGCCCACGGAAACTTGCCGGAGTCGACGATCACGCCGCCGATCGAGGTGCCGTGACCGCCCAGATACTTGGTCAGCGAATGGACGACGATGTCGGCACCGTGCTCGATGGGGCGGCACAGGTAAGGCGTCGGCACCGTGTTGTCCACGATCAGCGGCACCCCGTGGCGGTGGGCGATCTCGGCCAGCACCTCGAAATCGGTGATATTGCCCAGCGGGTTGCCCACCGACTCGCAGTAGATCGCCTTGGTCTTCTCATCGATCAGCGGCTCGAAGCTGGCCGGGTTGGTGTGGTCGGCAAGGCGGACGTCGATGCCGTACTGGGGCAGGGTGTGCGCGAAGAGGTTGTAGGTGCCGCCGTAAAGCGTCGCCGCCGAGACGATGTTGTCGCCGGCCTCGGCGATGGTCTGGATCGCATAGGTGATCGCCGCCTGGCCCGAGGCCAGCGCCAGCGCGGCGATGCCGCCTTCCATCGCCGCGACGCGCTGCTCGAGCACGTCCTGGGTCGGGTTCATGATGCGGGTGTAGATGTTGCCCTGCACCTTGAGGTCGAACAGATCGGCACCGTGCTGGGTGTCGTCGAAGGCGTACGAGGTGGTCTGGTAGATCGGCACTGCAACGGCGCGGGTCGTCGGGTCGGCCTTGAATCCACCATGTACGGCAAGGGTTTCCAGCTTCATTCGGTGTCTCCTCTCGGTGTGGCGAAGTTCGCGAGTATAGCCAAGGGCGGGGCGCTCCGCTGGGCCCGATGGCGATCGTCGAAGTCCTTGAAATTGATAGCAATCAATTGTGCACTTGCAGATTGCATTCGCACCGGCAACGCGATCTAATCAGCATCTACAAACGAGAGAACCGCGCCACGAGGTCCCCTGGCTAGGATGCGGTCAAAGTTGGCGACCCGGATTTCGGCACCGTCCCGGGTACGACACATCGGAGGAGAACACATGGGCACTTGCACAAGGCCTGTCACCTGGCTCGACCTCGCGGCCGGGCCCCGCTGGGGGCGGGATCGCTCCCAACTCAAGCTTCACCCGGTTTCCGCGCGCTGTGGCGACAACGATTGCTTCGTGCTGTCGATGTCGGGTCGCATGCTGTGCGCCGGCGATGGACGACTGACGGTCTTCCGTTCCCGTGCGGCGGTCGATCGTTTCCTCGGCGTGCTGCACATCGAGACCCCGCCCTTGTCCGAGCATGCTGGCGCCTTGCTGGACGGCCAGGGGCGGCAGGACTGCCTGAGCCTCTCCGGCGGTTCCCTGTGCGCCTGCAGGCGCACCGCGCCGGAGCCGGTCGCGGCGGTGCGCGGGCGTGCGCCGGCCTATCAGTCTTCCCGCGCCAGCACGGTGGCCAGTACGGCCGCCATGTGCTGATCGTAGGCCACCAGCCTGATCGAGACCGGCGGCGCATCGTCGCCGGTCATTTCCCTGCAGGTGCGAACCGCGACGGTGCAGGCCGCCTCGGGCGGATAGCCGTAGACCCCGCAACTGATGGCTGGAAACGCAATCGTGCGAATGTCGTGTGCCTGCGCAAGCGCGATGGTGTTGCGGTAGCAGGCCGCGAGTTGCGCCGCTTCGCCTCGCGAACCGCCGTGCCACACCGGCCCGACGGTATGGATGATCCACCTTGCGGGGAGGTCGAAGCCGGGTGTCATGCGCGCTTCGCCGGTCGGGCAGCCGCCGATGCCCCGACAGTGTTCGAGCAGCCCCGGTCCCGCCGCGCGGTGAATGGCGCCGTCGACGCCACCGCCGCCGAGCAGTGACGGGTTGGCCGCATTGACGATGGCGTCGCATGCAAGCTTCGTAATATCGCCTTGCCAGACTTCAATTATGTTCATGGGCGGACTGTCCTGTGACGCGCTGGGAGCGGGTTGATCGATCGGTATCCTTGGGCTACGGTATTACGATATTACGAACTGGCAGGGGGCTGGATGGCGGGTCGGATTGTGGCGGTTGTATCCCAGAAGGGCGGGGCCGGCAAGACGACGGTCGTCATGCAGATGGCGGGTGGGCTGGCCGAGCAGGGTCGGTCATTCTCGATTGCCGATCTCGATCCGCAGGAGAGCGCCCTGCGCTGGTCCGAACTGGCCGCCGCAGCCGGCACCGGCATCCCGGTTGCCGAAGGTGTCGATGGCAAGGACGCCGGCGATCGGCTGAGGGCGATGGCCGGGGGCCGCGGTCTCGTCCTGGCCGACTGTCCGCCCTCGATCGAACATCCGAACACCCTCGCTGCGCTCGAGGTAGCCGATCTGGTCCTGGTGCCGGTGGTGCCGAGCCCGACCGACCTGTGGTCGACCCGCGCGGTCGAGAAACTGATCCTCCAGGTGCAGGCGAGGCGCAAGTCGCTCAAGGCCTTCCTGCTCCCGAATCGTGTGCTGCGCACCCGTCTGGCTGGCGAGATCGTGGATTTTCTCCACGAGTTCTCCCTGCCGGTGGCCGGCGCCGCGCTGGCCCAGCGCAACGCGTTCGCCGAGAGCGCGCTCGTGGGCGGCTCGGTGTTCCAGCTGGGTCGGGCAGCCGACAGCGCCCAGGAGGAAGTCCGTGGCCTGGTGAAGGCCTTGTTGAAGGAGCTGGAGACCAAAAAGAAATGAATGCCACCACCACCAAGACCCGCAGCGCCCTGCGCGCCAGCCTGAAGGCCGAAGACGCCTCCATCGAGAAACGCCTGCCGGCGGGGGCCGCCGAAGGGGCGGGCCCCGCCGCCAAGCCCGCCGCCAAGCCCGCCGCCA